>NZ_CP107913.1:4308333-4610000 GCF_036014115.1 Streptomyces sp. NBC_00448
GACCACCAGGTCCCCGGGGGCGTACTCGGTGATCCGGTCCAGCGCGCTGGTGCGCAGCAGCAGGTCGCAGGAGGTGGCGGGCGCGGCCCATCCGGTCTTGGTGCCGGCGCCAACGGGGACGAGGGTGCCGCTGGTGGACCGCAGCAGGTCGGCCAGCTCACCGACGGAGCCGGGCTGGGTCGAGGCAGGCCGGGCCGAGCCGGGCTGGGTCGAGCCGGGCTGGGTCGAGGCAGGCGCGGCGGAACCCGGGTCCCACGACCCCGGCTCACCCGAACTCGGCTCACCCGAACTCGGCTCACGCGAACTCGGCTCACCCGAGCCCGCCAGGTCCGAACTCGGCTCGCCCGAACTCCCCCCGCCCGAACTCCCCCCGCCCGAACTCGACCCACCTGGGCCCGGCTCACCCGAAAACGGCTCACCCGCAGCGGAATTGGCCCCGCTCACCTCAGAACACCTCGCCCAGCGCCGCGTCACGGCCCTCGTCCTCGGCCGCCGTCCGTACCCCCGGCCGTTCCCCGCACAGCCGCGGGGTGGGGAACTGCTTGCCGGGATTGGCCAGCCCGGCCGGGTCGAAGGCGCAGCGCAGCCGGTGCATGGTGTCGAGGTCGTCCGCGCTGAACTGTGTGGTCATCTTGGACTTCTTCTCCACCCCGACGCCGTGCTCGCCGGTGATCGACCCGCCGGAGGCCACGCACAGGTCGAGGATGGCGAACCCTAGCTGCTCGGCGGCGTGTGCGGCGCCCTCGACCTTGTCGTCGAAGAGGATCAGCGGGTGCAGGTTCCCGTCGCCGGCATGGAAGACGTTCGCCACGCGGATGCCCGCCGCGTCCGCCAACCTCCTCACCTCGTCGAGGACTTCGGGGAGCTTGGTGCGCGGGATCACGCCGTCCTGCACGTAGTACGCGGGACTGATCCGGCCGACCGCGGCGAACGCGGACTTGCGGCCCTTCCACATCAGCGCGCGTTCCTCCGCGTCCCGGGCGATGCGGGTCTCGAAGGCGTGCCGGGCGGTGGCGATCCGTTCGACCTGGCGGAACTGCTCGTCCACCTCCACCCGGGGGCCGTCGAGTTCGATGACGAGGACGGCGACCGCGCCGCGCGGATAACCGCAGCGCACCGCCGCCTCGGCGGCCTCGATCGCGAGGGCGTCCATCATCTCCACGGCCGCCGGCAGGATGCCCTCGGCGATGATGTCGCTGACGGTGCCGGCCGCGTCCGCGACGCTGTGGAAGCCGACCAGCATGGTCTGCACCGACTCCGGCGCCTGGACGGTGCGGACGGTGACCTCGGTCGCGATACCGAGGGTGCCCTCACTGCCGACGAAGGCGCCCAGCAGATCGAAGCCGGGGTGCTCGGGGGCGGTGCCGCCGAGGTGCACCACCTCCCCGTCGGGCAGCACCACTTCGGCGCCCATGACGTGGTTGACGGTGAAGCCGTACTTCAGGCAGTGCGCGCCCCCGGCGTTCTCCGCGACGTTGCCGCCGATCGAGCAGACCTGCTGGGAGGACGGATCGGGCGCGTACGCCTGGCCGTACGGCGCGGCCTCGCGGGTCACCCACAGGTTGATCACGCCGGGTTCGACCACCACCCGGGCGTTGTCGGGGTCGACGGAGCGTACGGCCCGCAGCCGGGAGAGCACGATGAGGACGCCGTCGGCCACCGGCACCGCGCCCCCGGACAGCCCGGTGCCCGAGCCGCGTGCGACGAACGGCACGCCCGCCTCGGCGCACAGCCGTACCGCCGCGACGACGTCCTCGCGCCGCTCGGCGAGCACCACGACCGAGGGACGGACCCGTACGGTGGCCAGCCCGTCGCATTCGTAGGTGCGCAGTTGGGCGGGGTCGGTCAGCACCTTCGCGGCGCCGACGGCGGCACGGAGCCGGCCGGCGAGCCCGCTCGCCCGCGCGGCGCTCGATGCGCCCGCCGGGTGCGGGAGGGCGGCGTGGACGGTCCAGCGAGTTGACGACACGGATTCCACCAGTCGGTAGGTTCCTATCGAATGGTGGAAACGATGCGCGTGCCGTCGTCGGCATGTCAAGACCACCGCGCCCGCGGACCCTCCCCTCACACCCGAGCGGCGGCGCCTGTCCGGCAGGCGCGACCGGCCGCGCTGCGCGGGGGCGACCGCGGCGGAACGGGCCGTTCGTACGATGCGAGGGCCGGCCGTACCCGAGGGGGGACCCGCGTCCGCGACCGCGCCCTGCCCACGGCCGCGCCCCCGCCGCGCCTCCGTGGACGCGGCTGCGGCAGAGGTCACTTGAGGCTCTGGGCCGCCAGTGCGTAGTCCTGCGCCTGGGCGGGGGTGAGCACTTGGGAAACGCGGATCAGCGAGGTGCCGACGTAGTAGTGGTACTCGCCGGCGCTCGCGGAGCCCTGGGCCCCGGTCTCGATCGCCTTGGCGCGGGCGTGCGCCTGCGCGGAGGTCGCGAACGTCTCGACGCTGCCGCCGCGCACGATCGCGTCGGACTTGGTGCCCTCGACATCGGCGGGCTGGACCCGGGAGTCGGAGAACGCCACCTTGGACAGGTAGCCGTGTGTCTTGCCGAGCAGGTGGTCCGGGTCGGTCGCCGCCGTGTAGACGACCGTCGTCGTCATGGTGGACACGCTCTGCTCCAGCGTCGACGCGACCTGCTCCGCCGACGTCAGCCCGACCGCGACCGGCTGCTGCGACGTCGCCGCCGTGCTCCCCCCGCCGCCACCCGACGAGCACCCCGTGAGCAGCACGCAGGCGGCGATCACCGCCACGGCAGCGCAGGTACCGGTGGTGCGGAAGGTGGTGCGGATGCGCATGTTTCCCCCAGATCGGGACGCGAGGGGCACACCGTAACGCCGCCGTTCCGGTTTCCGGGAGCCCCGGGAAGGCATCCGGTCAGTCAAGACCTGATAACGGGCACGGCAGCTCCCGCTGGTCCCGCCGTCGATCAGCCGCGCAGGGGTGCGGCCAGCGCCTTGCGGAGCCGAGCGCGAGCGAGCAGCCTGCGGGTCTCGCGCTTGCCGGGCTCGTGGTAGATCACGAAGTCGTCGAACCGGTGCACGCCGGGCCGGTCGGCGACGGAGACGGCCGCGTCGCGCACCGCGACGAGTTGCCCGACGGTCATCGCGAGAGCCCGCTCGTCCGGCTGGAAGGTGGCGCCGAGCGGGTAGTCGCGGCCGGGTCGGCGCTTCATCTCGACGTGGCAGCCCACCACATGGCTGATCCGACGCGCCTGGGCGAACTCCACCATCCGCCGCACCGTCGCGAGGAAGGCCGGGAAGTCGGCGACATAGAGCCGGCCCGGGAGAACGGTGTCACCGGTGAACAGGATGCCGGTCCAGCGGTCGTGGAAGGTGACGGACGACTCGTGGTGGCCGGGCGTGCCCAGCACGTCGAGCACGCGGCCACCCAGGTCGAAGTCGACCTGCCCGGTGGGCCAGCTCTCTCCGAAGCCGAAGAAGTCCCGTACCGCGTCCGCCTCCTTCGGCACCACCCTGGTCGCCGGGCGGTCGGCGAACTGGGAGTCCCCGGCCACATGGTCGCCGTGCGCATGGGTGTGTGCCACCACCAGTTCGTACCCCTCGCGCGGGTGCGCGGCCAGCCACTCGTCGATCAGCCCGTCCACGGTCGCGCGCAGCGGGAACAGCTCCGGGTCCGCGGTGGCGCCGGAGTCCAGCAGCAGCGCCCGCTCGTTGCCGAAGAGGAGGAAGACGAAGGGCGCCTCGTAGTTCACCGCCTTGCTCTGGCGCAGCACCAGCGTGTGCTCGTCGTACCGGTGCACCTGGATATGCGGTTCCCGCTGCCATCGGGTGCGCACCCCATGTATCCAGTCCACGTCGAGCGTGCCGGCCACCGGTGCGGCGGTCTCGAAGTCGATGTCGGTGTCACCTGTCGTGGCCATCGCTGTCCCCTCCCGTCATGTCCGCCCGTGCCGCCGCGGAAGCGGCGGCCGAATCCCCGCCCCGGCCCTCGGACGCCCCCGCGGGCACGCCCTCGACCGGATCACCCGTCATCCAGTCCAAGGCCCCGACCGGAGTCGCGGCCATGAAGTACCGCACGAGCCGTCGCTCCGACGACGCCCCGCCGCCCGCCGCCGCGTCGCCGACCTCGACCCCCGGCTCCCCGCGCGCCTCCGCCCGGGCGAGGTAGGGCCGCAGCAGTTCCTGCCACTTCCGCTCTAGCTCCGGCATGTCGTCCGCGGAGACGACCGCGAGCGCGCTCACCACGCCGGCCTTCCCCCGCCACTGCGGGCTCTCCTCGCTCCGGCGCTCCGCGTACCCGAGGATCGCCGCCATCTCCCGCTCCACCACGGTCCGTTCCAGCTGTCGTCCGATCGCCTCCGCCGCGGCCGTGTCCGCCCCGGCCACATCGACCCGCATTTCCCTGCTCCCCTCGACCAGCCGCCACCTCCGCTCCCGCCGGTCCTCCCCCGGCTCCGCCTCCTCCACGAAGCCGTACTTGCCGAGCTGCCGCAGGTGGAACGAGCAGTTGGCCTGCGGCACGCCCAGCGCCCGCCCGCACCAGGCCGCCGTCGCCGACTCCACCATCGACAGCACTTCCAGCAGATCCAGCCGCAGCGGATGCGCCAGCGCCCGCATCGCCTTGGGATCATTGAGCTTCATACCCCAAAGGATACTTTGGCATTCGCTACTGTCAACGCTTTCTTTGGTATCTCCCCCGATCGGCCCAAGCCGGACCCGCCGAACCGCGCCGGACCACGTCGGACCACCTCGGACCAAGCCGGACCGATCCGGCCCAGCAGGCCCAAGCCGACCCACACCGGTGGGAGGTGGTGCGGAGAAGCTGTCACAGCACGGTCACAGCGACGGGCACGCGCCCCCAGGTGCGGCAAGGTGACGGCATGCGTACCCGAATCGCCGCCGCGGCCGTGGCCGCCGCCGCACTCGCCACGTTCTGCGCGACCGCGTGCTCGTCCAGCAGCGACGACAAGAAGGCGTCCGGCAAGGCCACCACCGCGGCGCCGAACACGACGGGTTCGGCCGGCCCGAGCACCGGCGCGGCCGTGCCCCGCCCCCCGGCGCCGAGTGGTGTGAACCGGCAGACCTACCTGGCCGCCCTGAAGGCGATCGACCCGTCGCTGGCGGCCGACCCCAACCAGGTGATCGACCAGGGCCGCACCCAGTGCACCGAGATCAACGGCGACTCGCAGACCGCCGACCACCTGGCCGCCGAGCGGTTCGGCAGCCCCGGCCACCCGCTGACCGACGCGCAGGGCGCGGCGATCGACGCGGCACTCAAACTGACCGTCTGCAAGAGCTGACCGCCCGCGCCGACCCAGTAACCACCGACCGCCGAAAGGTAACCGGCCATCGGCCACCGGCAAGCGGCAACGCCCGCGCCCCTGACCGCATCCCCGCCCGCGCCGTCCCGCGCCCGTTGCCGTACCACCGCCACCGCCACCGCCACACGTAACGCACGGACATACGGACGTACGCGCTTCGCCCGCCACGCCACCAGGCTCGCGCGGGAACCGGTCGCCGGGAACCGTGCGTCACGGGAGCCGAGTTGCGCGTGAGGCACTTCGCCAGGTATCCACAAGCCTTAACGCTGCGGGAAGGTGACGCCATGGCAGGACTGACGGACGCCTGGAAGCGGTCCGCGCTCGGACGCTTGTCGAAGCAGGCGGCACACATCGAGCTGATGCACCGTTCGATGGGCTTCGCCGCGCTCGGCTTCGTCACGCTGATGCCGCTGCTCGTCGTGGTCGCCGCCGCCACTCCCTGGGAGAACCGGCCCGGCTTCGCGCAGTGGGTCATCGACGGCATGGGCCTCAACGCGCATGGCGCGCAGAGCATGCGCAGCATGTTCGCGGCGCCCAACCACATCCTGAGCGCGACCGGCGCGTGGAGCCTGGCCTCGGCGGCGTACTTCGGGCTGTCGTTCGTGGCGAGCGTCGAGACCGGCTACCGCAAGATCTGGGACCTGCCGTCCGGACCGTGGCACCGCGACTGGCGCCGCGCGGTGTGGCTCGCGGTGCTCACCGCCTACCTGTTCTGCGAGTCGCAGAGCGCGGCGGTCCTGGGCAGCGGCCTGATGCCGAGCGTCGCGCGCGCCGTCCTCACCTTCGTGCTCGGCGTGCTCTTCTTCGCCTGGGGCCAGAACTTCCTGCTCTACGGCTCCGTCCGGGTGCGCACCGCGCTGCCCGGCGCGGTGCTCACCATGCTCGGCCTCGCCGGCTTGCGGATCTTCTCGCACCTGTTCTTCGCCCCGCTCGTCGTCTCCAACGCGGTGACCTACGGCCCGGTGGGCAGCGTGCTGACCGTGGTGACCTGGCTGGTCGGCGTCGGCTTCGTGGTCTTCGGCGGCGCGCTGGTCGGCCGCCACGTCCGCGACGGCCGCACCCTGCGCCGGGGCGGCGAGATACCGCGTCCGCCGCAGCCCGAGGGCTGGTTCGAAGTGCCCGAGGCGACCATCCCCGCGCTGCCCTGGCGCTCCGACGGCGCGGGCGGCGCGATCGACTGAACGCACCCGCGGCGCGGGCCGGTCGGCCGCGCTCGCGCCCAAGGTGCCTACGGGCTGGCGCCGTTGCCCTCGGCGGCGGACCCGTCCCGTACGGTCCCGGTCCCGCGCCCTCCCCTACGCTCCGCGCCGGACCGCCGACGCTGCGCCGCCACCGCCGCCGTACGGCGTAATCACGCAGGCCAGGATGCGGAACTCCGTTCGTACGCAGGCGTGTTGACGTGAGACGCTGTCCCCCGTCGGGCGTTCGGGGGCGAGGCGGACGGGCCCGTCGCGGAGAGAGGAGCGCAGCGTGACGCAGAACGGCTTCCGTGCCGAGGAGATCGACACCAGCAGGCCGCATCCCGCGCGGATCTACGACTACCTGCTGGGCGGCAAGGACAACTACGAGGTGGACCGCGAGGCCGGCGACCAGCTCATCGACGTGGCGCCCGAGGCGCGGATCGGCGTCCAGTCCAACCGCCTGTTCCTGCAGCGCGCCGTCCGGCACGTGGTCGGCGCCGGCGTCCGGCAGATCCTCGACATCGGCACCGGGCTGCCCACCTCCCCGAACGTCCACGAGGTCGCCCAGGAGGTCGCCCCCGACGTGCGCATCGCGTACGTGGACAACGACCCGATCGTGAACACCCATGCCAGCACGCTGATGAGCGGCGCCGGCACGACCAGCATCGTGCTCGCGGATCTGCGCGACCCGCAGGCGATCCTGGACCACCCCGACGTCCACCGGGTCATCGACTTCGATCAGCCGGTCGCCCTGCTCCTCGTCGCGATCCTGCACTTCCTCACCGACGCCGAGCAGCCCGCGCAGGTCGTCGCCACCCTGCGCGACGCGCTCCCGGCCGGCAGCTACCTGGTGCTGTCCCACGCCACCAGCGACTTCAACGACCGTAGCGACGCGCAGGGCGCCTACCGGACGGCCACCGCGAGCATGAACCTCCGCACCCGCGCCGAGGTCGAGCACCTCTTCGAGGGCTTCGAGCTGGTCGAGCCGGGTCTCGTGCAAGTCCCTTTCTGGCGGCCGGACTCCAAGCCGCCGCGCAGTGCCGGCGAGATCGGCATCTACGGCGGCGTGGCCCACAAGAACAGCTGACCCCACGCGCCTCTGCTTCCTCCCTCCGCACGGGTCGCGCGGCCTACCCGGTCACCGGCAAGTCGCCGGGGGCAGTACCCTCTTGAGCCTCACGGCCCCCCTCTCCGGTCCCTGGGCGCTTCCCGAGTCCTGCCCGGTTTCCCGATGGCGGCCTCTCTCGCGGGAGACGCGCCCGCACGGGTGCCGTGAGCCCCGGCAGATCGGCCCGGCTGCCGGCGGAATCCGATGACGGATCAGGGCGTCGAGGGGTTGCGAGCGGCAACTCCTCCACAAGGGGCAGCGCGAGGGGCGGTTTCAGGTGGACGACCACGAGGGCACGGGCGCGGACGCGGGTACGGGCATACCCGGCGGGGCCGGCGAACCGGCCGGACCGCAGAAGCCGGCCGGGGCACGCCGTCCCGCCCGGAAGGCCGCCCCGAAGCCGGCGGCGAGGAAGGCCCCCGGGAAGCCCCCGGCCACACCGGCTGCCGCGAAGGGCGCACCGGCGGCGCCGAGCGCACCTACCGACGGCGCCGCATCTCCCGAACCGGCCGACCCCGCGGGCGAAGTGGCGGACGGCGACACCGCACCGGCCGAGGCGGAGTCGCGGACGGCTCCCACCGACGCGGGTGCATCGGGTACGAAGGCGGCGCCGGCCCAACCCGCAGCGCGGGGACGCAAGTCGGCCCCGGCGAAGAAGACGGCCGCAGCGTGCGCGACCAAGGCCGCGAAGGCCACCGCCTCGCCGCGGTCCACGGCCGCCCCGAAGTCCGACGCGGCGCCCAAGGGTCCCGCCGCCACCCCCGAGGCGGCCACCACCGCCCAGCCGCCCGCCCAGCCGCCCGTCCCCGTGGACGTCCCCACGGACGCCCCCGCGACAGCGCCCTGGCAAGTGCCGGGCCTGGCCCACGAATCGGTACCCGTCGCCGGCCCTTCCGGCGAGGTGGTGCGGGCGACCCGCGAGGCCGACGGCGTCCCGGTCGTGATCACCTACCTGGCACCGGCTCTCGCCGAGGACCAGTCCTTCCGCGCCACTCTGCGTGCCGAGGCCGAGCGCCTCGGCACGCTCGAATCGCCTTACGTCGCGCGGCTGTACGCGTACGTCGAGGACGGCCCGCACGCCGCGATCGTCCGCGAGCCGGTCGAGGGCGTCGTCCTGGCCACCCTCCTGCGGGAGAACGGCGCGACCACCCCCGAGGCGGCGCTGACCGTCCTCAAGGGCACGCTGCTCGGGTTGTCCGCCGCCCATGAGGCGGGAATCGCGGGCGGCGCCGCCTGCGAGCCCGCGCACCTGCTCGTCACCGCCGCAGGCACCCCGTCCCTCGTCGACCTCGGCGGCACGCCCAGCGCGGCACCCGGTGCGCCCGGCACACCCGTCGACGTCGCGGCCGACCTCCACGCGGCAACGGCCGCCTGCCGTGCATGCCTCACCGGCGAGCCCCCGTACGCGTCCGGCGCCGACCCCGACGCCGACGCCCCGGCTGCTCCCGTACAGCCCTTGCTCACACGGGGGTTGGCCACTGATTCGGCCGAACGCCCCCAGAGCGCCATCGACTTCGCAGTCGAGCTCGAAGCGGTCGCCGTCGCGGCCTACGGCGAGGCGTGGGAGGAGCGGGGCAGGCAGGAACTCGCCTTGCTGGTAGGCGCGTTGACGTCCCAGGTGGAAGCCGTGGACGCGCCGGGGCCGGCGCAGGGAGCCGTACCCGTACCGCTCCCCGCCCCCGCGCCGACCCCGACCGGCGGCCCGGCGCACCCCGACGCCACCGCCGCCGGCGCGGGTATCGGCGGCCTGGGCATCGGCCGTACCGAGGCCCCCGACCGCGGCACCGGCGACGGCGACGACCGCCGCCTCGGCCGCCGCACCAAGGCGCTCCTCATCGCGGTGGCCGCGGTGATCGTCGCGGGTGCCATCACCGCCACCGCCGTGGCGATCGGCGGCAAGCACGACGACGCCGCCGCGGACACGACGCCGACCGCCACGGTCTCGCGTTCCTCCGCCACGACGCCGCCGCCCACCACCACCTCGCCCTCGGCAGGCGCCACCACCGCCTCGCCCGCGGCCACCACCCCGCCCTCGACGCCCACTTCGGCGCCCGCCGCCCCGTCCACCCCGCCGACGACCGCGGCCACCACGCCCACCGCGCCGAGCCACCCGCCGGCCACCCACGCGACCCCTCCGCCGAAGTCGCACGTACCGCACGTCGCCTCCGTGGCCATCACGGGGGTCCGTTGCTCCGCCGGCGGTCGTACGGACACGGCGAACGCCACGATCCGCGTCAGCTACGACGGCAGCGCGGGTACCGTGCGGGCCACCTGGTGGCGCAGCGCCACGGGCACGCCGCGGGGAGCGGTCGATCTGGTCTCTCCGCAGACCGCGCATTTCCCCAAGGGCGCATCGGGATTCGCCTACACCGTCAAGCTCTCGGACATCGCCAAGGACCCCGACCGCCCGTACGTCGGCATCACCGTCTCCACCAGCCCCGCGGCCGGCTCCGGCAACAACTCCTTCGCGGTCGTCTGCCGTTGAGCCGCCAGCCCGTTGAGCCGACGGCCCGCCCGCACACCGTGTGCGGGCGGGCCGTCGTGCCCTCGGCTGCGCCGGCTCAGGCCGGCGACAAGCGGTAGAGCGCGGCCGCCCCCGCCTTCAACTGAACGTGCAGCGTGCCCCGGCGGGCCGCGCCGCTGTACCGGCCGGTGGCCGGCACGAAGTCCGCCACGCCCCCGACGTTCGTCCGGTTGATGCCGAGCCGCACCGAGGCGGCGGCGTCGGGGTTGCGGTTGGTGACCAGCAGGTAGCGGGTGCCGTCGTCCTGCGCGTTCCTGAACAGCCCGATGACGGCGGCGTCCCCGGTCGCCGACGTCAGGTGGTCGCCCGGGGCGAAGGCCACCGCGCTGGGCGGCAGCGGATCGTCGTTGGCGTGCTGGACCGACTCCGAGACGAGCGGCTTGAGTTGGCGGCCGACCGGCTGGAGCCAGTTGCGGTTCAGCTTCCGGGCCGCGCCGTACAGCGGGGTCTGCTTGCCGTCGGGGGTGATCAGCGCCTTGGTGAAGCCCTCGCCGCGGGCCGGGTCGGGCGTCCAGTAGGTGAAGTACTGGATGCCCTTGCAGCCGTACGCCAGGCTGATGTTGGTCTGCCAGGCCAACTGAGAGGCGGTGGGCACCCGGTGGTTGTTGAAGCCCACCGACTGGATGTAGGTCCAGGCCGGAAGACCGGACTTCAGGGACGCCTCGCGGTAGATCGACCAGTTGTCGAAGTAGTTGAGGTCGATGCCGTCGGCGAGGATCGGATAGCGGTCGAACGAGATCAGCGGCGGCTGGACCGTGTCGATGTACGCCTGCACGAAGGCCGCGTAGCCCGGGCCGTTGCCCGGCACCAGGTTGGAGTACGGCAGCAGGCCCGGCGCGACCTTCCGCACGATGCCGGTGAGCGCCCCGACCGTGGGGAACCTGGACTGGGCGGGCTCGTCGAAGACGTTGAACCCCGCGAGCGAGGGGTGGCTCGCGTAACTGCCCAGTGCGGACTGGACCCATGAGGTCGCGTCGGCGGTGGTGAGGGAGGACGGCACGGTCCGGTCGTCGGTGACCGCCATGTACTGCGCGATCGCCTGGACCCGCGGATCGCCGGCTATCAGCACCTTCAGGCCGACCTGGTCGGCCATCTGCAGGGCGTAGCCGCCGCTTTGCGGGTCGAACTGGTAGTTGCCGGTGATCAGGAAGGTGAACCCGGCGTCGCTGATCTCCTGGTAGCGGTCGAGCGTGGTCTCGTACGGGTGCGGCGGCCAGAACAGCCCGATCGGGAAGTCCGGCCCGCCGGTGAGCGGAAGGTCGGCGCTGGTCGCGGCGGCCGGTTCGGTGGCGGCCGAACTCGACGTGGTGGAAGCCGAGTTGTCGGCCGACGAGTTGCCCGTCGACGGGTCGGCCGCCGCCGCCCGGCCGGCGGCCATCCCGCTCGCGGCGAGCACCCCGGCGCCAAGGCCCGCGGCCTGCAGCAGCGTTCGGCGGTGCATCGCCTGCGAAGTGCCGGAGATGGAGGGGTTCTGCTCTGGCATGGCCTACTCCGATCGTTGGAACGCGTGAACGAGGAGGGGGGCTTCAGGTCCGATCAGTGCGCCGGCGTGCGGAGTTCGGCGGGTGGGGGCTCCGGCGGGGCGCCCGGGAACAGCCCCGGACCCCGCCCGCATCGGTTCGACGGCCGCCGGCGACCGTATCGGGACGCACACATGCTGGCAGACCATGATGGTTCAATCAACCATTGTGCGCGCACCTGATGAATGAACCATGCAGAATTCCACGGCGCGGGGTTCGGTGCGCGGCCCGGGGTTCGGCGCCCTGTCCCGAGCTGGGCGCCCACGGCGGAGTTCGGCGCCCACGGCAAGGTTCGGCGCCCACGGCGGAGTTCAGCTCCCGCCGCGAAGTTCAGCGCCCGCGCCGCCCCTTCACCACGTGCTGGCCCGCGATGTGCCCGGTGAGCGCCATGGACGCGCTCGCCCGGCCGTACGACAGCTGCGCCACCCGCACGTACAGGCAGTCGATCAGCACCAGCACCGAGTGCCGGGCGCCGATGCTGCCGGCGCGGAAGGAGGTCTCCGCGGTCGTGGAGATCAGCCGGACCTCCGCCGCCCGCGCCAGCGGCGACCTTGGGTCGGCGGTGATCGCCACCGTGGTGGCACCGCGTTCCCGGGCGAGTTCGAACGGCTCGATGGTCTCCCGGGTCGACCCGGAGTGGGAGATGCCGATCGCGACATCGGCCGGGGTGAGCAGGGCCGCCGACGTCTTGGCGGCGTGCACCTCGTTCCACCCGCGCACCGCGCATCCGATCCCGAACAGCCGCAGTTCGGTCTCCACCGCCACCGCGCCGCTGCCGCCGACGCCGTACACGTCGATCCGCCGGGCCCGCGCGATCGCCTGGGCCGCGCGCTCCACCGCCGCGAGGTCGATGGTGTCCAACGTTCGCTGCACCGCGCCGAGATCGGCCTGGCCGACGACGGTGACCACCCGCCGCAGGTCGTCGTCCGGGGAGATGTCCGGCCCGATCTCCGACGTGCCCCAGGTGGACTCGTCGCCGCGGGCGCCCTCCCGGGCCAGCTCGATCAGCAAGTGCTGGTAGGAGTCCAGGCCCACCGCACGACAGAACCGCGTCACCGTCGGCTGGGAGGTGCCGGTGCGCCGCCCCAACTCGGCCGCCGAGCAGCCGATCACGGAGGCGGGGTCGGCGAGCACCAGCTCCGCCACCTTCCGCAACGAGCCCGTCAGGTGCGGCAACTCGGCCCGGATCAGCGCCGTGACGTCCGCGCGTGCGCCCCCGTGGCCGAAGCCCTTGGCATCCATACGGCTCCCCGATCGCTCACGCCTGCCGGCCGTTCGGAAGCCCATGATGTCATGCGATTACGCCATTCAAATCACATCGTCCGCGCGGATTCGATCATTCAGACGCCGCTCGCAGGTCCTCCGGCGGGATCGGCACGCCACGGCGGGCGAGCAGGGCCTTCAGCGACTGGATGATCGGGAAGACCTCGTTGTTGAGGTCGGCGCCCTGGGTCTCGTAGGCGCGCTGCTCGGCCTCGACGATGACCCGGTCCTGGCCGAAGATGCCCTCCGTGAACAGCGTGATGACCGGCCACAGCAGGTGGATCACCCCGGGGATCGGCGGCTTCTGCACCATGATCAGGCCGAAGGTGTGGTTGTGGTGCTGGGCCCGGTCGGTGGGCACGTACGCGTTCCACAGGTCGAGCGCCGGGGGCTCCTCGCGCTTGCCGTCGGTCCAGTAGCGCAGCGTCTGGTACGGGTAGCCGGTGCGTATCGTCATCAGGTCGGCGTACTTGTCGTCGTTCCCGCTGCCGATGATCAGCCGCTCGCCCAGCGACTGCTTGCCCGAGGTGCGGGAGAAGGAGTAGTCCGCCTCCAGCCAGTCCTCGCCCTCGCGCACGTCCAGCAGCTTCGCCCGAATCCGACCCATCAGGCTGCGGTGCAGGAACTGGTGGTTCATGTCCATCAGGTTCTCGTGCATGAACGAGTAGTGGCAGGCGATGTCCCGGTCCAACACCCGTGTCTTGTACCGGCGGTCGCCGTGGTACGGCAGCTCCGGCACCGGGGTGACCTCGGCCAGCTCCTGGTTGCCGGGGAAGACGAACACGAAGCCGTGCTCCTCCCGGCAGGCGTACGCGCGCACGCCGTTGGGCAGCGTCCGCTTCCGGTCCAGGTACGGGATGCTCACGCACGCGCCGGTCCGGTCGTACGCCCAGCAGTGGTAACCGCACTGCAACTGCTCGTCCTTCACCACGCCCATGCTCAACGGCACCTGGCGATGGGCGCAGCGGTCCTCCAGGGCGTACGGCGCGCCCTTCTGCGGCCGCACCAGCACGAGTTCCGTCCCCGCGAACTTCACCGCCAGCGTCTTGCCCGGCTTCAGGTCCCGGGACCGGGCCAGGGGGTACCAGAAGTCCGGGTCGATGCCGGTGGTCCGCGTGGTGGGGACGTCGCCCTCAGGGGCCACATCGCGGTATTTGCGCAACGGGGGCTTCGCCTTCGGCAGCGTCATATGATCGAACGTACCCGGCGGCTCCGGTCCCGTTCCGCCCAGCGTCGGGTATTGAGTTGGTCAAATCTGCCGTCCGCGACGACCGCTCGACGAACGCCGCAGGTCCCTCGGCCTCCGTACGGCCGGACCCGCGCCGCCGTCCTCCTCCGCCGGTGCGGCCGCCCGCACGGCGGACCCCCCTTCGCCATCCCCCTCCTGCCCGCTCGGCCCCTCCGCCCCGGCTGCCGCGCCCTCCGTCAGGTGCTGCGGGAAACGCTTTGTAACGTACCCGCGCCCCCATCGCGTCATTGAAGTGTGGCCGACGGGAGGAGCCAATCGGAATGCGCGCTGCTGCGATACGGGCCTATCAGGAGTTCGCCGCGGCCCGGACAGGTCACCTGTTCCGATCCGCATGCCTGCTCACCGGCGGCGACACGCACCTCGCCGAGGATCTGGTCCAGGAGACGTTGGGGCGCCTGTACGTCGCGTGGAACCGGATGAGCGAGGTCGACAATCCGGCCGGCTACGCCCAGACCACGTTGGTGCGCCTGTTCCTCAGCCACCAGCGGCGGCGGAGCAACCGGGAACGTCCGGCCGCGGAACTGCCCGATCGCGTCGCCCGGGACGCCGGGGGCGACGCCGCGCTTCGGGTGGTCCTGCTGGCCGCGCTGGCCGCGCTGGGACCCAAGGACCGGGCCGTGCTCATCCTGCGCTACTGGGAGGACCGCAGCGTCGAGGAGACCGCCACGGTTCTGCAGGCGAGCGCCGGCGCGGTGCGTACGCGCTCCACCCGCGCGCTCGCCCAGCTCCGCCGCCACCTCGGCGACAGTCACGCCGATCTCACCACCGGCTGAACCGCTCCTCCTGCGGCTCCCCTTCGCGCGGTGGAGCCACCTGACCCACCTGACCCACCTGAATCCGACCGCACAACCCGCCAGTTCCCGACCTCTCCGAAGGAGACCGTGATCCGCCATGCCCGTTCCTGCCGACGACACCCCCGACTCCGCTGAGGCCGCGGCCTTCGCGGACGCCCTCCACCACATCGCCGACGGCCTGGCCCCCGCCGACCGCCACTCCCTGACGGCGGCCGGACACGCCCGCGGCCGCGCGCTGCGCCGCCGCCGCACCGCCGCGGTCACCGCGGGTGTGGCCGTGCTGGCCCTCGCCGGAGGCGGCGGCCTGCTCTCGGCCACCTCCGGCAACGGCACCGGCCACGCCTCGGCGAACGGGACCGGGGTCGCCGCCCCGAGGTTCCCCAGCGACGCGCAGCTGACCGCGGCCACGCGGGCCCCGCGGTCGTTCACCGCGCGGCAGGTGGAGGATCTCCTGGTCTCGCTGCTGCCGCACGGCAAGATCTCCGGCCGGGACGGCCGCGGCACCGAGGACACCGCACCGTACGCCCAGGTGGTCTTCGACGACGGCCACGGCCCGGCCGAGATCAGCGTCGTCGTCCAGGCGCGGAGTGCCGCGCCGGCCGACTGCGGGGCGGCCCGAGCCGCGGACGACTACTGCCGGCAGACCGCGGTCCCCGGCGGCACGCTCACCGTGTGGAAGGGCTACGAGTACCCCGACCACCGGGCCGACACCAGGGAGTGGATGGCCGAGTTCCATCGCAAGGACGGCGCGCTGGTCTCGGTCACCGAGTGGAACGCCCCGGCCGAGAAGGACGCTCCCGTCAGCCGGCCCGCACCGCCACTGAGCACGAGCCGGCTCGCCGCGATCGCCACCGACTCCGCCTGGGCCAAGGTGATCGCGGCCGTTCCGCCCGGGATGAAGTAGCCCACGTCCCGGTACGACGCCGCCGAGCGACTCGTCGTACGCCGCCGAACGTCCCGGTGCGCGAGGGCCCGCCGCCCACGAAGGCGGCGGGCTCTCCCGCCGGTGTCCGCCGGCGGCGTACGACGCGTCCCGAGGCCGGCGGGAGTGCGGCCGCAGCCGCTCAGTGGCGGCCCTTCGCCACCAGGAAGACGGGGTTGGTCAGCGCTGCCATCGGGCCGAACAGGAGCGCGTCGCCCATGGTGTTGCCCTGGCCCGGGGTGCCGTCGGCCATCGGGTGGCGGACCTCGGCGCGGACGTACGCGGCGAGTGAGGCGGTCGTCCGCCACACCACCGTGCCGGTGCCCGCGGCGTTCAGCGACTCCTGGTGCATCTGCCCCTCGTCGGTGATGAACCGGACCGTGCCGCCCGGCACCCCCTCGACGTCCAGCCGGACGTCCACGGGCGCGTCGGCGGGAACGCTCAGCTTCTCCCCGATGCCGGCCTGCTTGCCGTTGCCGCTGGCGGTGAAGGTCAGCTTGACGGCGGAGGACTCCGCGATCCAGCTGCGACCCGCGCGGATGCCGGCCAGCACCGAGTCGGTGGCCAGGTCGTCGGCGTGGACCACGTTGTGCGGCAGGCCGATCACGTTGGGGTCGCTGTGCGCGTCGCTGTTGCCCATCGCGGGCAGCCAGCGGGTGCCGGTGCGCACCGCCTCGCCCAGCTTCTGGTCCCACGTGCTGATCGCGTGCTCGTCGTCGTACGTCCACGGGCCGGTCCACACCTCGGTGGCGTCGGCGTCGTCGAAGCCGAACTTCCACTGGCTGGCGATGTACGCGCAGTACATGTGCGCGGGCACCACCAGTCCGCCGGCGCGGTGCACCTGGCGGGAGAAGCGGGCGAAGGCGTCGTCGCGGGAGCGGTAGCGCCAGTCGATCCAGTCGCCGGCCGGCAGGCCGAGGGCCAGCCAGTGCCCGTTGCGGGTGGTGACCTCCTCACCGGTCATGATCAGCAGATCGGGGCCCGCGTACTCCCCCCACACCGCGTGTGAGGACGAGGTGTTGTGGTCGGTGGAGACGATGAAGTCCAGGCCCGCGGCCCGGGCGCCGTCGGAGACGTCCACCGGCAGGTGCTTGCCGTCGGAGTAGACGGTGTGCAGGTGGCAGTCGCCGCGGTACCAGTCCCGGCCGCGGCCCTTGGCGCGCTGCGGCGGGTAGTTCGTCTTGAAGGCGGGGCCCGGGGCACCGTAGGTGAGGGTGATCTGGACCTTGTAGTTCAGGCCCTGCGGCGCCACCTGGTAGGGGCCGAGCACGATGTTCCAGGTGCCGCGACCGACCGGACCGGGCAGGTACCCCGGTGTGGCGTCGCTGTTGCTGATCGTGAACTCCGTACGGAACCCGCCGGACCAGCCGCGGAAGCCGCGCCCGCCGAGCTCGATCCCGCGCTCGTCGAAGATGCCGATGTCGCAGGAGTTGGCCGGCACGCCGGAGGGGACGGTCGGCTTGTCGTACGCGTACGACACGTCGATCCGCTGGACGCCGCGGGGGATCTCCACCGGGAGGTAGACGAAGTCCGCGACGCCGGTCTCCAGGAAACCGGTGACGACGCGGGTCTCCTGGCTGCCGGCCGGGGGCGTACCGCCGGCCGAGGTGCCCGCCGCGGCGTCGGCGTCGGCCGCGTGCGCGAACGAGACCGGGGCCAGGGTGAGGGCGGCGGCGCCGGCGATCCCGGCGGCCAGCACGCGGCGCCGTCCGAGCCGAGCGGCCGAGGCATCGGCATCCGCGGCACCCGCGCCATCCGCGGTCCCGGGGACAAGGGGGTCGACGTTGTGCTCGCAATGCCCGTCAAGGCACATGGGTTGTCCTCACGAATTCGATGGCTGCTACGTGGAAGCCCTCGGCGGAGGGACCCACCGCGACTCTTTTCGCCGCCGGGGAACGGTGGGTGGACTGGGCATGGCCTGACCGTCAAGAGCCCGTGGAAGGTGAGCGTCGGGACGAGCCGGTGGTGTCGGTGTTCCCGCAGGTCCGCTCCCCATCGGCTCACCTCCGTCCGGGCGGTGGGTGAAGGGCGACGCTCGTACGGCCGAGCGACGCTCCCGGCTGCTGCTACCGGCTGCCGCGCCCTGCCCGCGCCCCGCCCACGCCCTGCCCAATCGAGGGGGCCCTGCCGGATCAGGGCGTTGGCTGGACTGGCTCCGCCGTCCGACCGGGTGGCGGAGCCATGCGCGGCCATCGGAGATCCCGATGCCGACGGAACCAACCGAACCGACCGAATCAACGGAACCAACGGAGAGAGTCGCCCATGTCCATGTTGGACAAGCTCAAGCAGATGCTGAAGGGCCACGAGGACCAGGCCGGCCAGGGCATCGACAAGGCCGGGGACTTCGTCGACGACAAGACCCAGGGCAAGCACCAGGGCCAGGTCGACACAGCCCAGGACAAGCTCAAGGATCAGCTGGGAGGAACCGACAGGAAGGATGACAACCCGCCGCACCAGTAGTCCGGTAGTCCGGGTCCGGGCCGGCGACACCGGCGGAAGCTGCGGAAGCTGCGGGCGTCGCGCGGTCCCCCCGACCTCCAACTGAGCGGACACCGCTCCGGACATGTCCCAGCAGCCACCTCGGACATGTCCGGGGACCTCCCCGTCGTCCGGCGCCCGTACCGGCCGTGCCCTGGACGCCGAGTCGAGCCCCGGCCACGCGAGCGGGCGGGGCCCTGGTGTCACGCGGACGCGGCGGCCGTGACGCGGGCGCGCAGGATGTCGCCGGGGAGCGTGTCGGCGGACTGCCAGGACGCCCCCGTCACCTCTTCCTCCTGGAGCACGACGTCATCGACGGTCGTGGTGAGCAGGAAGCGGAAGTCGAAGTGCCGGTGGTCCGGTTCACCCTTCGAGGGGTTCGCGGGGATCGGGTGTGCGTCGATGTGGAGTGGCACCGGCGAGTGGGCGGTCACGGCGTCCGCGCCGATTCCGGTTTCCTCCGTGAGCTCTCGGAGTGCCGCCAGCATGAGCGTGTCGTCCTCGGCCTCCAGGTGGCCGCCGGGCAGGAGCCAGCGGTTGAGTGCGCGGTGCTCGATGGTGAGGACACGGCCGTCGGGGCGGAGCAGGACGGCGCCGGCGGTGACGTGACCGCGGAACTCCTTACGCGAGGTGATCCCGTCCCCGGCCGCGTCCAGGACGTCGTTCAGCCCCGCGAGGGCCTCTTCGTCCTCAGGGTGCCGGTCCAGGTAGACGGTGAGCGTGTCACGCACGTGC
The DNA here is from genome assembly GCF_036014115.1 of Streptomyces sp. NBC_00448. NCBI lineage: Bacteria > Bacillati > Actinomycetota > Actinomycetes > Kitasatosporales > Streptomycetaceae > Streptomyces > Streptomyces sp. NBC_00448. Next base: position 4,327,384 of record NZ_CP107913.1, read on the forward strand.
CGTGCCGTGATGGTCATGCGGCTCCTCCTTCGGTAACGGCTCCTACCGGCTGATCCACGTGCCGAACGCTTCCACCAGGTCGGCGTAGAACTTCTCACCCGGTACGGCCCCGGGGTTCCTGCCGGCCTCGTAGAAGGAAACGTTCGTGAACCCGGCGGACGTTGAGGCGTGGAGATTCTTGTAGAACGCCAGCTTTCCGCGCCCGAAGCCCACGAACAGCCAGAACACGCCCAATCCGGCGGTGTTTTGGAGCAGGGCGCGGAACTCCGGCTTGTCCCAGGGATCGTCCCCGACCTGGACGATGACGAACGCGGGGTCCGTGGCGCCGGACTCCTGGTAGTGGTTGACCGCAGCGCGCATGGCTGCGCCGACGTTGCCCCAGCCCCAGGCGACCTGCGTGTGCAATTGCCCGATCCGGCCATGGTAGTTGTCGAGCCGGATCTCCTCCATGAACGGTTCGTTCCCGCTGGAGAAGATCACCGGCACAGTGCCGTCGTCGTCGAGGTTGACCGCCAGGGCAAGGACCCGCTCGGCGAACGCCTGGACCGCGAAAGACTCGTACAGTTCCTCCATGGCCCAGTCGTGATCAAGGATGAGATACACCGCCGCACGTCTGTCGGCTGCTCCGGAGCGAGCCAGCGCCTCACTTGCCTGGCGTGTGGTGGGCAGCAGAGCCGGGGCCCGCGTCTCGACTTTCGGCAGGCTCGCCGAACCCCCGCTCGACGAATCTCCGTTCGGCGAACCGCCGTTCGACGAATCTCCGCTCGGCGAACCGCCCTTCGGCGAACCGCCGTTCGACGCGGCCGCCGAAGACGTTCTCGGGTCGGGTGACCGCGGTACGGCCAGTTGCGGTTCGGGGTCCACGTCAATGCCGTAGTCGGTGGCCAGACCGGCCAGTCCGGTGGCGTACCCCTGACCCACGGCCCGCAACTTCCAGCCCCCTGAACGCCGATAGAGCTCGGCGAGTACGACGACGGTCTCCCCTGCCGCGAAGTCCGGTGGAGTGAAGGTCAGTCGGGTGCCGTCCCCCTGCCCGGCGGTGAGGACCGGCGCGGCGGTGAACACCGTCCCGGGCGACGACGGGTCCACGCTCGCGACCACCACCACGGTCGCGACATCCGCGGGAATGCGCGGCAGGTCGACGGTGACGGTCTCGCCCGCGAGACTTACCCCGCTCTGCGCCGGGTGGTTGTAGAAGACCAGGTCGCCGTCGCTCCGCACCTTGCCGTTCGGCCCGAGCAGCAGCGCCGAAACGTCCACGGGCGTCTCTCGCGTCACCACCTGTAAACCCACGGCCCGCGTCTCCAGCGCCGCGTTCCCGCCCTTGCTCAGAGATTCTGCTTCCATACGCGTCGAACATCCCCTCATGCACGCGTTCACGCCCCGCGGACACAAACCGTATCGACGCCATCACCCCACCGAGCGCCAACCCCCGAACCGACCCGTCCGGCGGTGGGCTCAACCGGTGGCTCGTGGAGGACCCAGCGAACGGGCGAAGTCGTCGAGCGTTCGGAAGTCGTCCTCGCGCAGGCCGATCCGGGGGTCGACGTGGTGGAGGAGGCCGAGCGCGTGGTGGTGAGCCGTCACGTACACCTGGTCCAGCTCGCTCTGCTCGTCGTCCACCCACGCGAAAGGGCGGCCGTCGGCGTAGTCCACCAGGGGAGCGGTCTTCCAGTGGACTCCGTCGGGACGCTCCCGGAGCAAGGCGTCACCGAAGTCGACGAAGGGGAGTTCGGGGAGACCGAGCACCGGGGCGATCCACCGATTGGCATCGCCCATCCACGTGGTGGCCCAGCACATCTCGTAGCCGAGCCGGAGCAAGTCGCTCCCGTGCTCCGGGTTGAGCCACACCCTGAGGGGCTTCCGAGGAGCCGGGAGTCCCAGGCGTGCCACGGCGGCCAGGTCCTCTCGGGGCACCCTGAGGGTGGTGTACCCGGCGGGACGCCTCTCCGGCTGGGCCGCGTAAGGGTTGAGGGGCCCGTCAACGTCGAGGAACAGTAGCGGTCGGCTCATGCTCTCCCTCTGCCATGCTCACCGTCGGACAGGCCCATAGCAGCAGTGCCCCGCCCGGACGCGGTGGGCCGCATGGGACTCGAACCCACAACCAAGAAGAAGTCCTGGCCAGGGTATGCCGGGCGGTGGAGGACGGTGGGCCACCGTCCGGAATCCGCGGGTCGGACGGCGACAGGCAGCCACTGAGCCGGAAGTCGTCGCCATACCGATCACCGCGGGTTCGCCCCCGTAGCTGCGATGGGTGGAGGACAGCACCGCGCCGAGCCAGAACCCGTAGGCACCGACCGTACAGGGGTCCTACGCCCCTGCGCGCTCGGCTCCCGGCGGCCACACGACGTCCACCGGGACGCCTTCCGCCCGCGCTTGCAGGACCACGTCGGCGGTGCCGCCGCCCTTGCCGCCCGGCGGCCGGCCGTTCCAAACGGCAACCAAGCGGTCCGCGCGTTCCAGGAGAACACGGTTCGCCGCTTCGTACGCCTCCCGCCCGGCCGTGTCGAAGGGCGCGACCACCACCTCGGCGGCGGCCCGCACCAGCCGATCGAACACGGGAGCATGGTCGGGCTTCACCTTCGCCGCCCGGTAATCCCGGGACGGAATAACCGCGACCAACTCACCGTCGGCGGCGAGCACTTCTTCCGCGAAGAGGGTGTCCGAACCCGCTGCCAGGCACGAGACACCGACGAGTTCGGAGCCGTCATGCTCGGCGAACAGGTCGTGGAGGGCAGTTCGGACCAACAGCACCGACGTGTCCGTCAGGTCCATGTGGCCGGTGACGGCGAACACGGTCAACGCGAATTCCTCCTAAGGAGCTTGGTTGTGTGAGTCGGCCGGTTGTCCCCGATGCCTCTCGCGGGCCGCGCAGCAGACCAGGAGACGCACCGCCGACCGTGGGCGAGAAGGCCGACGATCCAGTCGGGTGACCGGAGTTGCGCTATGTACCGTCGTGGAGAAGGTCCGCCGGAGGATGGGGAAGGGATGCCAGCGCTGTCTCGATCCTTCTGGCCAGGCGGTCGCCGACTTGCCGAACCGCTCTCGTCGGCGCGAGAAATACCGTGTCGGAGAGCTCTCCGTCGCGAGGAGAAAGTCGAGCGGCCTGTTCGGAGGTGAGGGTGCCGCCGTCGAAGATGAAGGCGAGCAGGTCGTCCCAAGGGCCGTGTGGGGGAACCCAGTCGACGACGAGGAGGCCGTGAAGGGTGACGTCGAGGCCGAGTTCCTCCTTGAGTTCGCGGCGGGCGGCGTCGTCCGGCGATTCGTTGGCCTCGGCCATGCCTCCCGGCAGGTCCCACCCCGGCTTGTAGGTCGGCTTGACCAGGAGCACCCGGCCTTCCTCGTCACGCAGCAGGACGTCGGCGGAGACGCGTTTGCGGGCTTGAGTGGCGTTGCCCTCGGCGAGGTAGGCATTCCAGGCTTCGGGGTCGGCTGGGGTGGGCCTCATGGGGTGATGCCTCCGCGGGGCGGGAAGAGGACGTCGGCGAGCAGGAGCACTCTGGCGCGTCGGGCGTCGTCGAAGCGCGCGAGGAAAGCACGGACCGGTGGGTGGGCGCGTTGGGGTTCAAGTAACTCGCTCAGGCCGTCGAGTTGGCGGACGACGCGGACGGAGCCGAGGTTGGGGTCCGCGGCAAGCAACTCGTGTCCGACCGCGATGGCGGATTCCAGGTCGCGCTGTCGCACATGAACAGTGGCCAGGGTGATGCGGTTGAAAGCCAGGGACCGTGCGCGGCCCGTCTCGCGGAGGCGGATCGCATGCTCGGCGCTGGCCTGGGCGTGGTCGTAGCGTTCGAGGTCCCTCAGGACGAGGGCGGACTCGGTGGCGAGAGCTGCTGCGTCGAAGGGGCTCAGCCAGGCAAGGTCGGACTCGGCCTTGCCGTCGAGGAGTTGCTCCGCCCGGTCGAGCGCGCGCAGAGCCGCGGTGGGCTGACCGGCAGCCGCCAAAGCTCGGGCGGACATGGCGTGCAGGCGCGCGGCCAGCGCCGGGACCGCAGCGCCCCGCGCCACAGTGTCCAGCCCCGTACGGGCCCAATGCACGGCTGCGGAGGGATCGCCGGTTTGTAAAGCGAGGTGGCTGTTGCTGGCCGCGATTCCGGCAGCGAGTGGGGTGTCGCCCGCCGCGCGGGCGAGGGGAAGCGCACGGTTGAAGTGGCGACCGGCCAGTTCGTCGTGCCCGGAGTCGTGGGCCATCCAGCCTGCCATCTCGGTGAGGGCGGCGGCCACCGCCAAGGTCTGGGGACCACTGTCGGCATCGACCAGACGAGGACCGATGGTCTCGGTCAGGTGCCGGACAACTGCCTGGTAAAGACGCCCACCGCCCGCCTGCCGATCCGCGTTGCGGAAGGCATCCATGGCTGCCATGTCGTCTTCGTCGGGTACGGATGCGGCTGGTCCGGGAACGGAAGGTGTCACAGGTGCGGCAGGCTCCCACGGACGCCTTGCCAAACCCAGTAGGTGCCCCGGGATGTGAAAGGCATCGGCGATCTGCTCGAAGACGACGAGCTTCTCCACCCTGCTCTTACCGTTCATGTACTCGTAGAGTCGGCCCTGCCCGATGTCCACCGCGCCGGCGATGCGTCTGGTGCTGATGCCTCGGTGGTTGAGCAGCCGGAACAACGTCCCCATGTCGCGCTCAGCACAGGCCGTAAGGAGCCGACTGTCGGCGAGCAGGCCGGCGACGACATCGCGGAGATCCTCCGGTGCACGGCCCACGGTTGCTTCCTCCGTCACGGCAGCGATTCGACGCGGTGGTCTGTGCCCTCCCCTGACTCCGTAGCGGAGTCACCCGCTGGAGTCTCCTGGATGCGGCACGCAGTCATCTACTGAGCGTGCTCCGTTGCTTCTCCGGATGCAACGGCGCCCGTGCCCGGCACGGGTTCGTCAGCACCGCCCAAAAGGAAAAGGCGACCACACCATGCACACACGGACAAAGACCGTATCCCAGGTGGAGACCAGCGCCACCGGCCGGCAGGACGAGTCGTCGCGGCGCCCGCCCGGCCTCTCGGTGCCGTACGTGACCCTGTGGAGCGGGGAGCGGGACGGGCCGATGCCCGTCGTGGCGCGGCGGGACGGGCGGGGCATCCGGTACGCCGACGAGCGGGCGTACGACCGGGACCAGCGTGGCGTGCTGTGGTCGCGCACGCCGTCCCAACCCGGGCGTGGGGAACCCCGATTCGGGGCGGTCCACAGCCTGCGGCAGCGCCTCGCGATGTCCGGGCTGCGCTGCCAGATCTGCGGCGGGCCGGCCGACCGCACCTCCGACGGCGTGCTCTGGCTCATCGACGCCCGCCCCGAGGAACTCCTCCCCGGCGAGGAGGACACCGCCCACCCGCCGGTCTGCCGCCCCTGCGCCCAACGCTCCACTCGCGCCTGCCCCCACCTGCGCGACAGCCACACGGCCGTCCGCGTCCGGATGTTCTTCCCCAGCGGCGTCAACGGCGTCCGCTACGTCCCCACCCGCACCGGCCCCAGGATCGCGGACTCCGACCCCATCGCCTTCAGCGACGCCTGCCTGCCGTGGGTCCGTGCCCACCAACTGATCATGCGCCTCGCCGACTTCACCCCGATCGACCTCAACGACCCGAATGCCTGACGGCTGTTCCACCCGACCCGACACCCCGCCCGAGGAGCCTGCATGCCCGCCACGGATCAGCCCCGCACCTGGACCATCGCCACGGACACCGGCTTCAGCATCAGCGGCCTCCTCCCGCCCTGGGCCACCGACGACCCCAGCGGGCACCAACTCCCCGTCGACCGCCTCGGCATCGCGCTCAGCGACATCAACCACCACCAAGAGATTTGCGGCCAGATCCTCAAGCTCACCCTGCAGACGCCGGACGACCAGGGCCGTGACGACGCCGCCCCCGTCTTCTGCGGCAGCATCGACTGCGACCCTTACGCGACCGAGCCCGACCTGCGCGTCCCGGTCTTCAACTTCCACCTCGTCGACGACTACCGCCTCGAAGCCCTGGGCCCCGACGACATCACCGAACTCGCCACGACCTTCCGCGCCCACGCCGACGTGCTGGACCACCACGTACGACCGGCGCTCGTCGAGGCCCGGAGCGACTGGGCACGCAACGACACCCACCGATCCGCGAAGCGCCCGCCCGGGCGAGCAGCGGGCTAGGCCGTGCCCCCGGAAGCACCAGGTCCCCGCTCAGAAGCATGCCTTCCTCGACCGGCGGACGCCGACCACTCGCGGCGCCTAAGGATAGGAGTACCATGTGGTACCAGGAGGTTGACTGTGGAGATCGCCAAGAAGGCGCAGGGCAGGGCAGCTCGTGCAACAGCGCCCTTGAAGGTGGATGCGGCCGTGGACGAGCTGATCGCGGATGGCGCCCACTTCCTCGGGATGACCAAGAAGGACCTGGTCGCCGCAGCGGTCCGGACCTACCTGGAGATCCGGCGCGAAGAGGTCCGCGCCAGCATGGTGGAGAAGATGCGCAAGCTCGACGGCTCTCTCGAATCGAACGTTTCGCTCCTGACCGGGCTGTCACCCGAGCGGATAAGGGAACTCGGCGGTGTAGGCGAGGACGACTGACCGTGCAGCCCGCTCGCCCCACCCTTCGCACGCTTCGCGAAGACCTGAAGTCGGCGCTGCCCTCGGCGCGGAAACCGCTCGACGAGTTGGATCATCCCCTCCTCCAGAAAGCCCGGGAACTCTTCGGCGACGAGAAGCGTGGCCACGAACGCATCCGCGCCGTCGACGACGAGATCCTGTTCAAGGTCAAGGTCCAGAGATGGCGCGGAGCGGTGTGGACCGATCAGGATCTGGACCTGCCCTGGCTCGTCGCCGCCGGACAGCGCGAGGACGGGTCGTCAGACGACTTCTACGCAGCGCTGGAGACCGACGCACAAGCAGCACGAGCTCGCTACAACGCCGGCCACCGCCAAACCCTGGCCGGCAGGACCTACGTGGGCCATCTCCTGCCCACCAAGGACGATCACGACCGTTATCAACTCGAAGCCGGCACCCGCCTCGTACGCCGCCTGGCCTCGGCGATCCGCCAACTGACCCGTGGATCACTGCACGACGGGCATGAACACGCTACGGACTTCGCCACGTTCCGTCTCGGTGTCCTCGTGCGCGCCGAGGACGGCCATGAGACCTACGTGGCGGTTCGCATCACCGGCTCCGTGCCCGACGACCTGACCGCTGTCGTCCTTCGCTGCGTCCCAGGATGCGAGCCCACCGCCTGGTACCCCGAGTACGCCCTGCCCAGCCGCTCCCTCCTCCCCGCGGAGCAGGCCTGGTCGACCTTGATGGACCCCAAGGCGGCCGCCGAACTCCTGGATGAGGAATAGCCCGTTGCCTGCGCTTGCAACCCGGCCGGAGGCCGCCACGCACCACGCATCGCTCCAGCGCGGCGCCCGGCGCAGCAGTGCCCCGCCCGCCCGAAGGCGACCGGGGCACCCGTATCCGCTGGTCAGGGCCACCGTCTGGCGCCCGGACGCGGTAGGCCGCGTGGGACTCGAACCCACAACCAATGGATTAAAAGTCCACTGCTCTGCCAATTGAGCTAGCGGCCCGCACCGACAGCATAACGGGGTGGGAGGTGGGAGGGGTGCAGGGATTCGCGGGGGGGTCGGTGGGGGTCAGTCCGGGGGCGGGCGGAGGGTGAGGAGGGAGAAGAGGCCGGCGGCGGTCACGAACAGGGCCGCGACGGTGAAGACGGTGTCGATCCGGCCGAAGTGGACCCCGAGCAGGGTGCCGTGGAAGTGGAGCAGGACGGTGCTGGTCAGGAGGGAGGCCAGGGCCATGGACAGGACGGAGGCGAGCTGGATCGCCGGGTTGATGACGGAGATGGTCCGGCCGAGGAGTTCCTTGGGGGTGATGCTCATGATCAGGGGTCCGATGACGGTGTTGAGCGCGGTGAGCGGCAGACCCGCGAGGAAGAGGAGGGCTATGGCCCAGGGCAGGGCGGTGGTACGGGAGTAGGCGACCATGAGCACGCCGGTGATCAGCAGGCCGAGCGAGAACACCCGGTGGCCGCCGATGAGTCGTACCGCATAGCCGGCGAGGAGGGCGCCCGCGACGGAGCCCGCGCCGAAGGCGGCGTTGAGGAAGCCCAGCCACTTGATGTCGGCGTGCAGGTTGTCGCTGACGAAGAAGGCGTCGAGGGCGTTGAGGGCGCCGACGCCGGTCATGGCGACGGCAGCGGCGAGGCAGAGCGTGACCAGGGTCCGGTTGCCGGCGAAGGCGCTGATGCCCGCGCGGAACTCGGCGAAGAAGCCGGTCCGTACGGCACCGGACGACGGTTCCGCCGAAGACGGCTCGGCCGAAGACGGCTCCACGGAAGCCGGCACCGGGACATCCGCACCCGAACCCGCGCCACCCGCACCCGAATCCGCACCCGCACCCGAATTCCCGCCCCGCCCCACCCTCCGCACCGCCAGGAACGACACCCCGAACGACGCCGCGTTCGCCGCCAGTGCCCACCCCACCCCCAACGAGAAGAACAGCGGCGCGGCCAACGGCGGCCCGATCACCGCGGCCACGCTCGAACTCGCCTGCGTCAGCCCCGCCGCCCGCGCCCGGTCCTCCGGCGGCACCGTACGGCTGATCAGGGCGAAGCGGGCCGGCCCGAAGAACTGCGCGGCCGTCGCGTTGAGCGCCACCACCACGTAGATGAAGCCGAGCCGTACAGACAGCGGCATGGCGTCGCCGGCCGCGGGGACGGCCAGCAGCGTGAGCGTGAGGAAGACCCGCACCAGGTCGGCGGCGAGCATGGTCCTGCGGTGGTCCCACCGGTCGGCGTAGACGCCCGCGAGCGGCCCGACCGTGAAGACCGGCACGGCGGCCACGACGAGCACGGCGCCGACCGCCGCCGGCCCCCAGCTCTGGCCCTTGGCGACGACCGCGCTGATCCAGACCACCACGGTGACGTCGAAGACGTAGTCCCCGACCACGGAGACGGCCTGCCCCAGCCACAGCGCCCGCCAGTCACGGTTCGCCCGCAGCCCGTCCGCGCCCTGCGCCCTCGTCCCGGCGCGCGCCCTCGTCCCCGTGCGCGCCCGTATCCGCCCGCCGCCGCTGTCCCCCGCCTCGCTCATCGGAGCATGGTGCGAGCCGCGGACACCGCCTGTCCAGGGCGCCCGGGCCCCGGAACGCGGGCGGGCCCGGGCCCCGCGTTCGCACGCAGGGCCCGGGCCCGGACCAACTGGATTACCGGAAGCGGCGGTCAGCCGTTCCGCTTCCACCGCGGCTTGCGGTCACCGTACGACGTCGGCGCGTTGTCGCGGTTGTACGACGACGACGGGCGGCTGTCGCGCTCGCCGCTGCCGCCGAAGGACGGACGGCGGTCCCGGTCGCCGTACGACGGGCGGGAGTCGCGGCGGTCGCGGTTGAACGGCCGGTCGTCGCGCCGCTCGTAGGACGGGCGCCGGTCGTCGCGGTTGTACGCGGGACGGGCGTCGCGGCGGTCCCGGTCGCCGTAGGACGGACGGGAGTCGCGGCGGTCGTCGCGGTTGTAGGCCGGGCGGGCGTCACGGCGGTCCCGGTCGCCGTACGACGGACGGGAGTCGCGGCGGTTCCGGTCACCGTAGGACGACGAGGACGAGGACGAGGAGGACGGGCGGGAGTCGCGGCGGTCGTCCCGCCGGTCGTCGCGGTTGTACGCGGGGCGCGCGTCACGACGGTCGCCGCCGCGGTCGTCCCGGCGGTCGCGGTCGTTGCGGTACGAGGGACGCGAGTCGCGGCGGTCGTCCCGCCGGTCGTCGCGGCGCTCGAAGTTCCCCCGGTCGTCGCGCCGCTGGTACGACGACCGCTCCTCGCGCGGCTCGGGCACGGCCGCCGCGGCGGCTGCGGCGGCGGCTTCCGCGGCGAGTTCGGCGGCCTTCGCGGCCACCGCCTCCTCCGGGTCCTCGCCACGCTCGCGGGCGGAACGCGCGGTGAGCCGGTCCGCCTCCTCGCGCAGCTCGTTCGCCCGGCGCTGCAGCCGCTCCAACTGCTTGGTCAGCTCGGCGACTTCGCGCTCGGCCTGGGAGGCCGCGTTCTGCACCGCGTCGGCCTGCACATCGGTGAGCGAGCGCGCGCCGGTGATCCGGGCCACGTCGTCGTCGAACACGCCCGCGCCGCCGATGACATGGCGCGAGGCGTCGACGCCCGCGTCCTCCATCAGCCGGAAGATCTGCTTGCGCTGGTGCGGCAGGGCCAACGAGACGACCGTGCCGGACTGGCCGGCGCGGGCGGTACGGCCCGAGCGGTGCAGGTAGTCCTTGTGGTCGCCGGCCGGGTCGACGTTGAGCACCAGGTCGATGCCGTCCACGTGGATGCCGCGGGCGGCGACGTCGGTGGCGACCAGCACGTTGACGTGCCCGCCCTTGAAGTCCTCCAGGGTGCGGGTCCGCGCGCCCTGGGTCATGCCGCCGTGCAGCGCGTCGGCGCGCACGCCGGCCTCGATCAGCTGCTCGGCGACGCGGTCGGCGCCCATCTGGGTGCGGACGAAGATGATGGTGCGGCCCTTGCGGGCGGCGATCGCCGCGGTGACCGGCGCCTTGTCCTTCGGCTTCACGACGAGCACGTGGTGGCTCATGGTGGTCACCGCGCCCTGGGCGGCGTCCACTTCGTGGGTGACCGGGTCGACCAGGTAGCGGCGGACGAGGGTGTCGATCTCGTTCTCCAGGGTGGCGGAGAACAGCAGCCGCTGGCCGCCGGCCGGGACCAGGTCCAGGATCTCGGTGACCTCGGGCAGGAAGCCCATGTCGGCCATCTGGTCGGCCTCGTCGAGGACGGCGATCTGCACCTGGTCGAGCGAGGCGGCGCCCCGGTTGATCAGGTCGCGCAGCCGGCCGGGGGTGGCGACCAGCACGTCCACGCCGCGTTCGAGGGCGTAGATCTGGTTCTGCATGGAGGTGCCGCCGCAGACGACCTTCATCTTCAGGCCGAGCACGTCGCCGTACGGCTGGAGGGCGTCGGCGACCTGCATCGCCAGCTCGCGGGTCGGGGTGAGGATCACACCGCGGGGGTGCTTGCGCTCGGTGCGGCCGCCGGAGAGCAGGGTGAGCAGCGGCAGGCCGAAGGCGAGGGTCTTGCCGGAGCCGGTCTGGCCGCGCCCGAGGATGTCCTGGCCGGCCAGGGCGTCCGGGATGGTCGCGGCCTGGATCGGGAAGGGGCTGACGACCTGGTTCTGGGTGAGCTTGCGGACGATGGCCTCGGGGAGGCCGAGGTCGGCGAAGGTGACGGTGGGCTCGGCCGGTTCCTCGGCCTCGGCGGCGTCGGTGGGCTCGTCGGCCTCGGTGGCGTCGGTGGGCGCCACGGCGTCAGCGGACCGCACGGCGTCGGCGGACCGCACGGGCGCCGCGGACTCCGCGATCTCGGCCGGCTCGTCGGCGACGGTCACGGTCGCGGTGGTGCTTGCCGTGACGGCGGCGTCAGCCGCGTTCTCGGGCAGGGTGGAACGGTCGGCACTGTCATTGGACATGCTGAAGCTAAACCTCTCGGAGACTTACGGCACGCGCCAGCTCCGCAGGTTGCTTACAACCGCCTCGATGCGGTCAGCCACAGGAGAAAAGGAACGCGCCACGGGGCGCGTATCAATCAGGCGCCAGGCAGGTGGGATCAAACGATCTACCAGCATACGCATCAGGCGTCGCTTTCGCGAATCACCTGCTGAGAGCACGTACGGGCCGGTGTTTCGCGGCGTCGGCGCCCGCGTCGGCACCGGCGGAATCGCCCGCCCCGCCGACCCCGCCGGCACCCGCGGAGTCGCCGCCGGTGCCCGCCGTCGGGTCGGCCGGTCCGGTGGGCGCCGCGGGGATGCTCGGCGGGGCGGGGTCCGACGGGCGGCCCGAGGGCGCGGCGCTGGTCGGTACGGCGGTCGGCGAGCCCTGGGCGGTCGGCCGCGGCTTTCCGGTACCGGGCGTGACGCCGGTCACCCGCGTCGCGCCGTCCGACGGGGTCGCTCTGCTGCCGGGCGAGGCCGCGCCGTCCCGCCCGGAGTGCGGCGACTTCCCGGTGTACGCCCCGCCCCGCTGCGGCGCGTACGGTCCGCCGCCGGACCGGGCGGCCGCGCCCCCCGCCGCGCCGGCCGGGGCCCGGGTGGACGCCTTCGAGTCGGGCGACTCGCTGCCCGTGCTGACGCAGGCGGCCACGCCCGCGGCCACGAGCGTCACCAGGGCGGCGGCGCGCACGCCGGCGCGGACCGCCGCACGGGGCGGGCGCGGGGGGCGTACGGGGGTGGAGGCGGGCTCGGCCGGCCCGGCCGGTGGGGCGGGGGCCGTGGGGGCGGCGGGGACTGGCAGCACATCGGGCAGCACGTCGGCACCTCGGGTGGGGGTCGGAGCGGGGCGCGCGCACGTCATGCGGCTGCGCCGGCAGCTTCTCGCTCCGCCGCGCGCGCCCGGGGGTGTCGCCCTGACCAACGCGGACGCGGCCCGCCAGGACACGCCCGCACCCGCCCGGGCCCGCCCGGACCGGCCCGCGCCCGTACCGTACGGTCAGCCGTAGCCCAGCGCGTGCAGCCGTTCGTCGTCGATCCCGAAGTGGTGGGCGATCTCGTGCACGACGGTGACCTCCGTCTCGGCCACCACCTCCTCCCGGGTGGCGCACATCCGCAGGGTCGGGCCGCGGTAGACCGTGATCCGGTCCGGCAGCACCCCCGCGTACCACTCGCCGCGCTCGGTCAGCGGGGTCCCCTCGTACAGCCCCAGCAACTCCGGGCTGCCCGGCTCCGGTTCGTCCTCGACGAAGACCGCCACGTTGTCCATCAAACGGGTCAGCTCGGCGGGGACCCGGTCCAGCGCCTCGCCGACCAGTTCCTCGAACTGCTCCCGGCTCATCTCCAGCACGCCCCCATTCTTCCCGCCCCGCCCCCGCCCATCCCCCGCAACCCGCCCCCGCACCGGTGCCAACCGCACCGCGCCACCCCGCCTAGGCCGTGTTTTGGAAGTAGCGCCGTCCGCCCAAAGGGCGGGGCCCGTGGCGTCTGGTGCTCCCCCACAGCCTTCGGCGTGGGGGTGCCCCCAGATCGCAAGGCGGAGGGTTGTCCTCGTAGTGGGCCTACTCGGACAAGCCCGACAACGCTGGGGGCACCTCCCGCCGAAGGCAGGGGGAGAGCGTGCGTGCCAGGCGCCACGGGATGGGGGCACCTCCCCCGCCGAAGGCAGGGGGGGAGGGGCTTCCAAAACACGGCCTAACCGTTTTGCCGTTCCCCCGACCCATCCCCTATGCTTCCGGGGTCCCCGAAGTGCGCCGCGAGGCCACCACGGCAGGCCCCAGCCCTCATCGTCTAGTGGCCCAGGACGCCGCCCTTTCAAGGCGGTAGCACGGGTTCGAATCCCGTTGGGGGTACCACAGAATTCCGCGCGTCCGCCTGCTGGGCCGCCGCGTGCCGGACGGCATGAGCCGGACATGGCCGCCTCGATTCTTCCCTCGGCTTCCACCGGGTCCACGCCGGCACCGCCGCGCCTCGGATCAGGCAGCGCTCAAGCAGATCCGCGCGCCCTCGGACTACCCGACCTCAGAAGGCCCGCCCTCAGATCCGCCCACCCCAGGACTGCGCGTGCCGCGGCCCGCGGGGCGTTCCTGGAGTGAACGTCCCGCGGGCCGCGGTGGTGGGGTGAGTGCGGTCAGGCGCGGGCGCGGATGCGGGTCCTGCGGCTGCGGGCGAGGGCGAAGACCGCGCCGCCGAGGGCCAGGGCCGCGGCGGAGGTGAGCGCGATGGTCATCGTGCCGTCGCTGCCGGTGTGGGCGAGCGAGCCGGTGGCGGACGGGGCGTCGCCGCCCGTGCTGCCGGAGCTGCCGGAGGTCCCGGAAGTCGTGCCGGTCTGGGTGGAGTTCTGGTTGCCGCCACCGGTGCTGCCCGAGCCGCCGGTGGAGCCGGCGCCGGTGCCGGTCGAGGCGCCTCCCGGCACGTTCACGGTGAAGGCCGCCTTGTTGTTGTCCAGGTGGCTGTCGTACGGCGGCGTGCCCAGGTCGGCGAGCTGCGCGACCACGGTGCCGCTGGTCGTGGCCGGGGCGTCGGCGCCCACCTTCACCTTGAAGGTCAGCTTCTGCGTGTGGCCGCTGTCGAAGATGCCGTCGAGGTCGCACGTGTACTGCGGAGCGCCGAGCGCGGGATCGCGCGTGCCGTTGTCCCACGGGACGCACCCGGCGGGCACCTGCGTGGCGGTGGTGCCCTTGGGGATGTCGACCATCACCGTGAGCTGGTCGTCGTACGTGTAGCGGTCGACGGTGGCCGGCCCGTGGTTGGTGGCCGTGGCGGTCAGCGTGGCCGTGTCGCCGGGCTTGGCCGTGGCGGTGTCACCGGTGAGAGCGATGTCGGCGGTGTTGGCCGCGTCGATGCTCTGCTGTCCCTGCTGGGCGACGTCGCCCGACTGCGCGTTGCCGTCCGGCACGAGCGTCAGGTCGGCGGCGCTGGTGCTCTTGGGCGCCGCCGGCACGCTGGTGGAGGTGGCCGTCGGCGCGTAGGAGAAGATCTCGTAGAGCGCGGACTTCTTCACGTCGAGCTTCAGCGGCGTGGACAGCTGGTACCTCTTGCCGGGCTCGATCGGCGTGGAGAAGTGGCACGTCGCGACCGTCGCCTCCCATTTCCCGGCGGCATCGGCGTAGTCGCAGTTCGGGAAGTGCGTCGCGAAGGACAGGCCCGGGGAGATCGCGAACCGGTAGTCCGTGGTCGCGGCGGTCAGCGAGCCGATGTTGGACACGGTGAGCGGCTTGGTCAGAGTGGTGCCGGGCTTGACGTTCTCGGTCTGCGCGAGGGTGTGGACGACCAGGTCGACCGCGCCGACGCTCACCTTGACGGTGAAGGGGGCGATCGTCACGCCGGACGCGGTCGCGGTGATGACGGCGGTGCCGCTGTCGCCGAGCGCGGCGCCCGGCTTGGTCCTGATGTCGACGATGCCGCCGGTGCCGTTCGCGCCGACGTCACCGATGTCGAAGGTGCACACGTCGTCGACGCAGTAGTGGTCGGGGCTCGTGACGAAGGAGCTGATGCCGGTGATGTCGACGGTGACGCGCACGTCGTGAAGGGTGCTGCCCTTCGAGTCCAGCCCCCAGCTGACCTGGCCGTCGCCGTCGTCGGGCACCGCGAGCCCGACCGGCGTCCTGGCGGACAGGGTCGGTGCGGACCCGTCGTCCGCGTGGGCAGAGCCGGTGGTCAGCGCCCCTCCGAACAAGGTGACCGCCATCGCGGCCAGAGTGGCCGCCCATCTGCGCCATATACGTGAGGACATCGTGCGGTCTCCCCCAGGATTCTCGGAGTACAGCTCCAGGACACCCCGTCCGACCCCCGAGCACCCCGGATGGTTGCCCCGGCAGCCGGGCGAAAAGGGGGAGGGTCGGGTGGAGCGGCCGGTTCCTGACGCGGGTCCGCGCGAGGGCGCCGGTGGCTACGAGGTGCCGGTCTTGTTGATGGTGTCCGCCAACCGGCGGAGGTGGCCGACGAGTTCGGTACGGGTGTAGTGGTCGAGCGCCGACGAGCGGCGTTCGCGCAGGCGGGTGCGGACGGCGGCGACCTGCTCCCGGCCTTCGGGGGTCAGGCCGATCAGGACCCGGCGCTCGTCGGTGGGAGACCTGCGGCGGGTGACGATGCCCTTGTTCTGGAGCTGCTGGAGCATGCGGGTGGCCGTGGGGACGCTGACGTCGGCGGCGCCGGCCAGGGTGCCCACCGGCAGTTCCTCGTCGTCGGCCAGCGGCGTGAGCATCGCCGGCTGGGACAGGGAAAGCCCCTGGTCGGACTGCCCGGAGATGGCCGCGCGGGAGCGGCGCATGGCGTAGAAGAGCTCCTCCGCCGCCTGGATGAACTCTTCCAGAACCCGGTCCGCTCCGGCCTGGTCTGCTCCGCTCCGCTGATCCGCCATGTCCGTTCGTGCCCTCACTGCCGTGTCTCGGCCACATGGGCGAGCTGCTGCCCTTCCACCTCTCCCGCGTCGACACCCGGCTGCCTTACCTGGAGACCGACGTGCAGCTCGCGAAGAAGCCCTCCGAGTACTTCACCGAGAACTTCCACATCACCACCAGCGGCGTCATGGCCACCAGCGCCCTGCTCGGCGCGGTGCTCGCGATCCACATCGACAACATCATGTTCGCCATCGACTACCCCTACGAGTCCACCACCCAGGCCATGGACTTCCTGCACGGCCTCCCCCTCCACGACACCGACCTCCACAAGATCGCCCACGGCAACGCCGAACGCCTCCTGCGCCTCACCTGATCGCCCTCGGGGCCGCGCCTCGTCCGGGACCGGCGCGTGGGTCGGCCGGCCCCGGACGCGTCCGGGTCAGGAGTCAGGGAGTGCGGACCCAGAACTCCACGGACAGCGGCGGCACCGTCAGGGCGAGGGTCGGTCCGCCGAGGGTCGCGAGCGTCCGGTCGTGGGTCGCGGGCCCGAAGCGGTGCCCCTGGAAGGTGGACGCGGTCTGCGTGTCGACGGTGTACGTGAAGGAGTCCGTCGTGGAGCGGTTCGTGACGGCGAAGACCTCCTTGCCCTGGGCGGTCCTCCAGGCCATGATCCGCTGGGCCTGCAGGACCGCGGACTCGTCGACGCCGTAGCGCACCGAGTCCCACGGCAGGTAGCGGACGAAGCCGGCGACCGCGTTCCAGTTCTGCGGGTTGAAGTCCCAGTGCCCGACGGGGATGTCAGGGAAGTGGCTGAAGTCGGTGTCGCCCGGCGGCCGCCAGTAGCCGAGCGAGTAGCCCGGGGCCTCGGCGTTGGTGGTCGGCTTCAGCGCGTGCAGCCAGAACCAGGTGGGCGCGTCCTGGAACACCATCCAGTTCATGATCGACTGGGCGGTGTTGAGGGTCCGCACGTCCGACGTGGAGTTGTCCAGGTACTCGAACTCGTTGTTGAAGACGAGCTTCCCCGCGGCGCCGGAGGTGTAGTCACCGGTGATCTGCTCGTCGCTGTTCGAGCCGATCCGGTGATAGGTCCACGCGTCCACGCAGGACAGCGCGGCCGGATCGGCCTTGATCGCCTGCCCGAAGGAGCCGCTCCAGCCGTCGAGGCTGTTCGCGTGGATCATCACCCGCGGGTACTTGGCGCGGATCTTCGGGGCGACCGCGGCGAAGGTCTGGTGGTACTCGGCGGCGGTGTAGACGCAGGAGGAGTACGCCGTGGAGTACACCGGCTCGTTCTGCAGCCCCCACATCGACACCGGTACGCCCAGCGAGGTGAGGTAGTCCAGGTCGTGGACCATCGCGTCGCCGAGCGCGTCGAGGTCCGCCGCCGCGAAGGAGGCGAGCGTGCCGCCGATGTAGGAGCCGTTGCTCTTCCATCCGGGCGGGGGAGACCAGTACTCGGCGGAGATGCCCTCGATGCCGGCCTGACCGATCATGTCCGCCAGCAGCGCGGTCTGCCCCGGGTAACGGCCTTGCAGGTACTTGCCGGTGGCGTCCGTCCCCCGGTAGTACAGGCCCAACGCGAGCCGGCAGTAGCGGAATCCCCGGTCGTCGCGCACTTTGAGCATCTGCTGGTAGAAGCGGGTGCGCTCGCTGTCCGTCAAGTCGTACGGGACCCCGCTGACGGTCGCCGGCAGCCCGTCGTTGCCGGAGCCGATCGAGTCCGACTGGATCTCGAACCCGAGGCCGAGGATGGTCTGCTTGCGGGGCTGGTCGTAGCGGATGGTGTACGAGCCGCTGGTGGCGGCAGCCGCCGACCATCCGCCGAGCGGGCCGAGCACGGCGGCGGTGCCTGCGGCCGCGGCGCCGCCGAGCAGCGAGCGGCGGCTGATGAGGGGGCGCTCCGTACGGCTCATGCGACGTCCTCGATCCAGAACTCGATGGTGTTCGGCGCCACGGTGACGGCCAGAAGTCCGAGCAGGGTGCGTCTGTCGGGCGATGGGCTGCTGGGGGGTGGGGGTTGCGTGGTCACGGTGACTCCTCCGGGGAGAAGGTGCGGCTCGTGGGTGGGTCGGAAGCGGGAGGGCGGAAGCGGGAGGGTCGGAAATCCGGTGGGTCAGAAGCGGGCGACGGTGTAGCGGTCGACGGCGGCGTCGTCGAGTTCGAAGCCCAGGCCCGGGCCGGTGGGGACGGTGAGGGCCCCGTCGCGGAACTCCGGCGGGTTGCGCAGGATCTGCTCGCGGATGGGGTTGGGGAGGCGGTTGTACTCGTAGGTGCGCAGGTTGGGGGTGGCGGCGCACAGGTGGAGCGCGGCGCACAGGCTGACGCCCGAGCCGACGCCGTGCGGGGCGATGTCGACGTGGAAGGCGGAGGCGAGGGCCGCGAGCCGGGTGGCCTCGGTGATGCCGCCGCTGCGGGCGACGTTCGGCATGAAGACGTCGATGGCGTGGTGCAGCAGGGAGTCGCGCAGGTCGAACCGGGTGAAGTGGGTCTCCCCGTTGACGAGGGTCAGCCCGGTCCTGCGCCGCAGTTCCGCGAGGTTGGCCAGGTCGTCGACCTGGAGCGGTTCCTCGTACCAGGAGATGTCCAGGTCGCGCAGGACCGCGCCCACGCGGGTGGCCTCGTCGAGGTCGTACGCGCAGTTGGCGTCGGTGAGGATGCCGATGTCCTCGCCGACCGCGGCACGGACCGCCCGCAGGTGGGCGCGGTCGACCCGGACACCGCGGCCGATCTTGACCTTCAGGGCCCGGAATCCGTCCTCGACGAAGCCGAGCGCCTGGCGCGCGGAGTCCTGCGGGTCGGCGTGCAGCGCGACGGGGCTGGCGTAGCACTCGACCCGCTCCCGGATCGGGCCGCCGAGCAGGCGGTGGACGGGCAGGCCGGCGAGCTTGCCGCGCAGGTCCCACAGGGCCAGGTCGACTCCGGCGATGGCTTCGAGGTAGAAGCCGCGGTTGTGGCCGCCGGCCGCCTGCCCCTGGAAGAGCCGTTCCCACACGGCGGTCGTGGCCAGGGCGTCCTGGCCGACCAGCAGCGGGGCCAGGACGGTGGAGACGACGGTGGCGGTGACCTCGGGGGAGGGCAGGCCGTAGCACTCGCCGATCCCGACGCTGCCGTCCTCGGCGTGCACCTTGACCAGGGTGGCGTACTGGCCGCGCCGGGGCAGGACCAGGTGGCTGGAGGCCGGGTAGCGCAGCCAGTCGGGGACGTCGTCGGGCGAGTCGTAGAGGTCGTCGAAGCTGGCCGACAGGGCCAGGGTCTCGACTTTGGCGATACGAAGGGGGGCGTTGCTCACGGGGTTCTCCACGTGGTCGGTGGCCTGCTCGGGTGGTGCGCGGCCGGAGTCATGCGTTGATGGCGCCGAGGGTCCCGGTCTGCTCCTGGGAGGTCTCGCGGCCGGAGAAGACGGCGACGGCGGTCACAACGCAGCCGGCGATGACGTACAGCGCGACGGGCGTGATCGAACCGCCGGCGGCGGCGACCAGGGCGGTGCCGATGAAGGGTGCCGTGCCGCCGAACAGCGCGCCGCCGATCTCCCGGCCGGCGCTGACGCCGCTGTAGCGCACGCGCGCGTCGAACTGCTCCGCCACCAGCGCGGCCTGCGGGCCGAACACCATGTCCTTGCAGATCGGGATGGCCAGCACCATGGCGAGGAAGATCAGCGGGGTGCTCCGGGTGTGCAGCAGCGCGAAGAAGGGGAAGGCGTAGCCGACCGTGCAGACCAGGCCGATGGCGATCATCAGGCGTCGCCCGATGAGGTCGGACAGCCAGCCCCAGAAGGGGATCGAGCCGATCTCCAGGGCGGAGGCGAGGGCGATCGCCCACAGCATGGTGGTCTTCGACAGGTGCAGCGTGCCGGTCGCGTACGACAGGGCGAACGCCTGGATGAGGTAGCCCCAGACGAAGCCCGAGACGGTGATGCCCATCGTCCGCAGCACCGCGCCGGGTTGCTTGCGCAGCGTGAGCAGCAGCGGGAAGCGTACGGTCTCGCCGCGGTCCTCCAGTTCGGCGAAGACCGGCGTCTCGTCGATGCCCCGCCGGACGACCAGGCCGAAGACCACCAGGACCGCGCTGAGCAGGAACGGCACCCGCCAGCCCCAGCTGTCGAACGAACCGTCGGGCAGTTGCGACGCGAGGGCGAACACGCCGCTGGCGAGCACGAATCCGGCTCCGGTGCCCATCGCCGGGATGGCGCCGAAGAGCCCTCTTCTGCCCGGCGGCGCGTTCTCCACGGTGAGCAGGGTGGCGCCGGCGAACTCGCCGCCCACCGCGATGCCCTGGCACACCCGCAGGAACACCAGCAGGACCGGGGCCCAGACGCCCGCCACCGCGTGGGTCGGCAGGACGCCGACCAGGGTGGTCGCCACGCCCATGCCGAGCATCGTGATCAGCAGGACGTGCTTGCGGCCGATGCGGTCGCCCAGGTGACCGAAGATCACGCCGCCGATGGGCCGGGCGGCGAAGCCGACGCCGAAGGTGGCGAAGGAGGCGAGCGTGCCGCCGACGGAGGAGGAGCCGAAGAACAGCGGGCCGAACACCAGGGCCGAGGCCAGGCCGTAGAGGTTGAAGTCGTACCACTCCATGACCGTGCCCACGGTGCTGGCGAGCATCGTGCGCCGGTCGGTGCGGTGCTGGGCCGTGGTCACGTTGCCGTCTTCGGTCGTCGTCGCACTGGTCATGGGACGCGTTCACCACCTTGGAAGGGGGACGGGGACGAGGCAACCGTATGAGATATACGAAATAAGAACCAGGGGTCGGAGGAACATTCCCGAAACACTTCGTGCCGCGCCGCACCGGACACCCTCCGTGACCGTCGGGCGGTACGGGGTCACCGCAGCGCGCTGCCCGGTTCGGCCCGCAGGAGCGGCAGTTCGTGCCGGGCGGGCAGCCCTTCCCAGTCGCCGTACGAGGCGACGGCGAAGGCGCCGGTGCACACCGCGCGGCGCAGCCGGCCCTCCGGGGGCTCGCCGTCGAGCAGCGCCGACAGGTAGCCCGCCACGAAGGCGTCGCCCGCACCGACCGTGTCCCGTACGGGCACGCGCTCGGCCGGCAGTGACGTGGAGCCGTCCGCCGTGAAGACGTCGGCCCCGGCCGCTCCGCGCTTGACCACGACCTCGCGGACGCCGGCCGCCAGCAGCGCATCCACCCGGGCCTGCTCCGTGCCGGCCGACTCGGGTGCGGCGAGGGCGAGTTCGTCGTCGGACGCCACGAGCACATCGACGTCGCGCACCAGCGGCCGCAGCGTCCGGCCCGCCTGGGCGCGGGACCACAGCCGGGCGCGGTGGTTGACGTCCAGGCAGACCAGCGATCCCGCCGCGGTCGCGGCCCGCACCGCCGACTCGACCGCCCGCCGGGGCCGCTCGCCCAGCGCGGCGGTGATTCCGGTGACGTGGACGATCCGCGCCCCGGCGGCGAGTGCGGGCGCGAGGTGGGCGGCGGTGATCCGGGAGCCGGCCGAACCGGAACGGTGGTAGGTCACCCGCGTCAGGTCGGCGAGCCTCGGCTCGAAAACCACGAGGCCGGTCGGTCCCGCGTCGGTGCTGCCGGCGCAGGAGACGTCCACGCCTTCCGCCCTGAGCGTGCGGGTCACCAGGCGCCCGAACTCGTCCGCGCCGGTGAGGCCCGCCCAGCGGACCCGGTGCCCGAGCCGTGCCAGGCCGATGGCGACGTTGGACTCCGCGCCGGCCACCGACAGGTCCAGCGAGCCGCCCAGGAGCAGTGGCCCCCGGGCCCGCAGCGCGGCCATCGTCTCCCCGAAGGTCAGTACGTCGATCACCGCGACTCCCGGGCGGTCAGGGCGCGGAACCGGGCCGCGCGCTCGGCCAGTTCGCCCTGCGCGCCCGCTCCGCCGCCGTCCGCGGCGTCGCCGACCAGCGGCCCGCCCACGCCGACGGCCGCCGCCCCGGCGGCGAGGTAGCCGCGGGCCGCGTCGGCGTCGATGCCGCCCACCGGCACGAAGGGCACCTCGGGGAAGGGGGCGCGCAGCGCGCGCAGGTGCGGCACGCCGCCGAGGCCGGCCGGGAAGAGCTTGACCGCCGCCGCCCCGCCGGCGACGACCGCCGCCACCTCGGTCGGGGTCAGCGCGCCCGCCAGCACCGGCAGGCCCGACTCCCGGCAGGCGGCCACGGCTTCGGTCGCTCCCGGGGTCACCGCGAATCCGGCGCCCGCTTCGGCGGCCCGGCGGGCGTCGCCCGCCGTCAGCACCGTCCCGGCGCCGAGCAGCGCGTCCGGGCCGAGTGCCGCGCGGGCCCGTTCGATGACGCCCAGGGCGCCGGCGCCGGTCAGCGAGACCTCGACGAGGCCGATGCCGGACCGGACGAGGGTGAGCACCGTGTCGAGCGCCGCCGACGGGTCGGCGCCCCTGACGATGGCAAGCAGCCGTTGGGCGCGTAGGGCGGAGAGGAGATCGTCGGGCGTCATGAGAGCCTCCGGAGAACCGTTGCCGTTATTTAGTAGATCGTATACCTTTCCTTCCAGCCGCTCCCCCGGTCCGCTCCCGGCCCCGCATGGGCTCGGGCCGCCCCACCCCACCTGCGCGAGGTAGCCCGCGATGACACGAACAGTCCTGGTCACCGGGGCGGCGGGCGGCATCGGCCGCGCCGTCGCCGCCCGATTCGCCGCGGACGGACTGCGGGTGGCGGGAGTCGACCTCGCCGATCCGCGGCTGCCCGGCGTCTCCTACCACCGCGCGGACGTGACACGGGCCGACGAGGTCGCCGCCGCCGTGCGCGAGGCGGCCGCGGAAGGCGGCGGGCCGGACGTCCTCGTCGCCTGCGCGGGCGTGACCGAGGGCCGCCCGCTGCACCTCACCACCGAGCAGGAGTGGAACGCGGTGCTGACCGCCAACCTCACCTCGGTGTTCCTGTGCGTCCGCGAGGTGCTGCCGGCCATGATCGAGGCGGGCTCCGGCGCGGTGGTGACCGTCGGCTCGGTGCTGCACCGCACCGCCGCTCCCGGCCTGCCCGCCTACGCCGCGGCCAAGGGCGCGCTCGCCGCGCTCACCCGGCAACTCGCCGTGGACTACGGCCGGCACGGGATCTCCTTCGTCACGGTCTCCCCCGGCTGGGTCCGCACCCCGGCCACCGAGTCGCGGCTCGGCGGCGCGGAGGACCTGAGCAGGCTGCGCGAGAGCAACCCCATGCGCCTGCTGGCCTCGCCCGAGCAGGTCGCGTCCGCAGTGGCCTTCGCCGCCTCGCCCGACGCGGCGCTGCTGACGGGCAGTGAACTGGTGCTGGACGGTGGCGCGTCGGCGGTCAGCCCGGCGAGCCTGCTGCGGGACGGGCACCGGGAACGGATGGGGCTTCCCCCGCTGCACGGCGAGCCGCGCTGACCCGCGCGGAGCCGTGACGGTCAGACCCGCAGCAGTCGGACCCACGGCGGTCGACGGCACGGCAGTCGGACCCACGGCAGTCGGACTCACGGCACCCGGAAGCCGGCCGCCCGCGCGGGGACGAGCCGCGGATATCGCATACGATGAACGTATGGCAGAGAACAGCTGGGCCACGAGGCTGCCCACGGTGAAGAGCAAGGCGGACCTGGTCTACGACACTCTGCGCCAGGCCATCGTCACCGGGGATCTGCGGTCCGGCGAGCGCATCAACATGGACGAGCTCGCCCGGAACCTGGGCGTCAGCAAGATCCCCATCCGCGAAGCCGTCAAACGCCTGGAGTCCGACGGCCTGCTCAGCTCCCAACTGCACGCGGGCGTCACCGTCGCCGAGATCGACAAGACCGAGATGCGCGGCGTCTTCCTCGCCCGCGAGGCGATCGAGACCCTGGTCACCCGGCTCGCGGCGGAACGGGTGGACGACAAGCTGCTGACCGGCCTGGCGCAGGTCCAGGCCGCGATGCGCGCGGAGCTCGACCAGGGGGCGACGGAGCGCCTCCCCGAACTCAACTCCGACTTCCACCGGCTGCTGTCCGAGGCCAGCGGCTACCGCATCCTCGCGGAACTCACCGAGCAGTTGCTGATGACCATCCGCCGCTACCGCATCACCATGCCGCGCGACGCGCAGAACTGGCGAGCGGTCCTCCAGGAGCACGAAGCCATCATCGCGGCGCTGCGCCAGGGCGACCCGGAAGCGGCGGCGGCCGCCGCCCAGCACCACACCGCCTCCCAGGCCGGCCACGAGATCTCCGACAACGGCTGACCCGCGGCGCGGTGACCGCCCCTCGTACGGACTCGGCCACCCGCCGCCCGCGCATCAGCCGTTGCCGCTCGGTACGGGCCTCAGACGTGCAGCTCCGGGGGGAAGCCGGTCCAGCGGAGCTCGACGGGGAGGTGGCCGGTGTCGTTGAAGAGCAGCACCGCCGGGGGGCGGTCGGGTGCGTAGCGGATGACCGTCAGGGCCGCGTTGGCGTGGTTGATGCCCAGCCACCGCCACTTCGGCGCGTCGAGGGCCGCGCGGAGCAGCCAGCCGACGAGGAAGTTGTGGGTGACGACCAGCTCGTGGCGCGGCTCATCGCCGGCGACGGGTCCGGTGAAGTCCGCGAGGGCCGCGGCGGCGAGCCCGGGGCCCTGTTCGCGTTCCTCGGCCGTGAACTGGCCCAGGAACGCGACCCAGTCGTCGGCCGCCTGCGGCGGCAGCTCCTCGCACGCCGGCAGGTAGGGCATGTAGTCGCCGGCCGTGTCGGAGCGGCGCAGCGGAACGCCGTCGAGCTGGTCCCCGACCAGGCGGGCGGTCTGCTCGGCGCGCGCGAGCGGCCCGTGGTGGATCGCCGCCAGCGGGACCCCACGCAGCCGCTGCCCCAGGAGAGCGGCCTGCCGGCGCCCCGCGTCGGTCAGTTCGCTCTCATCCGCCGAAGCCTCGCCGTGCCGGGCGAGATAGAGGTAGCGGGCGGCCGTTCCGGACATAGGCGGGTCCTCCACGGAGACGATCTTGCGGACCCCAGGGGGGACGCCGCCCACGTACGGGCTGGTTCCACGCGGGCGGGTCGGGGCCGGGCGGACTGACAGGCCGGGCGGACTGACGGGCCGGGCGGGTTCCTACCGGCCCTCCGGTTGGTCAAGCTGCTCCAACTGCTCCAGGGCATCGCGGAGGGCGGCCCGGGAGGTGACGCCCAACTTCGGGAAGAGCTGGTGGAGGTGGGTCGAGACGGTCCGGGGGGACAGCAGGAGCCGCTGCCCGATCTGCTTGTTGGTCAGGCCGGTGGCCGCCAGGCGGGCGATCTGCGACTGCTGCGGGGTCAGGGCCGGCCCGCGGGGCGCGGTGCGGACGAGCACCGGGATGCCGCAGGCGGTGGCGCCGTCGGCGTCGGCACCCGGGAACCGCTGCCCGATCAGGTCGAACGCCTTCTGCGCCTCGATGCCGGGCATGAAGGCGGTGCCGCTGTCGCCGGCGGCCGGCGCCTTGGCGGCCCCGACGCCGACCGCGACGAGGACCACCGCCCACAGCAGGGCGACGAGCCGGCGCCGCCGGAAGGCGGTACGGCCCAGTCGGTGAAGGAGGGTAGCCACAGCGAATGCCTCTCCGGGGTCATGGTCTCGGGCACTGCCAAGGCTGTCCTTCGAGACCCCGCCGGCGCGTCGTGCGGCTGCCGTCACTTCCGCCTGGTGAGAACGCACGACAAGGTGCGCGCTCCTCCTCCCTGAGGACTACCCGCCGCCTCTCCCTCGCGCCGGCCCCGGCCGGTCGGCCGCCCCGCTCCCCCGCGCGCGTCGGCGCTCCCCGCGCATGCCCGCGGCCCGGGCCGTCACCCAGGCCCGGGCCGCGAACGGTGCTGCGTCGAACCAGGTCAGCCGGTCACCGGGACCGGGGCGAGGGTCGCGCGGAAGTGGCGCAGGATCGGGGACTGGTCCACGATCCGGAACCCGTAGACGCTGTCGGCGTTCTTGGTGATCTTCGCCAGGGTCTCGCCGACGTGGTCGTAGTGGCTGCGGGTGTAGACGCGGCGCGGCAGGGCGAGCCGGACCAGCTCGTAGGGCGCGCTCTTCACCGGATTGCCGTCCTCGTCCTCCTCACCGAGGTAGAGGGAACCCAACTCGGCCGAGCGGATGCCCCCTTCGAGGTAGAGCTGGACGGACAGCGCGTGGCCGGGGTAGTTGTGGGCGGGTATGTGCGGGAACAGCCGACCCGCGTTGAGGTAGAGCGCGTGCAGGCCGGGCGGTTCGAGGATGTCGACGCCCGCCGAGCGCACCCGGTGGGCGAGGTGCGAGGCGATGTCGGCCCGCTCGGCGAGGTAGGACGGCTCGGTCACCTCGGTGAGCCCCTGGGCGATCATGTCCAGGTCGCGCCCCGCCAGGCCGCCGTAGGTCGCGAAGCCCTCGGTGGCGATGAGCAGCAGCTCGCACCGCTGGGCGAGGTCCGGGTCGTTGAGCCCGATGAACCCGCCGATGTGGACGATGCCGTCCTTCTTCGCGCTCATCACGCAGCCGTCCGCCAGCCGGAACGCCTCCTCGGAGACCTGCCGGGGGGTGCGGTCGGCGTAGCCGGGCTCGTGCCGGGTGACCAGCCAGGCGTTCTCGGCGAACCGGGCGGCGTCCAGGAAGAAGGGCACACCGTGCGCGCGGCACAGCGCGGACGTCTGCTTGAGGTTCTCCATGGAGACAGGCTGCCCGCCGCCTCCGTTGTTGGTGATGGTGACGACCACCATCGCGACCCGGGAGCCCTCCGGCCCGGCGAGCGTGCGGCGCAGCTCGTCCAGGTCGATGTTGCCCTTGAACGGGTGGGTGCTGTCCAGGTTCCGCGCCTCGGGACACGGCAGGTCGCGCGCCTCGGCACCGGCCAGCTCGACGTTGGCCCGGGTGGTGTCGAAGTGCGTGTTGGACAGCGCCAGCTTGCCGGGCTCCAACAGCGTGGTGAACAGCACGCGTTCGGCTGCCCGGCCCTGGTGCACCGGCAGGATGTGGGAGTAGCCGGTCAGCTCGGTGATGGTGTCGTGGAACCGGTAGAAGGAGCGCGAGCCCGAGTAGGACTCATCGCCCGCCATGCCGGCGGCCTGCTGCGCGGCCGACAGCGCGCCGGTGCCGGAGTCGGTCAGCAGGTCGATGGTCACCTCCTCCGCCCGCAGGTCGAACAGGTTGTAGTGCACGCGCTTCAGCGCTTCCTCACGCTGCTGCCGCGTCGTGACGGGGATGGGTTCCACTACCTTGATCCGGTACGGCTCCATGCAGACCGCTGCTCCTGTCTTTCTGTCGTGCGAAGTGGTGTTGCGGGTGTGTCAGCGCCCGATCCCGTGACCCGCACGGGTGGGGAGCGGTTCAACGGGGCGGTTGCACCTCGTACGCCTCCGAGGAGACGTAGACGGTGACCCGCGGGGCCTGGCCGCGCTGGTGGACCAGCGCCACGTAGGCGACGAGCCCGACGCCGTCGCTCAGCGGGCGGGAGGTCACCGCGGCCAGCGCGCGGTCGAGTGCGGCGCTGTCCATGCCGTAGCGGCGCAGCACCGCCACCGCCCGCTCGCGCGCCTGTCCGTCGTGCTCGACGTACGTACGCACGGGCATGTGCAGCGTGAAGCCGCTGGGCAGTCCGGTCGCCGTCTCGGTGAAGGAGTGGCAGGTCAGTGCGCGCCGGGTGAGCGGCCCCTGGGCGCCGTCGCCGGCGCCGCCCGCGCCGTCGTTGCCGGTGCCGGCGATCGTGTGGAAGAAGCCCGTCGTCTGGTCCCGGCCCTCGTCGGGCGCGAGGCGGGAGTACGCACCGGCCTGCTCGGCGGCGAGGCTCTCGTGGGTGCAGTAGACCTTCACCCGCGGCGCCTGCCACGCGCCGAGGTCGAGCGCGACGAAGGGGAAGTCGTCGGCCGGCGGCAGCGCGTCGAACGCCTGCCGGTGGCCGAGCCTGGCGAGCGCCTCCCGTACGGTCTCCGCGCGCCGGTCCCGGCCGTTGGCGGCCGGGCTGAGGTAGACCTTCACCGCGGGGACGCCGCCGGGCCGCAGTTCCAGCGCGCACCACAGGGCGAACGCCCCGGCGGGCGCGGCCGGGAAGAACAGGTCCTCCAGCCGGTCGAGTTGGTCGGTGGAGAAGTTCCAGCGGTCCGCCATCTCGCGGATCACCCGCAGCCCGGTACGCCCGTTCGCCGCCAAGTCCCCGCTGCCGCAGCCGGGTTCGAGCAGTACCCGCAGGGCCGGCGTGGAGCCGGGCAGGAAGGCCAGCGAATACTCGACCGGCGTGTGGTCGTCGGAGAGCAGGGTGGGCGAGGGCGGGGGCAGCGCCAACGACCTTTCGGCCGCCGGGCCGAGGCTGTCGGCGAGGACCTCGACGTAGGTCTCCGCGTCCGCACGGCCCAACCGCGCCACCTCGCACAGCCGGGCGAGCTGCCCGGTGACGAGACCGCCGAGTTGAGCCGGCTCCAGCCGGGAGAGGCCGGAGCCGGCGAAGTCGCGGATCGGGGAACGACCGCCGGTCATCGGAGCCCTTCCCTCGCGATGGCATATGCCGGAACACGCCCGGAACGGGCGAAAAGAGACCCGCCCCGGAGGGCGGGTTCGGTGGGCGGCGCATCCCCCGGCACGCACAGGTACTCGGAATGAGAACAAATGTTCGATGATCCGGAGTGAACATCCGACGGTCGGGGTAGGGGTAAAACAGCCGGTCGCAGCGGTACGGGCGGATCGGCGGCAGCAGGCACGGTGACAACTCCTTTAGTCCTGGCCAACGATTTTCGCCCAGGTGACTACCCGTCCCGTCGAATGATCATGTGAGTTGCAGGCATATGCGCATCGTGACCTGAATCACGCATGCTTTTTGGCCACTTCCGCGGCTGGATCACACCTTCCACCAGGCCAGGAACGAACTCCACAAGCCTCCCTTTTGCGCCTTGCCCTGCGATGGGCCCTGATGTCCGGCCGTCGCCGCAGGCTTCCCCTGCACCCCGGTCTGCGGGCCTTTGTCCACCCGTATCGGCGCGAACCGGGCGGGCAGCGCGGCCAGCGCGCGGTTGAACGGCCCCGGCCGCCAGGTCAGGCTGTCCACCGGCACCGCCAGCTCGATGTCCGGGAGCTGGTTGAGCAGGTTCTCGATGGCCGCGATCGTGATGAGCTGGGCCGGGTCCTTCGCCGGGCAACCGTGCGGGCCGGTGCTCCACGCCAGGTGGGCGCGCTTGCTGAGCAGTTGGCGCGAGCCGGACAGCGCCGGGTCGGTGTTGGCCGCCGCGAAGCTGACCAGCACCAGCTCGCCCGCGTCGATCCGGCGCCCGGCGAACTCGATGTCGGCCACCGGGTAGTGGGGCGCGTAGTTGGACATCGGCGGGTTGTTCCACAGCACTTCGTCGATGGCGTCCTCGACCAGCAGCCCGCCGTCGGAGAACCGGTCGTCGGAGAGGATGAGGCACAGTCCGTTGCCGATGAGGTTGCGCAACGGCTCCGCACCGGAGCCCAGCAGCAGGATCAGCTGGTGGACCATCTCCTCGTCGGTGAGCTTCGCCGGGTGCTGCATGAGCCATGACGTCACGTCATCACCCGGCTGCGCCCGCCGCAGCGCGACCAGCTCGGCGACGGACTGGCCGAGCACCTCGTTGGCCTTCTCGGCGTTGATGCCGTCGAAGATGCCGTTGATGCCGAAGATGACCCGGTCGCCGATGTCCGCGGGGCAGCCGAACAGCTCGCTGAAGACGAAGAGCGGCAGCAGCTTGGCGTAGTCGTTGAGCAGGTCGACCGAGCCGCGGGTGCTGAACTGCTCGATCAGGTAGCGGGAGACCCGGTCCACGTTCCGCTTCAGCAGGTGGCTGTCCACCCGGGCCATGGTGTCCGTGACGGCCTGGCGCAGCCGCAGGTGGTCCGCGCCGTCGGTGAACATGCAGTTCGGCCGGTAGGCGAGCAGCGGCACCACCGGGCTGTTCGGGTTGACCTTGCCCTCGTTGAAGGCACGCCAGCGGCGCGAGTCCTTCCGGAAGGTGTCGGGGTCCTGGAGCAGTTGCAGCGCCGCCGAGTAGTCCGTGACGAGCGTGGCGTTCACCCCGGGCGCCAGCTCCACCGGCGCGGTGGGGCCGAAGTTGCGCATCCAGGCGTAGTACGAGTCGGGGTCCGCCTGGAACTCGGGTCCGTGCAGGGGCACTCGGCCGTGCGCGGGGCAGCCGGGCGGAGGGGAGGGAAAGCCTGAGTCGGTACTCACGTGGTGCTCCTAGCGGTACGCGTCTGGAGATACCGGACCAGGGCGATCAAAGCGTCGGCGGACGATTTCTGGTCGCGGGCATCGCAAGTGACGATGGGGGTTTCGGGCAGCAGGTCGAGGGCGTCGCGCAACTCGTCGTCGGAGCGGACCGGCGTGTCGTCGAAGTGATTGACGGAAATCGCGTAGGGAAGCCCGTATTGTTCGACGAGGTCGATGACGGGGAAGGACTCCTTGAGCCGCTCCGGGTCGACCAGGATCAACGCGCCGAGCGCGCCTCGGGTCATGTCCTCCCACACCTGGACGAAGCGTTCCTGCCCGGGCGTTCCGAAGAGGTACAGCACGAGTTGCTCGCTCAGCGTGATGCGGCCGAAGTCCATGGCCACCGTGGTGGTGGTCTTCCCCCGCACTCCCTTGAGGTCGTCGACCAGTGCGCCGGCCTGGGTCATCCGCTCCTCGGTGCGCAGCGGCGGGATCTCGGACATCGTGCCGATGAACGTCGTCTTTCCGACCGCGAAGTGCCCCACGACCAGGATCTTGGCCGCGGTCTTCACCGCTCCGTCGAGATAGACGCCATCAGCCGAATCGGGCCTGGAGCCCATTCAGCACCTCCTGAAGGAGCGATACGTCGGCGAGTTGGGCACGAGGCACCGGGGGCCGGACCACCAGGTAGCCCTCCGACGACAGGTCGGAGAGCAGCACCTTGATGATGCCGATCGGAAGCTTCATGTGCCCGGCTATCTCGGCCACCGAGAGCATGCCGCCCGAACACAGGTCCAGGACACTGTGCTTCTCCGGGTCGAGATGGACCGGACGCGGCTGATCGGACGCGGTGACCAGGGTGATGAGATTGAACTGGTCGTCGGCCGGCAGGCCGCGCCCGTTCGTGATGACGTACGGTCGCACTAAATCCGTGGACTGCGCTACGGGCTCATCCGATTCGTTCATACCTGGGTACTCGTGTTTTCGCGAGGCGGCGCGGTCAGGACCTTGCCGAGTTGGCCGACGAGTTGCTGCATCCGGAAGGTGATGGCCGCCATGTCGACGTCCGGAGCGGACGAGACGGCCAGGTAGGCGCCCGCGCCGGCGGAGATGAGGAAGACCCAGCCGCCGTCGAACTCCACCAGGGTCTGGCGCCAGACCATGTCCGGGCCGCCGCAGAAGCCGCCCATCGTGCGGCTCAGCGACTGGATGCCGCTCATGGCCGCGGCGACGGTGTCGGCCTCGTCCTTCCTGACCTGCTGCGAGCGGGCCATCAGCAGCCCGTCGGCGGAGATCAGGATCGCGTGGCGCGCCCCGGGGACCTCCAGGGCACTCTCAAGCATCCATGACAGGTCGTTGTTCACTGCGGTTCATGCCCTTCCCTTTGTGCGGAGCGCCCGGACTGTGTGCCGAGCTGGAAGGCGCCCATGATCGAAGCGGCTTCCTCGTTCGTCCGGGTGGGGGGCGCGGGGGCGTCCGCACTCGGCACGATGGAGATCGATCCCTTCCGGCTCCGTCTCGGCAGACCGCCGGGGGTCGAGCTGGACGGCCGCTCCGCCGGCGCGGCAGCCCCGGCGGCGACCCCGTTGGGGGCGGGGGTACGGGAGGCCGGCGGCTCTTTCGGCTCGGGCATGTTGGTCAGAAGCTCCTCGGGAAGAAGCACCACCGCGCGTACGCCGCCGTAGGGGGAGGAGGAGTCGACGGACACGTTGAAGCCGTACCGCTGGGCGAGCACGCCGATGACCGCGAAACCGAACTGCGGCGGGTTGCCCAGTCCGGCGACGCCCGCCGGGCCCTGGCCGGACAGCAGCTCGTCGGCGCGCGCCTTCTCCTCCTCGTTCATACCGACACCGGCATCGTCGATGATGATGCAGACACCCTTGGGCACAGTGCGGGTGGTGATGTCGATCGGGGTGTCGGGGGCCGAGTAGCTGGTCGCGTTGTCCAGCAGCTCGGCGAGGGCCAGCGCCACGGGTTCGACGGCGCGGCCGATCAGGGCGAAGTTGGTCTGCGAACGGATCTCGACCCGCGTGTAGTGCCGGATACGGCCCTTCGCGCTGCGCACCACGTCGTAGACCGACGCGGCGACCCGCTGCCGGCCCAGCCACCCGTCGCAGAGCACGGCGATGGACTGCGCACGCCGGCCGAACTGCGAGTTCATGTGGTCGATCTCCAGGAGGTCCTGGAGGACGTGGTGTTCGCCGAACTTGTCCTGGGCCTTGGAGATGGCCACCTGCTGCTCGTTGGCCAGGCCCTGGAGGGTCCGCATGGCGGACTTGAGCGCGCTCTTGGTGGCGTCCTCCGCGCGGACCCGGGCTTCCTGCACCGACTCGGAGTAGCCGCCCTCGAGTTCCGCGTAGCGGTTCTCCAACTCGGCGTTCTCGGTCCGCAGTCTGGCCCGCGCTTTCCGCCCGCGGAGTATGACGGTTGCGGCGAACGGCGCGCCGGCGATCAGAGCCCAGAGCGCCGGGTCCTGTATGTAATGCGTCATGAGACTCTCTTCAAGCGACTAGACGACCACCAGGGACTTAAGGGGGGCTGCGTCTCTGCGTCCGGGGGTACTGATGTGCGAAGGTGCCGCTACGGCACCCGCGCGACCCGGGGCGTCGCACGCGCCTTGCCGGCGGCAGCGCAGACGGGTCGGCACAACTAAGAGCGCCCGTATGCCCGACTGCGGCATGGTGCTCCTCGGTGTGGTGGACCCTCTCGACCCGATCGCCGTCTGTCCTGCACGCTCATTGGCTAGCCTGGCAAGCGGGCCGATCGTACCACCATGATCAGCCACGGGGCGCGCAAGTGCCGCTGGCACGTGAAATCCTGACGCGACGTCAGTACAATGCCCGCGCAATTCCCCGGCGAACGCCCGTCCGGGCTCGGTACTTTGCCCGGATGCGTGCCGACTGGTTCGGGGTGCGGGCGGCCGTCCCGCCCCGCACCAGCGCGTTTGTGAACGTTGTGCGAAGGCCGACCGCCTTTTCGGGGAGGCTACTTGAGAGCCTGCGCCGCCTTGGACCAGTTGCCGCGGAGGGTGTCGAGGTAGGAACGGGCCTGCGAGCCGGGGCTGGTGCCCTCGGCGAACAGCCGCATGTTGCCGGTCCCGGTGTTGTAGCCGAGCGCGAGCAACTGGTCGGTGGTGTACGCGCCGGTGCGGTGCGCGGGAAGTTGGGCCTGGAGGTCGTGCAGGTACCAGGCGGCCGCCTGGATCGCCAGGTCCGGGTGGTCCGGGAGCTCCTCCCAGCCGCGGTTCGCGAACGGCCGGCCGCGCTTGGTGTCGTCGAACGCGGCCCGGTGCATGTTGGCGATGCCGAACGCGGCGTCGGGCTTCGACTTCTGCCAGGCGCGCTCGAAGGCGGGGTCGTGCGGCTTGTACGACTCGTTGTAGAGGATCGCCATCAGCAACTGGGCGTGCACACCGGCTTGCCGGGCGTATATGACGACGGGCGCGGCGAACTGCGCCGGGTCGTTCGGGTCCGGTGTCGCGGACCGGGTCGGGGCCGATGTCGTGGGCGCCGCCGTGCTGTGCGGGGCGCTGCTCTGCGCGTCGGCGTCGTGGTCGCCGTGCCCGTGGCCGACCGCCAGGAAGGCGACGACCAGGCCCGCGACGGCGAGCCACGGCCAGATGCTGCGTCTGCCGGCCACGCTCGCCTCCTCATCGGTCGGGTCACCCGCTGCGAGGGTAACCCGGGCGGGCCGGGGCGGGCCCGGCAGCCGAGGCCGGCCGGGCCCGCCGGCTCAGACGTTGACGCCGAAGTCGCTCGCGATGCCGGCCAGGCCGGAGGCGTACCCCTGGCCGATGGCGCGGAACTTCCACTCCGGGCCGTGCCGGTACAGCTCGCCGAAGACCATGGCGGTCTCGGTGGAGGCGTCCTCGGTCAGGTCGTAGCGCGCCAGTTCGCGGCCGTCGGCCTGGTTGACGATCCGGATGAAGGCGTTGCGGACCTGGCCGAAGCTCTGGCCGCGCCCCTCCGCCTCGTAGATGGAGACGGGGAAGACGATCTTGTCCACCTGGGGCGCGACGCCCGCGAGGTTGACCTTGATCTGCTCGTCGTCGCCGTCGCCGCCGCCGGTGAGGTTGTCGCCGCTGTGCTCGACCGAGTGGTCCGGGCTGGCGAGGTTGTTGAAGAAGACGAAGTGCTGGTCCGACAGCACCTTCCCGGCCGTGTCGCACAGCAGGGCAGAGGCGTCCAGGTCGTAGTCGGCACCGGTGGTGGTGCGCACGTCCCAGCCCAGCCCGACGGTGACCGCGGTCAGCCCCGGCGCCTCCTTGCTCAGTGAGACGTTGCCGCCCTTGGACAAAGTCACGCCCACGAACTACCTCCGGTTGTCCTTGTCGTTCCGTGTTCGGCTGCTTGCCGGAACCGACGCCGTACGGCGTGCCACGGTTCCCGGCTTGCGTAAGAGCTTAAGCTTTTCGGCCGGGCCCGGCCCGTCAGTCGTCGGAGTCCTTCTTCCCCGGAGAGGCCGCGTACGCCTGCCCCGGCGTCATCGGGACGCCGTTGATCTCGACCGTCTTGTACGTGCTGACCTCGGCGCAGGACGACGACTTGTCCGCGGTCTCGGCGTGCGCGTCGGCCAGCGCGGTCTTCGTGTCGCCGGCGGAGGCCGTGCCGCTGCCGCCGGGGAAGCTGGTGCCACTGGACCAGTCGGAGCCGATCACCAGCGTGACACCGGCCGCCGTGCCCTGCTTCAGGTGCGACGACGGCAGCCCGAGCGCCTTGGCCGCGGTCTGCGCCTGGCCCTTCTGCCCGGGGCCGTAGGTCAGGGTCGTGGTCGCCGTGGCGTCGGCGTTGCCGCTGCTGGTGGCCGGGTTGAAGCCCTTGTCGATCAGCGCGCTGGCGATGTCGCCGGCCCGGCCGCCGACGGTGGTGCCGTTCCGCACACTGACCGTGACCTGCGAGGCGGGTACCGCCGTGGCCGACGGGCTCGCGGTCGCCTTGGCCGCCGCGGACTTGCCGCCGCCGGCGGTGGTCAGCGCCTGGTCGCCCGCGATGGTGGAGAACAGCGTCTGCGCGCCGGCGCCCACCACGACCCGGTTGGAGTCGCTCGGGTCGGGCGCGGTCTGCATGGTGGTGAAGGTGATCCGCTTGGACGGCACCTTGTTCACGTCGTCGGCCAGCCCGATGAGCTTGTTGACGCTGCCCAGCCCGGTGTCCACGGTGAGGGCCTTGGTGGCGGCGTTCGCCAGCTTGTAGACGGCCTCGGGGTTGGTCAGGGTGCCCGCGCTCTTGAACTTGCGGATCAGCGAGCTGAGGAAGGCGTGCTGGGCGTAGGTGCGCCCGAGGTCGCTGCCGTCCCCGAAGCCGTGCCGCGAACGCAGGAACTCCAGCGCGCCCACGCCCTTGAGGGTGTGGGTGCCCTTGGAGAGCTTCAGGTGGGAGTACGTGTCGTACACGTCGCCGCTGACGCAGACCGGCACGCCGCCGACCGCGTCGGACATGCTGACCACGCCGGAGAAGTCGACCTGGATGAAGTGGTCGATGGGGATGTTCGTCAGTTGGTGGACGGTGGCCACCTGGCACGCCTGCCCGTACGCCAGGGCGCTGTTGATCATGCCGTGGTAACCGGCGGTCTTCGCACCCGTCTTGGGGTCGGTGCAGGCCGGCACGTCGACCTCGGTGTCGCGCGGGATGCTCATCACGGTGGCGTTGGAGCGGTCGGCGGATATGTGCAGCACCATCTCCACGTCCGCGTTGCCCCCGCTCTGCACGCCGGTCTTGGCGCAGCCGCCGCCCAGCTTGCAGTCCTCGGTCGAGGTACGGCCGTCGCTGCCCATCACCAGGATGTTGATCGGGGTCCGACCGAAGGCGTCCGCCTTCTCCTTGCCGGCGCTGTTCTTCCCGACGCCGCCGGTGAGCGAGACGCTGGTGATGTTGCCGTTCAGGTGCTGGTAGAACCACCAGCCGGCGCCGGCGGTGACCACCACCAGCAACGACACGGTGATCGCCGCGATCCGCAGGAACCGCCGCCCGCCGCTGCGGCGCTTCGCCCGGCTGCCGCCGCGCCGCCGCGACCCGCCCCCGCCGTGCGCCGCCGCCCGGGCCGCGGCCCGCCCGCCGGATATCCCGCCGCCGGAGTCCCCGGGGTCGGGGTCGCCGCCGCGGGCGCGGGAGCCCCTACCGCCGGGTCCGGCGTCGTGGGAGCCGCTGCGCGGCCCCGGCGGTTGCGGTGCGCGGTCGTACGGCACCCGGCCCTCCGGCGGGCCGCCGGCCGGCCTGTCCCAGGGATCACTCATCTCCCACTCCCTTGTCCGAGCAGTCCTCGCGAGGCCCGCGGCCGGTTACGACCAGTGAAGCGGTGACTCCACTCCGTTTTCACGCTTGCGCAATGCGGCAAGGATAAGTCATGCCCCTGTGCGGACCCGACGAGTTCGGGCCGGCCCGCCCGGGTCACCCGAGCGCCGGGCAGGCGAGGCCGCCCGGACCCGCCGGCCCGCGGTAGACGGTGAACGGGGTGAGCGTGCCGTTCGCGAAGCACCTGGCCAGGAAGCGCACCGCGACGTAGCCCGCGGCGAAGGCGGCGACGCCGCCGGCGACCACCCGGCCGCGGATGCCGCCCCCGGCCGGACCCAGCAGGTCGGGCACCTGCAGCAGCGCCGCGGCGCCGATCACCGGGGTGGCGAGCAGGAACGCGAAGCGCGCGGAGTCCTCGTACGGCAGGCACCGGAAGGTGCCGGCGCCGATGGTGACGCCGGAACGGCTGATGCCCGGCATGAGCGCCGGGATCTGCGCGGCCCCGATCAACGCGCCGTGCCCGAAGGAGAGTTTGGTGATCCGGCGGTCGGAGCGCTCGTCGGGGGGCGGGTCCTCCCCGCCGGCGGCGGGGGCGCTCCCGACCCGGCGCCGCCCGGTACCGCCGCGCCGCAGCAGCTCGGCGCCGTACAGCACCAGGCCGGTGAGCGCGAGGAAGACCTCCGCCGGGACGGGCTTGCCCGGGACGCCGCGGAAGAGGTGGTCCAGCGCGAGCCCGGCGACGCCGACCGGGACGGTGGCGGCGATCAGCAGCCACGCGAGCTCCTGGTCGACGGTGGCGATCCGCCGGTCCCGCACGGCTTCGGTGGAGGTCGAGGTCGACATGTACGGCTCTCGTCGGAGGTGGGCGATGCGGCGGCGCACGGATGACGCGGGCGATGCGGTGACGCGAGTGGTACCGGTGAAGCGAGTGACGTAGGTGACACAGGTGATCCGCGCCACACCGGGCGCCCGGACGCTGCGGCCGACCCCGTACGCGGCACGACACCCCCCGCCCCGTAGAGGGTGTTCACGGTCGCCATGGTTCCCGGATTACGCAAGCTCTAAAGTGTTCGCCATGCAGCAGGCGGCGAGGCGAAGCGGGAGGGTGCCGGTGACCTGGGAGACGGCCGAGCTGGAGGGGGGACCGGCGGACGGCACGCGGATACGGGTGACCGGACGCCCCAAGGTGCTCCAAGTCACCGTGGACTGCCCGGTGGAGGAGGGCGCGCCGGAGGTGAGCGTGGTGGCGGTGTCGGTCTACCGCCGCAAGGTCGGCCCGCTGCCCCTGCGTTACGGCTGGGACGGCGCGAGCCCCTGAGGCGGGCGGCGGCCAAGTGACGGGCGGGCGGCGGCGGGTCAGCGGGCGGCCGGCGGCTGGACGCACGAGCCGCACGCCCGTACGAGCAGTACGACCCGCACGACCGTCCGACCCGGATCTCCCCCGATACGTACCGGCCCCGAAGCGAGTTGACACCACCGGGTGACAGCACGCGCAGACGCCCTTCCGGCCCGACAAAGATTGCTAGGTTGCGCAATCGGGAAACGGGAAAACCGGAGAATCCGGATCATTCGGCGTCGAAGAGGGAGCATATGCCGGGTCGTCACAGCGGAAGTCCTGGACGTCGTGAGGAACTTGAGGCCGCAGCCCGGCGCCGGCGGAGCCGCCGGGGCACGGTCGTGGCGAGCGTGGTCTCCGCGCTGGTGCTGCTGGTCTCCGGGTGCGGCTGGATCGCCCTGCACGCGAGTGCCGACCCGCACACGTTCACCGCGGACGGCATCAGCGGCGAGCGGCCCGCCTCCGGCGACGGCCAGAACATCCTGCTCATCGGCTCGGACTCGCGCGCCGGGGCGAACCGTCGACTCGGCGGCGGGAAAGGCACGGTGGGCCGCTCCGACACCACCCTCCTGCTGCATGTCTACGCCGACCGGCGGCACGCGGTCGGCGTCTCGATCCCGCGCGACACCCTGGTCGACATCCCGCCCTGCCTCCTGCCGGACGGCAGGTGGTCGGCTCCGCAGAAGAGCACCATGTTCAACGGTGCCTTCGCCACCGGGCTGACCGCGGACGGCAATCCGGCGTGCACGCAGAACACCGTCGAGCACCTGACCGGCCTGCGCGTCGACCACACCGTGGTGGTGGACTTCGCCGGGTTCGCCGCCATGACCGCCGCGGTCGGCGGCGTCCAGGTCTGCCTGCCGCAGGACGTCTATCAGAAGGACCTCAGCCCGGGCCGGGCCACGCGCGGCGCGCTGCTCTTCCACCAGGGCCTGCAGACCGTGTCCGGGCAGCGGGCGCTGGACTACGTCCGTATCCGGCACGGCATCGGCGACGGCTCCGACATCGGCCGGATGAAGCGCCAACAGGCGTTCCTGGCAAGCCTCTTCAAGAAGGTCAAGGCCAAGGGCTTCGACCCGACCGTGCTGTTGCCGCTGGCGAACGCCGCCGTCCGCTCGCTCACCGTCGATTCCGGACTCGGCTCCGTGCCGAACCTGCTGAAGTTCGCACTGTCGCTGAAGGACATCGACCTGCACAACGTCCAGTTCGTCACCGCCCCCTGGCGCTACGACGGCCCGCGCGTCGCCCTCGTCCACCCGGCGGTCGACCGGCTCTGGGCCGACCTGCGCGCCAACCGCCCGCTGCCGGCGGCCAGCACCGCACCCGCGCCGCACCCCTCCACCACCCCGGCCCCGACGGGCGCGCCCGGCGCCGGCATCAGCGTCGCGGTGGACAACGGCACCACCGTCTCCGGCCTCGCCGCGCAGGCGGCCGCGGCCCTGACCACCGCCGGTTTCACCGTCACCCGCACCGGCAACGCCCCCGGACAGGCACCGACCACCACCGTCGTCGAATACGGCGAGGGCGACCAGGCCCAAGCGGCCGCCGTCGCCCGGCTGTTCCCCGGGGCGCGGCTCCTGCCCGTCGCGACCGGCTACGGCGTCCGCCTGATCCTCGGACCGGACTACGCCGGCCACTCTGCCTCCGCGGCCCCGCCGGAGGACACCAGCCCGCCCCGCTCGGCGAGCGACAGCCCCTGTGACAACCTCTCCTACGGCGGCCCTTCGTCCGGCGGATGAATCGGAACCGGGGCACCGCTCAAGCGGGGCCGCCGGCAAGGCCGTTGCCGCTCAAGCGGGGCCGCCCGCAGGCCCGTTGCCGCCCGGGCTGGTGAAGCCGGGGCTGCCGAAACCCAGCCGCGGCCGCCTCACGACCAGGCCGGAGCCGTCGACGTCGGCCTGGCCCTCACCTTCGCCCGGCGGTCCGGGTGCCGCGGTGGGGAAGGGCGCCGCCGGTGCGCCGTGGGCGAGTTGCTGCCGTAGACAGGGGAGGACGCCGCGCACCAGCAGCGCCTGCCGCCAGGCCGCGCGGGCCCGGGCCACCCGCTGGGCGGCGCGGGCCTCGGCGGCGTCCCGCCGGGCGGTGAGCATCAGGCCCACCCCGCCGACCACCAGCGCGACGCCGAACACGCCCGCGACCGCGTACCCGATGTCGATCAGCGGCGTGCCCGCGCCGCCGACGTCGCCGGCGGCCCGCAGTCCGTATCCCAGCACCAGGAAGAGCACGGCGGCGGTGCCGCTGAGCATCGGCACCAGGACGGCGAAGGGCGCGAACAGGCCGGGCCCGCGGGCGCCGGTGCCGGCGCCGGTTCCGGACGGGGAGTCGTGACCGCCCTCCCCGTCCTCCCCGTCTTCCCCGGCCGGCACCGAGGGGAAGGCGTCGCGCAGCGCGGCGTATTGGGCGTACTCGGGGGCCGCCGTCGCGGCGATCGCGGCCATCGCGTTCAGGGCGCGGGCCCGCAGCTGCTCGACGGTGGGGCCGCCGGGCCGCCGACCGCGCACCGCCCCGAGGATCTCCTCGCCGCGCAGCGCCTGGTCCAGCACCCGTGTGAAGTCGGCCCGTTGCGGGCCCGCCCACCGCTCGTCGCCGCGCATCGTCCGCCTCCCGTTGCCCCGCACCACGAGCCGGCCCGCCGCCCGGTCCGGCCCTGCCCCCACCAGCATAGTCAGTCGGCTTGCGTGATTGCGTAAGGGTGCAATGATGTCGTTGCGGGAGTCGCTCAAGGGCCGGCCCCACGACCGCCCCCGGAGCCGTTACCTGAGAGCCGCGCCCGAGACCCCTGCGCGAGACCGGACTTGGGGACCCGTATCCGGGCCGCGGACCCGGGAGCGGCCGGGGACCTGCCCGCCGCCCGTTCGCCCGGGAGGAGCGGCAATCGCGGGTGCGTACCCTGGTGCCTGCACATTGCCGCGGTCAGGGAGGTTCACGTGACAAGGTCTGGCGGACAGCTGGGCGAGCCATCTGCAGAGGTGCTGCAGAGCGTGGCCGCGGCTTTCGGTCTGCTGGCCTCTCCGATGCGGCTGCACATCGTCTGGATTCTGGCGCAGGGCGACTGCGACGTCACGGGACTGGCCGAGCAGGTCGGCGCCACCCTTCCTGCGGTCAGCCAGCACCTGGCCAAGCTGAAGCTCGCCGGTCTGGTGCACGCCCGGCGCGAAGGCCGCAGACAGGTCTACCTGGTGGACGACCCGGACGTGGTGACCGTGGTGCGGCTGATGGTCGGTCAGCTCGCCGAGCGCCCCACCCCGGCGCGAGGCGTCCGTGGCCTGGGCGCCTGACAGGCTCGCCGGCTCCGCCCGCCCCCTGGCCGCCCCGCAGCGCGACGACCTCGCGGACGCCACGGCCCTCGAAGTACTGCGCGGCCTGGAGAGCGGCCCGCGCGGGCTGACCGAGACCGAGGCCGAGGAACGCCTCGCCCGCTACGGCGAGAACACCATCCCCGGCTGGCGCCCCGCCTCCTGGCCCCGGCGCTACGCCCGCGCCCTGCGCGACCCGTTCACCGCGATCCTGCTGGGCCTCGGGCTGGTCTCCGCGCTGGTCACGGCGTGGGGCACCGCCTGCGTGATCACCGTGCTCGTCCTGGTCAGCAGCGCGCTGCGGTCCCGCACGGAGTACCAGGCCGACCGGTCGGCGGACGGGCTGCGGCACCTGGTCGCCGCCACCGCGACCGTCCAGCGCAGATCCGCCGCCAGCGCGGCCCCCCGCTTCCGCGAGATCCCCGTCGCCCTGCTGGTGCCGGGCGACGTCATCCGGCTGGGCCCGGGCGACGTGATCCCCGCCGACGTACGGCTGCTGCGCACCCAGAACCTGACCCTGCACCAGGCCGCGCTCACCGGCGAGTCCGCCCCCGCGGCCAAGCGGCCCGACGACATGCCGCGCGCCGCCGCCGGCATGTTCGAGCGCGCGCACGCCTGCTTCCAGGGCAGCAGCGTGGCCTCGGGCAGCGGCACCGCGCTGGTCACGGCGACCGGGGCGGCCACCGAGTTCGCCCGCGCCTACCGCGGTCCCGGGCGGCGCCGGGAGTCCGCGTTCGACCGCGCGGTCAACGGGATCTCCTGGATTCTCATCCGGTTCATGCTGCTGACCCCGCCGCTGGTGCTGCTGGCCGACGCCGCGCTGCGCGGCCGGGGGCTGGAGACGCTGCCGTTCGCGGTGGCGGTGGCGGTCGGGCTGACCCCCGAGATGCTGCCGGTGGTCGTCACCACCGTGCTCGCCCGCAAGGCCGCCGCCCTCGCCCGCGACCACGACGTCATCGTCCGCTGGCTTCCCGCACTGCACAACGTCGGCGCGATCGACGTCCTCTGCACGGACAAGACCGGCACCCTCACCTGCGACCGGCCCGTCCTCGACAGCTCCCTGGACGCCTTCGGCCGCCCCGACCCCGAAGTCCTGCACTGGGCGGCCGTCAACAGCCTGTGGACACTCCAACTCGCCGACCTGCCCGCCCCGGACGCCCTGGACGAGGCGGTCCTGGACGCCGCCACCGCGTCAGCCGAGCCACCCGCCGGCAACCTCACCGCGTACGACGCCTACGACGGAGTAGCCGCACTGCCCTTCGACCCGGTGCGCCGCCTCGCCACCGCGGTCGTCCGCCGCCCGGGCCGCCGCGGCCTGCACACCCTGGTCACCAAGGGCTCCGTAGAGGAGGTACTACGGCACTGCACGCGGCTGCGCGCGGGCCCCGCGGAGCAGCCCACCGGCACCGTACGGAAGCTCCAGCCGGACCCCAACACCACGACCGCCGTCCCGGCACTCCACCACACCGGCACCGTACGGAAACTCCACACCACCGCAGAACCGGACCCCAACACCACCATCTCCCTGCCGGACCGCAAAAACACCACCACCCTCCTACCGGAACCCGACCCCACCACCGCCGAAGCGGAAGTCCGATCCGCCACCCTCCTACCGGAACCCCACCCCACCACCGCCGAACGAGACCTCGACGACAGCGAGCGGGAACGTCTGCTCGCGCTTGCCGCGGGCCAGGCGGCGCAGGGACTACGGCTGCTCGCGGTCGCCGTCGCCGAACGCCCCGCCCGGCCGGGCGTCTTCGGTCCCGCCGACGAACAGGCGCTGACCTTCGCGGGGTTCGTCGTGCTGCGGGACGCGCCGGCCGACACCGCCGCCGACGCGCTGGCGGCGCTCGCCGACCGGGGCGTCGCGGTCAAGGTGCTGACCGGCGACCACCCGGGCACCGCCGCCCGCGTCTGCCGCGACCTCGGTCTGGAGCCCGGCACCCTGCTCACCGGCGACCGTATCGACGGTATGGACGACGCGGACCTCGCCCGGCAGGCCGAGCGCACCACGGTCTTCGCCCGCTGCACCCCGCAGCACAAGGTCCGGGTGGTGCGGGCACTACGGGCGGCCGGGCACACCACCGGCTTCCTCGGCGACGGCGTGAACGACCTGCCGGCGCTGCACGCCGCGGACGTCGGCATCTGCCCGCGCGACGCCGTCGATGTCACCCGGGAGGCGGCCGACCTCGTCCTCGCGGCGAAGGACCTCACCGCCATCGACCACACCATCACCGCCGGCCGGCACTCCACCGGCACCATCGCCACCTACCTGCGGATCGCGCTCTCCTCCAACCTCGGCAACGTCATCGCGATGCTCGTGGCCGGCCTGCTGCTGCCCTTCCTGCCGATGCTCCCGGCCCAGGTGCTCCTGCAGAACCTCTGCTTCGACGCCGCCCAACTCGCCCTCGCCTACGACCAGCCCGGCCCGGAAACG
Organism: Streptomyces sp. NBC_00448; assembly: GCF_036014115.1. Taxonomy (NCBI): domain Bacteria; kingdom Bacillati; phylum Actinomycetota; class Actinomycetes; order Kitasatosporales; family Streptomycetaceae; genus Streptomyces; species Streptomyces sp. NBC_00448. The sequence goes on from NZ_CP107913.1 coordinate 4,370,485, forward strand.
CTGCGCCACCCCTCCCCACTGCGCACCCACGACTTCCTCCGCTTCATCACCGCCTTCGGCCTGCTCAACGCCGCGGCCGACCTCGCCACCTTCGCGGCCCTCGCGCTGATCGTCCCCGCCTCGGCCCACATCTCCGGCCAAGCCGCCTTCCACTCCGGCTGGTTCACCGAGAACCTCATCACCCAGGCCCTGGTCATGGTCCTCCTCCGCTCCGGCACCCGCGCACCGCTCCCCATCCGCACCGCCGCGGCCGGCCTCGCGGCGATCGGCCTGCTCCTCCCCCTCCCCCCACTCGCCCACATCCTCGGGATGACCACCCTCCCCCTCAGCTACTACCTCCTGCTCGCCTCGATCCTCGCGGTGTACACAGTCGTCCTCTTCACCGCCAAGTCCCGCCACCTCAGGCGCTGCACACCCCCCTTCCACCCCCAACTCCACCGCGTGTAGCCACCACCAGCCCACACCCCCGCCCGCGTACCCCCAGAAGCGCCCCACCCCGGACCGGAGAAGAGCCCGGCCCCCCCAGAAGCGCCCCTCCGTGGGCCCGCCCCGTACCTCCCGACCGGGCACTCCCCACCAGGAACGCCCCGCCCGAAGGACCATTCCCACCCCCCATCACCAGAAGCGCCCCCTCGCGTGAGCCACCCCGGCCCGAAGGACCACCCCCTCCCCACCACAAGCGCCCCCTCGCGTGAGCCACCCCGGGCCGGAGGACCACCACCTTCCCCACCCCCCACCCCACCAGAAGCGCCCCCTCGCGTGAGCCACCCCGGGCCGGAGGACGGCCCGGAGGGGTGGGGGTCCGAAATGCTGCCGCATATTTGTGGGCCGCCAGGCCCGTAAATATGCGATTTCGGACCCCCACGCCGCAGGGCCGGACGACCCGCACCCCGAGACCCAGCCCCACGCACCACCCGCGCGCACCGCACCCCACACCCGCCCCGCCACAAGTGTTGACAACGTTGCCACCGCCGCTGAGACTACCCGCGATGTCAACGGAGGAGCCTGGCCATGCCACTACCCGTCCGCCGTTCGCGTACCACGGTTCGACCAAGGCGACTTCGTCGGCCGGCCACCGCTGCCGCCCTCGCCGGCATACTGCTGGCGGTACTGCCCGCCGCAGGCGCCCACGCGGCAGCCGACAACGGCTCGGCTGGCGGCACCACGGCCGGCACCGCCGACAACACCGCCTTCTCCTCCTCGTTCGAGGCATCCGACCCCGCACCGGACTGGCTGAGCACACCGGAATCCGGCCCCGGCGGCCGACCACTGGCAACCGGAGTCGTCCCGGACAACGGCGGCGCGCTGCCGGGATCGGTCATGACGTCGGTCGCCTCGGTCACCGCGAGTTCGGAAGTGCTGCCCGACCACGGCGCCGCCAAGGCCACCGACGGTGACGCGGCCACCGCCTGGCAGGCCGGCGGCCCGGCCGCCTCGCTGACCGTCACCCTCGGCGACGCGTCCCGGGTGACGCGCTACACGATGACCTCGGGGTCCGACTCCCCCGCCCAGGACCCGAAGTCCTGGCAACTGCAAGGGTCGGACGACGGGAAGAGCTGGCAGGTGGTCGACGGCGAGAGCGGCCAGGACTTCCCGCAGCGCGGCGAGACCCGGCTCTTCACGGTCACGCACCCGGGGACGTACAGCCGCTACCGGCTCGCGATATCCGCCAACCACGGTGACGGCAAGAGCCAGTTGGCCGAGCTGGCGCTCGCCGCGGGAGACGGCGGCACCGCCGGAATGACCACGTCCGTCGGCGACGGCCCGTCCACCGGCCCCACCCTCAAGAAGGACGTCGGCTTCACCGGCACCCACGCGTTGAAGTACGCCGGCTGGCAACTCGCCGGCCACGGAAGCGTCGAGGACAAGATCTACCAGGTGTCGATCCCGGTCCGGCGCAACACCCGCCTGTCGTACGCGATCTTCCCCGAGCGCACCGGCAACGACCTCTCCTACCCGAGCACTTACATCTCGGTGGACCTGGTGTTCAGCGACGGCAGCCGGCTCAGCGGGCTCGGCGCGACCGACCAGTACGGCAAGGGACTGTCGGCCGGCGCCCAGGGCGCGGCGAAGATCCTGCACGCCGGGCAGTGGAACGCGGTCGACGCCGACCTCGGCAGCGTCGCCGCGGGCAAGACCATCACCCGTGTCCTGGTCGACTACGACAACCCCGGCGGCCCCGCCCACTTCAGCGGCTGGCTCGACGACATCACGCTGCGGGCCGCGCCGCCGGCGAACGACTGCGCGCACCCGTCGACCTGTGTGATCACCACGCGCGGCACAGACTCCTCCGGCGACTACTCGCGCGGCAACGACTTCCCGGCAACCGCGGTCCCGCACGGCTTCAACTTCTGGACGCCCGAGACCGACGCGGGCACCACCAGCGCGATCTACACCTACCAGCAGGACAACAACGCGGCCAACGAGCCGGTGATCCAGGCGTTCGGGGTCAGCCACGAGCCCAGCATCTGGGTGCAGGACCACCAGACGTTCCAGGTCATGCCGTCGGCGTCCAGCGCCCCGACGACCGCCGACCGCACCACCCGCGGCCTGGCCTTCAGCCACGACCACGAGACCGCGCAACCCGACTACTACGGCGTGACGTTCGACAACGGCATCCGTACCGAGATCACGCCCACCGACCACGCCGCGGTGATGCGGTTCACCTTCCCCTCCGGCGCCGACAGCCTGATCTTCGACAACGTCAACGACAGCGGCGGGCTGACCGTGGACCGGGCACACGGCACCGTCACCGGCTACTCGGACGTCTCCGGATTCTGGGGCGCGCCGCGGATGTTCGTCTACGCGACCTTCGACCGGCCGATGACCGGCACCGGCTCCCTCACCGGCGGCGGCGGGCCCGACGTCGGCGGCTACACCTCCTTCGCACTCGGCTCCGGCCGGCAGCTCACCATGCGGATCGCGACCTCCTTCATCAGCGTCGACCAGGCCCGGCGCAACCTCGACCAGGAGGTGGGGCGGCGCGGCTTCGACGCGGTGCACGCCGCCGCACGGGCCGCCTGGGACAAGGCACTCGGCGTGATCACGGTCCGCGGCGCGAGCCAGGACCAGCTCACCTCGCTGTACTCCAGCCTGTACCGGCTCAACCTCTACCCGAACGAGCTGTACGAGAACACCGGCACCACCGCGAGGCCGGACTACCGCTACGCCAGCCCCTACGCGCCCGCGGCCGGCGCCAACACCCCCACGACGACCGGAGCCGCGATCAAGTCCGGGCAGCCGTACGCCAACGAGGGCTTCTGGGACACCTACCGCACCGCCTGGCCGCTGGACGCGCTGCTCTACCCGCAGCTCACCGGCAAGATGATCGACGGATTCGTGCAGCAGTACCGGGACGCCGGCTGGATCGGCCAGTGGACCGCGCCCGGCTACCTCGGCTTCAGCGGCACCAACTCCGACGTGGCGATCGCCGACGCCTACCTGCGCGGTGTCACCGACTTCGACGTCCAGGGCGCCTACGAAGCGGCCGTCAAGGACGCCACCGTGCCGTCCTCGGGGCTGACCGGCCGGCCGGACGTGCAGGAGTCCACGTTCCTCGGCTACACCCCGCAGACCAGCGGGTCGAGCGCGTCGGTCTCCCTGGAGGACTACCTCGCCGACTACGGCATCTCGCAGATGTCCCAGAAGCTCTACCGGACCACCCCGGCGAGCGACCCGCACCACCGCGAATACCTCGACAACTACCGCTACTTCCGCGACCGCGCCCAGCACTACGTCGACCTGTTCGACGCCTCCACCGGCTTCTTCCAGCCGAAGAACGCCGACGGCACCTTCGAGCACAGCGCCGCCACCTACGACCCGCTGGACTGGAACGCCACCGACTACACCGAGGGCGACGGCTGGACCTACGCCTTCGCCGCCCCCGAGGACGGCAACGGCCTCGCCGACCTGTACGGCGGCCGCACCGGACTCGCCGACAAGCTCGACCAGTTCTTCGCCACCCCGGAGACCGCCCAGTACGGCGGCGGCTGGGGCGGGCCGTACCACGAGATGTTCGAGTCCCGCGACGACCAGGTCGGCCAGTGGGCCTTCAACGACCAACCCTCCATGCACGTCCCCTACATGTACGACTACGTCGGCCAGCCGGCCAAGGCCGCGCAGCACGTCCGCGACGCGATGAGCCGCCTCTTCACCGGCAGCACCATCGGCCAGGGCTACCCGGGCGACGAGGACAACGGCTCCATGTCCGCCTTCTACATCGACAACGCCCTCGGCCTCTACCCGCTCCAGTCCGGCTCCCCGACCTTCGCCCTCGGCTCCCCCCTGTACGACCAGGTGACCCTCCACCCGGTCGGCGGCCGCCCCCTCACCCTCACCGCCCACGGCAACTCCGACCGCGACATCTACGTCCAGTCCATGACGGTCGACGGCAAGCCCTACGACAAGACCTACCTCCCCCACGCCGACCTCACCCACGGCGGCCGGATCGACTTCCGGATGGGCCCCCACCCCTCCACCTGGGGCACCTCCCCCACCTCCGCACCCCCCTCCCTCACCACCGGCCCCCACCCCGCTACCCCACCCGCCGACCTCACCGGCCCCACCCACGGCACCGCCACCCTCAACGGCGCCCCCGCTCCCGCCGCCCTCTTCGACAACACCTCCGCCACCTCAACGACCCTCCCACCCGGCCCCACCTCCCTCACCTACCACTTCGACCAGCCCCAAACCCTCGACCAGTACACCCTCACCAGCGGCTCCACCCCCAACGGCGACCCCTCCACCTGGACCCTCAGCACCTCCGACGACGGCACCCACTGGACCGTCATCGACCGCCGCACCCACCAATCCTTCCCCTGGCGCCAACAAACCCAGGCCTTCACCCCCACCACACCCCCGGGCGCCCACACCTACTACCGCATCGACTTCACCGCCCCCACGGCAACAACCCTCGCGGAGGTCGAACTCCTAGGACGCACTTGATCGGTGACCGATCCGTCCGCCCAGCCCCATCAGCACCGCACCGGACCATGCGGCCGCCTGTGGCTGGTCGCGCAGTTCCCCGCGCCCCCTAGATGCACCTCCTTCCGTGAGGCAACCGGGCGGGAGGACGGCCCGGAGGGGTGGGGGTCCGAAATGCTGCCGCATATTTGTGGGCCGCCAGGCCCGTAAATATGCGATTTCGGGCCCCCACGCCGCAGGGCCGGACGACCCACACCCCCGACCCAGCCCCACGCACCACCCGCGCACCCCGCACCGCATACCCGCACCCCGGAGCCCACGAATGCCCGAGCAGAATCCCGGCACGTCCCGCCGCACCTTCCTCCGTACGAACGCCACGCTGCTCGCCGGCTTCGCACTGTCCACGGCACTGCCGGAAGCCGCCCACGCGGCAGGCACCGAAAGCGGTACCGGCACAGGCAAAAGCACCAACCTCGCCCAGTACCGCCCAGTGACCGCCTCCTCCACCGACTGGGCACCCACACCCGCATCGTTCGCGGTGGACGGCCTCGCGCAAACCGGAGTTCGCGGCTCCGGCTGGCGCGCCGCAGCCGGCGACCCGCAGTGGATCACCGTCGACCTCCAAGCCCGCAGCACCATCGAATCGGTCGTGCTCGTCTTCGAAGCGGACAGCTCCGACCCCGGCTTCACCCCCGACCCGGGCGTGAACCCGTTCCTGCACACGACGGGCTTCGAAGCCCTGTCGAGCTGCGCCGTCGCGTTCTCCCTGGACGTGTCCGACGACGGAACCTCGTGGCGCACGGTGCACGAGACGTCCACCGGCACGGGCGGCAGGACGACGATCACGCTGCCGCAACCGGTGACGGCCCGCTGGATACGGATGACCTCCACGAAGCGGGCGAACGCCAACCCGGTCGGCCTGAACAGCTTCGAGGTGTACGGCAGTTGCACCACGCACCGGCCGTCCGCGACCGGCTGGACCGACTGGGGCCGGCACACCGCCCAACCCCCCGCGCTGACCGTCGCCGGCGACGGCACCGTCCCGCTGGAGTCCGGCTGGACCCTCACCATGGACGACTGGGCGGGCTCGACCGACGGCGCCGCGCTGTCCGCCCCCGCCGTGGACGTCAGCGGCTGGCTGCCGGCCACCGTACCCGGCACCGTGCACGCGGCACTCGTGGAGCAGGGCCACCTGCCGGAGCCGACCGTCGGCTTCAACAACATGCGGGCGCCCGAGGCGCTGTCCCGGCACGACTGGTGGTACCGCCGATCGTTCCGGCTGCCGTCAGGGCTCGCCACCGGGCAGGGCCGCCGCGTCTGGCTGGAGTTCGACGGCGTCAACCACCAGGCCGAGGTGTGGCTGAACGGCCGCAAGGCGGGCGAGGTGACGTACCCGGTCGCCCGCGCCGCCTTCGACGTGACCGACGCCCTCGGCGGCGGACGGCAGGCGGGGGCGAAGGAAAGCGCGGAGGAAAGCGCGAAGGGAGGAGCGAAGGATGCCGAGCAGGTGATCGCCGTCCGCATCGCCCCGATGCCCCACCCCGGCAACCCGGGCGACAAGGGCCCGTCCGGCATCTCGACCCTCAACTCGGTCGCCGCCCAGGCCGATTCCCCGACGTACCTGTCCATCAGCGGCTGGGACTGGATGCCGGCGGTGCGCGACCGGGCGGCGGGCATCTGGAACCACGTGCGGCTGCGCTCCACCGGCGACGTCGTGATCGGCGACCCGCGGGTGGACACCGCCCTGCCGGACCTGCCCGCCCCGGCCGGCTCTCCCGACCTGCCCGAACTCGCCACCGCCGAGGTGACCGTGGTCGTCCCGGTCCGCAACGCCGGCAGCACGTCACGGACGTCGACCGTCACCGCGACGCTGCACGGCGCGCGGGTGAGCGGCTCCGTCACCCTCGCGGCGGGCGAGAGCCGCGAGCTCACCTTCAGCCCGGCCGACCACCCCCAACTACGCATCCACACACCGCGGTTGTGGTGGCCGAACGGCTACGGCGAGCCCACCCTGCACGACCTGGTGCTGACCGCCACCGCCGACGGCCGCGGCTCCGACCGGCGCACCGTGCCGGTCGGCCTGCGGCAGGTCGACTACCACTACGAGCAGCCCATCGTGATCGGTTCCGACGGCCACTCCCCGCCGCAGACCGTCAACCTGCCGAAGCAGCAGGCCCGTTACGTACGCATCCAGTGCGGCAAGCGGGCCACCGGCTTCGGCTCCTCGATGTGGACCCTGTCGGTGCTGGACAGCGCCGCGCCCGGCAGCGACCTGGCGCTGCACAAGGCCGCGACGGCCTCCTCCAGCGACAACGACAATGACCTGCCGGCCAACGCGGTCGACGGCGACGCCACCACCCGCTGGTCGTCCGGCTACTCCGACGACCAGTGGATTCAGGTCGACCTGGGCGCGTCCACCGCCTTCGACCAGGTCGTCGTCACCTGGGAGACCGCCTACGCCCTGACCTTCACCGTGCAGGTCTCCGACGACGGGGCCGGCTGGACCGACGTGCAGTCGGTCAGCAACACCGGCACCCAGCTGCAGATCTCCGTCAACGGGGTGCGGGTGCTGTGCCGCGGCGGCAACTGGGGCTTCGACGAACTGCTGCGCCGGGTCCTGCCGGACCGGATGGACGACGCCGTCGGCATGCACCGCGACATGAACTTCACGATGATCCGCAACTGGATCGGCTCCAGCAACCGCGAGGAGTTCTTCGCCGCCTGCGACCGCAACGGCATCCTGGTCTGGAACGACTTCTGGGAGGGCGACGCGATCTTCCCGCCGGACGCGGGCGTGCCGGTCTTCCTCGACATCGCCCGCGACACCGTCCTGCGCTACCGCCACCACCCGTGCCTGGCGGTGTGGTGCGCCACCAACGAGAGCGACCCGCCGGCCGCCGTCGACGCCGGGCTGCGGGCCGCCGTCGCCTCGCTGCACCCGGGCATCCTCTACCAGGGCAACTCCGCCGGGGGGATCGTCACCGGCCACGGCCCGTACTCCTGGATCGACCCGGCGGCGTACTTCTCCGGCGACACCTACTCCATCGGCAGCTACGGCTTCCACTCCGAGATCGGCATCCCCACCGTGCCGGTCGCCGAGAGCATGCGGAACCTCGCCGCCGACCAGCCGTCCTGGCCGATCGGCGACGTCTGGTACCACCACGACTGGTGCACCCGCGGCGGCCAGAACCCGGACACCTACCGCGCCGCGATCGACGACCGGTTCGGCGCATCGGACACCCTCGACGACTTCTGCGCCCGCGCGCAGTTCGTCAACTACGAGAGCATGCGCGCCATCTTCGAGGCGTACAACGCGAAGATGTGGGACGACGCCTCCGGCGTGCTGCTGTGGATGTCCCACCCGGCCCACCACAGCACCGTCTGGCAGACCTACGACTACGACCTCGACGTCAACGGCAGCTACTACGGCGCCCGTAAGGGGTGCGAGCCGCTGCACGTCCAGGCGAGCCTGGCCGACTGGCAGGTGCACGCGGTCAACCAGACCGCCGCCGGCCTCACCGGAGCGACGGTGACCGCCCGGCTCGTCGACCTGCACGGCACGTCGCTGGGCGCGGCGCGGCAGCAGACCCTGGACGTGCCTGCGTCCTCGGCGGCGGCCGCGTTCACCGTGCCGTTCACCGCCGCCCTGCCCGCCGCGCACCTGCTGCGCCTGACCCTCACCGACCGGCACGGCGCCCATGTCTCCGACAACACCTATCTGCGCTACCGCGCGGCCGGCGACGTCCGGGCGGTGGGCGACCTCACCCCCGCCCGGCTGCGCGGCACCGTGCGCCGAAAGGGCCGCGACGAGGCGACCGTCACCGTGCGCAACGACGGCGGCACCGTCGCCGCGCTGCTGCGGCTCGGCGTACGGGACGCGCACAGCGACGCCCGGGTCCTGCCCGCCCGTTACAGCGACAACTACCTGTGGGTGCTGCCTGGCGAGAGCCGCGACATCACCGTCTCCTGGCCGGCCCGGGCGCTGCCCTCGGGCGAGCCGCGCTTCACCGCGGAAGCGCTCAACGTGCCGCTGCGCCGGCTCTGAGGTGCGCGGCCGACCGGTAGGTGCCGGGCGTCTGCCCCATCGTGCGGGCGAAGGTGTCGATGAACGCGCTGGTCGTGGCCCAGCCACAGCGGCGGGCGGTCGCGGTGACGGACGCGCCCTCGGCGAGCTGGATCATGGCGTGGAAGACCCGGGTGTTGGTCCGCCACTGCGGGTAGGTCATGCCGAACTCGGCGCGGAAGAGCCGGGTCAAGGTCCGCTCGCCGACGCCGACGCGGCGGCCCAGCGCGGCCATGGTGCGGGGCGTGCCCAGGTCGGCCAGTACCAGCCGGCAGGCGTGCGCCAGCCGGGGGTCGCGCGCGGTGGGCAGCGCGAGGGGCTGGATGTGGGCGCGGCGCAGCCGGTCGGCGAGCACCGCCCGCAGCCGTCGCGACTCGGGTTCCGGCAGGCCGGGTTCGGTGCAGGCGATGAGCAGTTCGCGGAGCAGGCCGTCGACGGCCAGGATGGTCGGCCCCTCGACCGGCAGCGGCGGGTCGGCCACCGGGAAGCCGACGGTGTGCACCGAGCTGTGCCCGTAGACGCGGTGCTCGTGCCAGATGTGCGCGGGGTTCCAGACCGCCCGGTCCCCGGAGGCGACCCAGGCGCCGGCCTCGGTCTGCACCGCGAGCACCCCGGTGCTGACGTAGATGAGCTGGTGGTAGTCGTGCCGGTGGCGGCCGATCACCTCGCCGGGGGCGTGGTCGTGGGCGCCGGTCGGCGGCAGGGTGGAGGCGGGCGGCAGCGGGGTGGCGGCGGTCGGGCCGCGGCTGTTATGCGACACAAGTAGGCAGAATATGGGAAGTATGCCAGCAGGTGTGCGTGACAGCGTGACGTCATGGACACAGCAGAAGGCGGCTCGGGGCGCGGCGGCGGCGAGCCCGGGCACCGTCGCACCGCGGAGGGCGCCCCAGCGGGCGGCGGCACAAGCGGCGACACAGGAGAGGGCTGCATAGCGGAGGGCGGCCCGGGGGACGGGCCCGGAGGTGTGGCCACCGCGGGCGGGACGGCCGGCCCGGCCTCGGGCGCCGGGCCGCCGACCGCCGTCCTCGATCGGCCGACCGAACCCCGTACCGGCATCGCGGACCGGCTGCGCGGCGCCGCCGTCGACACCCGCCCGCTCGCCGTACCGGCCTTCCGGCGCGTGCTGATCGGGCAGGGCGCCTCGCTGGTGGGCACGATGATCACCGAGGTCGCCATCCCGGTGCAGATCTACGCGATGTCGCACTCGTCGTTCTACGTCGGCGTGGCCGGGCTCGCCGGGTTCGTGCCGATCGTCGTCTTCGGCCTGTACGGCGGCGCCGTCGCGGACCGGGTCGACCGCCGCCTGCTGTGCCTGTGGTCGTCGGTGGTGACGTGGGCGGTGACGATCGCGCTGCTGGCCCAGACGCTGCTGGGGGTCGGCTCGGTGGGCCTCGTCCTCGCCCTGGTCGCCGTCCAGGGGGCCGGTTTCGCGATCTCCTCCTCGACCCGCGGCGCGATCATCCCCCGTATCGTGCCGCCCGGCCTGGTCCCCGCCGCCAACACGCTCAGCTTCACTGTCGGCAACGTCGGCCAGGTGCTCGGCCCGCTCGCGGCCGGCGTGCTCGTCGCGCTCCCGCACGGGTTCGGCTACGCCTACGCCGCGGACACCGTGCTGTTCACCATGTCGCTGTACTCGACGTTCCGGCTGCCGCCGATCAAGCCGGCCGGCGCCATGGCCCGCTCCGGGCTGCTCGCCGTGCTCGACGGGCTGCGGTTCATCGGCGGCAACCCGGTGCTGCTCATGTCGTTCGGGGCGGACATCGCCGCGATGGTGCTGGCGATGCCCAGCGCGCTGTTCCCGCAGGCCGCCGCGGCCCGCTTCCACGGCGGGATCGGCCTGCTCTACTCCTCGGTCGCGATCGGCTCGGTGCTGGCCGGGCTGTGCAGCGGGTGGATCGGCCGGGTCCGCCGCCAGGGCGTGGCGCTCACCTTCGCGGTGGCCGGCTGGGCGGCCGCGATCGCGCTGGCCGGTTTCGCCCGCACCCTGTGGCTGGCCGTCCTGCTGCTCGCGCTGGCCGGCGCCGCCGACCTGGTCAGCGCCGTCTACCGGCAGACGATCCTGCAGACCCACGCCCCCGACGAGATGCGCGGCCGGATGCAGGGCGTCTTCACCGTCGTGGTGTCCGGCGGCCCGCGGCTGGGGGACCTGCGCGCGGGCGCCATGGCCGCGACGACCACGCTGACCGTCGCCTGGTCGGGCAGCGCGCTGCTGTGCATCGCCCTGGTCGTGGTGGCGGCCCTCGCGGTGCGGCCGTTCTGGCGCTACGACGCGCACCGGGTGGAGTGACCCCGGCGCGTCGCCGGCCGGGTCAGGACGCCGCCGGGTCCACCTGGATGTCGATGGCGTTGTGGTCCGGGTTCGGCATCTGCCAGATCTTGAGCACCTTCACCTCGACGCCGAGCGCGGTGACGGTCTGGCCGGTCCTGACCACCTGGACCTTGGCCGGGACGGAGGTGTCGCTCCCGTCCCGGATCATGAGGACCGCCCGGCCGGGCGCGGGCTCCTTGCCGGTGTTCTGCACGCCGAGCGCCACCTCGGTGCCGTCGGCCCGCTTGCCGTAGCCGGTCGGGCTGGACGGGTTGCCCCGCGCGACGACATGCAGCCGCTGGACGTCGGCCGGGTGGCCGCCGAGCGGCGGCGGGGTGCGGTCGGCGTCGTCGTCGGAGTTCTTCCGGGAGTGCAGCACCACGGCCACCACCACCGCGGCCACGCACACCGCGACCAGCCCGGCGACGGCCGCCGTCAGGCCCCGCCTACTCGGCCGACGCATCGTTCTCCCCCTCCGGCCAGGCGACGGTGAAGGCGACGTGGCCGTCCCGGGTGCCGGGGACCACCTCGACCAGGGTCAGCACGTGCCGCCCGACGGGTACCTCGTCGCCGACCCGCACCTCCACGACGTCGCCGGTCCTGGCGCCCTCGTCGAGGAGGTTGAGGCGAGCCCAGGGGTCGTCGGGATCGACGCTGGTGCGCACGATGCCGACGACGAGGTCGCCGCGGCGGAACTGGGCCCGGCGGCCGAGGCGGTAGGTGCGGGGCATCGGCTCATACTCCTGACGGCGTGAACGACACTTCGTTCAGGTTCTTGCGGTACTGGTCCTCGGTCAGTGTGACCTCCTGGGGCATCTGCCTGGTGCCTTCGTACTGGCCGGAGCCCCAGGGGTTGAGGAGGGTGATGGTCGGCGGGTGGGCGTTCATGTCGACCCGCTCCACCGAGTACTCGTGTCCGGACACCAGCCGGTCGTCGTGCACGTGGCCGTCGCCGTTGGTGCCGATGGTGACCGCCTCACCCTTGCCGATCCTGGTGTCGATGTCGGCGAAGGAGACGTCGCCGGGGCTGTGCCGGGTGGCCGGCTGCCCGGTCAGGTCGGACATGCCCACGTCGCCCCAGCCGCCCTCGATCTTCTTGTAGCCGCCGGAGTACTGCGCGAACGCCTTCTCGTAGATCGCCACCCAGGTGGCCCCGCTGCGCGTGTCGGCGTAGACGGGGTGGCCGCCCGAGTCCACCGGGAGCTTGTTGTCGACGGTGACCTCGACCGGTGTGGGCGGCATCCCCGGCAGCGGGCCCTTCTGGTAGAAGGTCACCGTGTAGGTGCCGTTGGCGTTCTGCTTGATGTGCTCCTGCGGCCAGTTGGGGTCCCGCTCGGTGATCGCGGCCAGCGAGGACAGGAACCAGCAGTCGCCGTCCTGCCCCTGGCGCAGGTCGTTCATCAGGTCAGGCCCGTTCGGGCCGAACAGCGGGTCGTCGACGGCCTGGTAGTGCGCGCCGTCCACGGTGGTGTCCGGCTGCCACTTCAGGTTCGACAGCGCGGGCTCGATCCGGGCCAGCGTGGTCGGGCCGCACTGCTTCTGCAGCATGTTCTCCCAGCGGGCCTTCACCGCGCCGTCCGGGTCCCCCGCGCCCCACCACGACGAACCCTCGCCCAACTGGCCGTTGAGCTTCTTCAGTTGGCTGTCCGACATCCGCGACATCACGGCGTCGAGTTCGGCCGGCGACAACTTGGCGAAGTCGTCGAGGACTTCCTTGCCGCCCTGGGCCGAGTCGGACCACAGGAAGCCGCCGGAGTCGCCGATGTGGTCGTCGAAGTACTTCAGCGCGTCCTTGATCTTCTGCTCGTCCGGCGGCGGCTCGTCGTCGAAGTACAGGGTCGGATCGACGGTGTAGCCCTGCTTCTCCAGGGTCCGCACCGCGTCGAGTTGCGTGCAGCGGCGGTCCATCGACGCGGAGGTGTCGTCGAGTTCGGGCTGCAGGGACGCCGGCAGACCGGAGTAGAACAGCGGGAAGACCTGGCCGAGCAGCGGCTCCAGCCGCGGGCTGGTGGTGGCCGGCTCGCCGTCCATCAGCCCCTGGACCTCCAGCAGCAGACCCGCCACCTTGCCGTGCAGGGTGCGGGCGGAGGGGCCGACGGACTTCATGTGCGCGGCCATCGAGCGTATCTGAGCGGTGTCGAAGCCGTGGAAGCTCACTTGTGGTCTCCGGCGGCCTTCTTGGCGGTGTCGGTGGCCGCCTCGTCGTCCAGCCGGCCCGCCTCGGTCTGCCAGCGCGCCGCGTCCCTGAGCAGGTCCTCCGCCATCGCGCGCAGGCTCGACCGGCGGTCCACGAGCGTGCCGGTGGTGGTCTGCGCGTACGCCCCGGCCCAGATCGGCGGGTTCGCGGTGGCCTGCGTGACCGTCGTGTCGAGCAGTGCGGCGAGTGATCCGGCCATGCTCCGCGCCCGTTGCGCGCAGCTGCGCAGGTTCTCGGCGCGTGCCTTCTTCTGCGCGGGCGTCTCGGCCTGCGCTCCCCCGTCACCCATGCGACCCCGTTCGTATGGCAAACGTGTTAGAGGACTGGGACCTTACGGGATTCGGCACCCGTCCGGAACCTCCGATTCACCCGCCGGCACGCAGCGCCGGACGACCGGCACCAGGGCGCTTCGGGGGGCGGGAGTGAGGGCCTGTCGTGTGGATCTCCGTGGGTGAAGGAGCGGCGTCCGGTGAGTGCAGGGGGTGAGTGAAGTTGCAAGGCGGAGGAGGGAGACGACGCGGTGGGGGTGCCCCCACACCCCAGGCCGTAGGGGAGTCGGCGACCGACGAGAACGCGGCAGATGTGCGTGCCGGATGCCGCGACGCCGCGGAGATCCACACGACAGGCCCTACGCGCCGGCGGCGGGGAGCACGCCGGCGGGGCCGGGCAGCGGGAGGTCGCGCATGCCGCGCAGCGGGGAGAAGAACAGCCACAGGCCCGCGCAGCAGCCGCCGATCACGGCGAGCCACAAAGTGGGCCGGACGCCGAGCGACGTCGCGAGGGCGCCGCCGGCCAGGCCGCCGAGCGGGAGGGTGCCCCAGTTGATCCAGCGCGCGGCGGCGCTGACCCGGCCGAGCAGGTCGGGCGGGCAGGCGGCCTGGCGGTAACTGGTCAGCGAGATGCTCGAAACGGTGGAGGAGAAGGTCCACGAGATCCAACCGGCGCCGAACAGCAGCACCCGCCAGCCGCGCCCGGTCAGCGGGATCAGCAGGCCGGGCAGCGACATCACGGTCATCGCGAGCCAACTCACCCGCGCGGAGCCGACCTTGCGCGCGAGCCCCTTCGCCGCGACGCCGCCGGCCACCCCGCCGACCGCGCCCAGCGCCAGCAGCAGCCCGACCAGGGACGAGCCCAGGTGCAGGGTGCGGATCAGGTAGACCGGGCCGAGCGTCTCCACCATGATCACGAAGAAGTTGGCGGTACCGGTGAACGCCAGGGAGTGGCGCAGCACGGGGTCGCGCGCCACGTGGGCGAGGCCGGCGCCGATCTGCGCGCGCAGCGTGGGCCGGGGCGTCCCCGCCGCCGCGCGCGGCCGGCGCGGCTCGCGGCCGCGGATCGCCGACAGGGAGGCGGCCGACACCGCGAACGACAGCGCGTCGGCGGTCATCGCCCCGGCGGCGCCGACCAGCGCGACCAGCCCGGCGCCCAGTCCGGGGCCGGCGATCTGCGCGGCCGACTGTGACGCGGCCAACTTGCCGTTGCCGGCCATGAGTTGATCAGCTTCCAGCAGGGTCGGCAGGTAACTCTGGTAGGCGATGGAGAAGAACACCGACAGCACGCCGGCGGCGAACGCGACCCCGTAGAGCTGCGCGAGGGTCAGCGTCCCGAAGGCGTGGCCGAGGGGCACCGACGCGATCACGGCGCACAGCGCGAGGTCGCAGCCGATCATCAGCCGGCGTTTGGCGACCCGGTCCACCACGGCGCCGGCCGGCAGCGCCACCAGCAGGTACGCGCTGGTCTGCGCGACCGACAGCAGGCCGACCTGGAACGCGGTGGCCTTCAGCAGCACCACGGCGACGAGCGGGAGCGCGAGCACGGAGACCTGCGAGCCCACCTCGCTGACCGTCTGGCCGCCCCACAGCAGCAGGAACTCACGATCGCGCGGCGCCCGCGGGCGCCGTCCCTCGGTTTCGGCGCCGGCATCACCCATCGACCGATCGTGTCACCGGCAGCCGCCCCGTACCCGTGCGATGTGACCAAGGCCACATCGGCCCGTCCGGCGGCGGTCAGGCAGCAGCCAGGCGGCGGTCAGGCGGCAGGATCGTCCGGGATGTCGCGGACGTCCGGGGCATCGGTGTCATCGCTGTCATCGGCGTCGTCGGCCGCCTTGTCCGGGACCCGCACGGTGACCGTCCCCGAGGCGAGGTCTATCGGCCCCCGCGCCGGGTCGCTGCTGCCCTCGTCCTCCCGGGTCAGCTCCAGCCGGTTGCGCTCGTCCTCGGTGTGCTTGCGGCCGGGCGCGAACAACTCGTCGAAGAAGTTGAACATCGCGGCCCTCCGATGACCTCGGCAATACGCCCAGGCTACGCCTCGCCCCGTCATCCCGACGGCCCAGCGGAAAGCACGACGTATGGCGTACGACCGTGCGCGCGGGCCCGTGCCCGTGCCAGGCACCCGCGCGCACGGTCGAAGGACCCCGGAAGGGGGCTGCCGGTCAGCAGGAGCCGGGGCCGACCCCGTCGATCTGGCCGCCGAAGTCCTCCAGGTAGGTGGCCCGCCAGTCGCCGTTGAAGACCTGGCGCTTCTGGACCGGCTGCCAGTTGATGAAGCAGGCGTTGACGCCGGCGACGAAGGAGCCGACGTGGTCGTGGAACTGCGGCGGCATGTCGCGGTAGCCGCTGGCCGCGGTCCACTCCCAGGTGGCCCCGGAGAAGCCGTCCTCGCTCCAGAAGCACACCGAGCCGCCGCTGCACGGCGGTGGGGTCACCGCCGAGGCGGACTGTGCGGGTACGGCGGACAGCAGTGCGGCGCCCATGACGAGTGCGAGCAGGCCGGCGCGCTTGCGGATCTGCATGAGGGGTCCTCCACATCGGTCGTCGATCTTCGGTCGGTGCCGGCGCGGCCGCGGAGCAGCGCGGCGGCGACGGCACGTTTCCATGATCACGACGTCCGTGGAGGACCCGTGGAGGGCCGGGCCGATTTCACCCGGTGGACGCAATCGGCGTGCGCCCTAAGGAGGCCAACTCGCCGGACCTCGGCTCTTCTTGAGCCGGCCCTCAGCTCACCTTGAGGGTGCCGGTCATGAACTGGTGGATCGTGCACATGTAGGCGTACGTCCCCGCCTTGCCCGGAGCGGTGAAGGTCGTGGTCTTCCCGGGAGCGACGTGGCCGGTGTCGAAGAGCTTTCCGGTGTCGGCCGTCACGGTGTGGTCGGTGGTGTCCTCGTTGGTCACGGTGACCTTCGCGCCGGGGTGGACGGTCAGCGTGGCCGGGTGGAACGCGAAGTCCTTGATGGTGATCTTCGTCGCGCCGGCCGGCGACGGGCTCGCGGAGGACCCGCCGGAGCCGGACGACGAGGAGGTGCAGCCGGTCAGGACGAGCAGCGCGGCGGCCACGGCGAGGGCCGCGGCCTTGCCGCGCCGGGCGGGGATACGGGAGTCGGTCACGTCGGGCCTCGGGTGGGGACGGGAGCGGGGACGGCGGGGACGGCGAAGGCGGGTGGGCCGGGTCTCAGCCCCGGAAGGGCGCCCGGTAGGGGTGGCCCGCCCCTTGCGCGTGGGCGGACCACCCGGCCCCTGGGCACCGTCCGGGTGGCGTTCCGAACGGCCGGGTCAGACCGTCAGAAGCGCGGGACTGGCGGCCTTGTCCGTCGGCAGGAAGTCGTCCGGCACCGGGTACTTGCCGAGCACGAAGTTGAGGATCGCCGCGTGCATCGCCTCGACCGGCGCGATGGTCGCCGCGGTGGCGATACCCGCCGCCGCGCTCACGTTGTACGTCGCGAACAGGTACGTCTGCGCGGCCTGGTCCTCCAGCGTGAGCGCCAGGTTCGCGACGTCCGTCACCGTCTTCGCCTTGCCCAGCGCCGCCAGCGTGGCGGGCTGGTTGGACAGCGGCACGTTCGTGATCGCCGGCTTGCCGGCGCCGGTGAGCACCGCGTTCCACGCCTTGGCGTGGTCGGCGTGCTGCGCCATCGCGGTGGTCACGAAGGTGGCGATGGCCGGCGGCACCGTACCGAGCTTGCCGGCCTTGGCCGCCTTGAGCGTGGCCTGGTACGCGCCGACCGCCTGGTTCTCCAGCGCCACCGCGAGCGCGACGACCTTCAGGTCACCGGTGTACTGGCTCTTGGAGGAGCCGGACGCGGAAGCGGAGGCGGACCCGGAGGGCGCCGCGGCGGAGTCGTGCTTGTCGCTGCTGGAGCAGGCGGCCAGCGCCATCGCGGCCGCGAGACCGCCGGCGCCGAAGAGGAAACGGCGGCGGGCGGGGTCGCTCGGCCCGTCCTCCTGCTTGCCGAGGTTGCCGCGGATGTCCTCGGCGAGGTCCACCGCGCTGGCCCGCATGGCGGGCAGGGTGTCGCGGTGGGCGGTCTCCATGTCGCGGGTGAGCCGGGCGAGCTGGTCCTCGCTGATCGGCATGTCCCAGCCGTCGCGTGCGGTGGTCACTTCACGGCCCCCTCAGTGATCGGCGAGGCGTTCTTGGTCGGGTAGAAGGCGTTGGGGAAGCCGACGCTGCCGATGGCCGCGGGGAGCTTGGCGACGTCGGTCGGGATGGCGACCAGGTCGCCGAGGTTGTCGGCGAGCAGCGCCTGCACGGCGAGCAGTGTCGCGCGGTGCTGGGCCTCCACCGGCGCCACCGAGGCGAACAGCTTGCGCAGTTCGGCGCTGCTGACCTGGCTGACGTTCTTGGTGTAGGTCTGCGCGGCCACGTCCTCCAGCGTGATGGCGAGCTTCACCACGTCGGCGGGGGTCTTGATGGTGGGCAGCGTCTTCTTCACCACGGCCGCGTACTTCGGGTCCGTGCCGGTCTGCTGCTTGCCGCCGGCCTGGGTGACCGCGGCGTTGAACGCCTTCACGTGCGCCTGGTGCTGGGTGGTGGTCTTCGCGATGAAGGCCACGATCGTCTTGTTGCCGTCCTTGATGAACGGCAGGCCCGCGGCGGTCTGGTAGACGCTGATCGCCAGGTTCTCGATCGACGCGGCGGTCTGCAGCGCCATGACGTCGTTGCTCGACGTGGCGGCGGCGGCGCGCACCGACGTCAGCAGCGCCGCGGCACCGGCCGCGCCCGCGACCGCGCTTCCGCGCCGCCACCAGCGGCGCGGCTGCGGCCCGGTGGCCTCCGCGAAGTCGGCCAGCGCGTCCTGGGTGATGCGTACGGCGTCGCTGTTCAGGTCCTGGGACTGCTCGGTCAGCTCTTCGAGCAGTCGGGTGTCGATGCGCTCTACGCCCATCACGCCCCATCTCTCCTCGCACCCGCTCGGTCCACGGGCGCTCTGCGACACGTTCGCCGCTGCGACCGGCGCGGATTGGTCCGCGGCCCGAAAGCCGCGCCAGGTCCACCCCCACGGGTGAAGACACCGCCGGGTGGCTGACGGCGCGGACCCGAAAACACCCGGTGAGCCGTCCGGGACCCGCCGCGGACCCGGCCCGGCCCGGATCGCGGTGGGTTAGCGTCGCGAGGGCCGGCCGGGCGCACGAGGCCGTACCGCCGTACGGCTTCCGCGCCCGTATCCCCGTCGGTTCGCGACCAATCCGCGCGCCGGACGGCGACGAATGACCGGTGACCGCATGACAGTCCGGAGGTGTCCATGCGCGTGGCAGCACGTGACGGCCAGTCCCCCGCGCCCCGCTCCGGGGTGCTGGAGGCGTTGCTCGACCGGGTCTCCCGGGGCGACCAGGAGGCGTTCGAGCACCTCTACACGGCGGTCGCCGGCGCCGTGCTCGGCCTGGTCCGCCGGGTGGTGCGCGACTCGGCCCAGTCGGAGGAGGTCGCGCAGGAGGTCCTCATCGAGGTCTGGCGGTGCGCGGCCAGGTTCGACCCGCAGCAGGGCAGCGCCATGGCGTGGATCATGACGATGGCCCACCGCCGCGCCGTGGACCGGGTGCGGTCGGCGCAGGCGGCCGCCGACCGGGAGCACAAAGCCGGGCTGCGCGACCGGGTGCGCGCCTTCGACGAGGTCACCGAGCAGGTGGAGCGGCGGCTGGAGCGCGAGCAGGTCAGGCGCTGCCTGGAGCGGCTCACCGAACTCCAGCACGAGTCGGTGACCCTCGCCTACTACCGCGGCTACACCTACCAGGAGACCGCGGAAGTGCTCGGGGTGGCCCTGGGCACGGTCAAGACCCGACTGCGGGACGGACTGATCCGGCTCCGCGACTGCTTGGGGGTGGCGTCGTGACCGAAGTCGACCTGCACACGCTGACCGGCGCGTACGCGGTCGGCGCGCTGGAGGACCGGGAGGCGCGGGACTTCCGCCGGCACCTGACCCGGTGCGAGGCGTGCGACCAGGAGGTGCGCGAACTGCGCGAGACCGCGGCCCGGTTGGCCCTCGCGGTGGCCGAGGTGCCGCCGGTGGGGATGCGCGGCCGGGTACTGGCCGCGCTGCCCGAGGTGCGCCAGCTGCCGCCGGAGCCGTCGGCGACGCAGCGGTCCCTCCGGCGCAACTGGCGCCGCCGGCTGCCGTACTACGCGCTCGCCGCGTGCCTGGCCGGCGCGATCGCCTCCGCGGGCATAGCGATCCAGGCCGAGCACACCGCCGACCGGCAGCGCGACCGCACCGCGCTGGCCGAACACCATGCGGATCAGCTCAGCACGCTGCTCACCGCGCCCGACGCCTCCTTCCGCACCCAGGGGCTCAAGGGCGGCGGCACCGCGACCGTGGTGTCCTCGGCGCGGGCCGGGCAGGCCGCGCTGGTCTACCGCGACCTGCCGAAGCTGCCGGACTCGCGGGTCTACGAACTGTGGTTCAGCAGGAACGGCACCATGGTGCCCGCGGGCCTGGTGGACTCCGCCACCGCGTCCGGGTCGGCCCTGCTCAAAGGGCGGACGGACGGCGCCGACGCGGTCGGGGTGACCGCGGAACCGCACGGCGGCTCCCCCGTGCCCACCTCCGCACCGCTGGCCGTGCTGCCCCTGTGACCGGCGGCTGCGCCCGTGGTGGCCTCCCGCCGGGCGCAGCCGCCTCCAGCGCGGGCCACGGCTGCCGCTGCCGTGGCGGCTGCTCGCCGCCGTAGCGGCTACTCCTCGCTGTAGGTGATGGTGCCGTGCTCGTCCATCGTCGGGCGGATCTTCGACGGGCCGTAGGGGTCGATGTCGGAGGGGCGGGGCGGTTCGGGGCCGTCGAGGCCGAACCGGACCATGCGGCCGACCCGGACCACGAAGAACCGCCGGTCGTGGACGGACAGTTCGTTGGCGCGGCCGGCGGCTTGGAACCGCGCGGCGACCCGGTCGTACTCCGCCTTCTCCTGCGGGGTGAGCTTGCGCATCCGCGGCCACATCTCGGTGAGCGCCGTCACCAGGGTGCGGCGGGCCGCGTGCGGGGTGGCCACGATCATGGAGAAGGGCTCCCAGCCGTCCTCGGTGCGCTCCACCACGCGGAAGGCGGCCGGCAACACCACGGTGCCGGGGTGGGTTTCCAGCGCCCGGCGGGAGTCGGCGCGGACGTCGGCCGGGTAGCGCTCGCTGCGGTAGTGCAGTTCGCGCAGCGCCAGCCGCTCGGAGCCGGCCACCACCCCGGTGACCGCGGAGTGGTCCATCACGAAGTCCTGGTCCACCTCCGGCTCGTCGGGCGAACCGTCCCAGTCGAGCACCAGGGCGTCCCGGTCGGCGGGGCGTGGCGGTTCCAGGCCGTCCTCGTTGCTGTAGACGTACTCCTCGGCGCGCACCACCCGGTAGCGCACCCCGCACACGGTCAGTTCGTCGAGCGGCTCCTGCTCCAACCTGGCGACCGCGGCGAGCAGTTCGCGGCGCACCACGGGGTCGTCGGTGTCGTCCTTGGCCTTCAGCCACAAATACGAGTTGAGCGCGTCGCGGGACGCCTGCGGGAAGCCCTCCACCGCCGGCTCCACCATCCGCCAGCCGGTCTCGCCCGGGGTGTGCGCGGCCAGCCCGAACACCGGGCCGCGGATGATGTAGTGCGCGTAACGGCGCGCGGCGTCCGCCGCGTCCGCTTCCTCCGCGGCCGCCACCGGATGGTCGACCGGTCGCACCCGCATCACCAGACCGTCCGGCTCGACCTGTTCCTCGCTACTCATACGAGCATTGTGCTCACACAGGGTGCATCCTTGTCAGGCGTTCGCCACGACTCATATGCACAGCATCAACACACTTTCTCCCGAACGCAGTTGGCACCGCGTCCGACCCCTGCTCGGCAGGGTCGCATCGGCGGTCAGCGGGGAGCGGCCGTGGCGCGCAGCGCCGCGCGCAATCCGTCGACGCCCGCGTAGTGCAGGCCGGCCATCCCGGCGGCCTCGGCGGCGGCGACGTTTCCGGCGGTGTCGTCGACGAACAGGCAGCGGCGCGGGTCGGCGCCGGCCAGCGCGGCAGCGGCGGCGTAGACCCGGGGATCGGGCTTGGCGGCGCCGAACCGGGCGGTGTTGAGCACGGCGTCGAAGGAGTCGGCGAGGCCGATGGCGGCCAGGTACGACTCGAGCCGGGTGGTGGCGTTGGAGACCAGCACCACCGGGACCCGGCGGCGTACGGCGGCGAGCAGCGCCAGCACCTCGGGGTCGAGGCGGCCGGTACTGGCGGTCCACTCGGCGACCATCGCGGTGGCGGCCGCGGCGGAACCGCAGACGGCGGCCAGGTCGGCGGCGACGCGCACCCGCCACTCCTCGTCGGTGATCGCGCCGGTGATCGCGCGTTCGAGCAGCGCGGGCCGGAACGCGGCCTCGGCCAGGGTCCCTTCGGGCAGGCCGCGGGCGCGATCGATCGAGGACATCGCGTCGGGCGCCCACAGGTGGACGACGCCGTCGAAGTCGCAGAGCACCGCGTCGTAAGGGGAGCCGTCCGTACGGTCGTACGCGCGGCCGTCCGCGAACTCCGGTGCCTGGCGGGGCCGTTCGTACCGCCCTTCCGGCCCCTCCTCCAGCCCCTGCTCCAGATGCCGCTCGGGTTGCGCGTTCTCGGCCGCTCGCCGCTCGCTGTCCGTCACCCGCTCACCGTAGCGTCGGCGCCGGGACGGACGGCGGCGCGGTACGGCCCCCCTCGGGTCGTACCGCGCCGCGCGACGGGTGGGCGGGCTACTCCTCGTCTCCCCCGCCGGAGGCCCCGCCCGGCAGGCCCTCCCTGATCGCGTCCATCACGGTGGAGTCGGTGAGTGTGGTGACGTCGCCCAGCGCGCGGTTCTCCGCGATGTCCCGCAGCAGGCGGCGCATGATCTTGCCCGAGCGGGTCTTGGGCAGCTCGGCCACCACCAGGAGTTGCCGGGGCCGGGCGATCGGCCCGATCTCCTTGGCCACGTGGGAGCGCAACTCCTTGGCCAGATCGTCCCCTTGGGCCTCGGCGGCGGCCCGCTCGCCCGCGCCGCGCAGGATCACGAACGCCACGATGCCCTGCCCGGTGGTCGCGTCGGCGGCGCCGACCACGGCCGCCTCGGCAACGTACGGGTGCGAGACGAGCGCGGACTCGACCTCCGTGGTGGAGATCCGGTGCCCGGAGACGTTCATGACGTCGTCCACCCGGCCCAGCAGCCAGATGTCGCCGTCCTCGTCCTTCTTCGCGCCGTCGCCCGCGAAGTAGTACCCGGGGAAGCGCGACCAGTACGTGTCGATGTAGCGCTGCTCGTCGCCCCAGATGGTGCGCAGCATCGACGGCCACGGCTGGGTGAGCACCAGGTAGCCGCCGGAGCCGTTGGGCACCGGGTGGCCCGCGTCGTCGACGACCTCCGCGGAGATCCCGGGCAGCGGCCGCAGCGCGCTGCCGGGCTTGCAGGTGCTCACCCCCGGCAGCGGGCTGATCATCTGCGCGCCGGTCTCGGTCTGCCACCAGGTGTCGACGACCGGGCAGCGGTCACCGCCGATCGCCTGCCGATACCACACCCACGCCTCGGGGTTGATCGGCTCGCCGACCGACCCGAGCAGCCGCAGCGAGGACAGGTCGAAGCGGGCCGGGATCTCCTCGCCCCACTTCATGAAGGTGCGGATCGCGGTGGGCGCGCAGTACAGGATCGTCACGCCGTACTTCTGCACGATCTCCCACCAGCGGCCCTGGTGCGGGGTGTCCGGGGTCCCCTCGTACAGCACCGAGGTCACGCCGTTGGCGAGCGGGCCGTAGACGATGTACGAGTGGCCGGTGACCCAGCCGATGTCGGCGGCGGTCCAGTAGACGTCCCGCTCGGGCTTGACGTCGAAGACCGCCCAGTGCGTCCAGGCGGCCTGGGTGAGGTAGCCGCCGGTCGTGTGCAGGATGCCCTTGGGGCGGGCCGTGGTGCCGGAGGTGTACATGATGTAGAGCGGGTGCTCGGCGTCGAACGCCTCCGGGGTGTGCTCCGCGGCCTGCGCGTCGACCAGGTCGTGCCACCACACGTCGCGGCCCTCGGTCCAGGCCACGTCCTGCCCGGTCCTGCGCACCACCAGCACGTTGCGCACGTCCGGGCACTGCGCCACGGCCTCGTCCACCGCGGGCTTCAGCGCCGACGGCGCGCCCTTGCGGTAGCCGCCGTCGGCGGTGATCACCACGTGGGCGTCGCAGTCGAGGATGCGGCCGCGCAACGCGTCGGCGGAGAAGCCGCCGAAGACCACCGTGTGCGGGGCGCCGATCCGGGCGCAGGCGAGCATCGCCACGACCGTCTCGGGGATCATCGGCATGTAGATCGCGATCCGGTCGCCTGCCTGGACGCCCAGCGCCTCAAGGGCGTTGGCGGCCCGGCAGACCTCTTCCTTCAGGTCGGCGTAGGTGAGGGTGCGGGTGTCGCCCGGCTCGCCCTCCCAATGGAACGCCACCCGTCCGCCGTTGCCGGCCTCGACGTGCCGATCGACGCAGTTGTAGGCCGCGTTGAGCCGGCCGCCGACGAACCAGCGGGCGAACGGCGGGTCGCTCCAGTCGCGCACCTGCCGCCAGGGCGCGGCCCAGTCCAGCCGGCCGGCCGCCTCGGCCCAGAACGCCTCGCCGTCGGCGGCGGCCCGGTCGTACGCCTCGGCGGTGACGTTGGCCTCAGCGGCGAGGGCCGCCGGCGGAGGGAACCGGCGGTCCTCGGACATGAGGTTGGAGAGGGTCTCGCCACTCATGCGTGCGGCTCCTCGACCGGTCCGCCCCGGCGGCCGAGCGCGGCTCCGGTGAGCGGGCCGAGCGGGATCACCGGGCGCTTCCACGTCGAGTTGGTGACGACGGCGAACGACGCGTACCAGGCGAACACCGCGGTGACCAGGCCGATCCAGCCGCCGACCTTGGTGATGGTGACGTTCGTCGCGAACTCCCCGACGGCCAGCACTATGAAGGTCGCGGACAGCGCCACGAACACCGCGAGCAGCGCCGCGTTGGTGCGCAGTGCGGCGGCCGTCATGTAGACCGTGAACACGGCCCAGACCAGCAGGTACAGGCCGGTGGCCTGGTGCGCGGTGTCCGGCGGGAGCGTACCGACCACGAACTTCACGTAGGCCGCGTACGACAGCCAGAACGCGCCGTACGACGCGAACGCGGTCGCCCCGAAGGTGTTGCCCTTGCGGAACTCCCACATGCCGGCGAGGAGTTGTATCAGGCCGCCGTAGAACAGCGCGAGCGGTAGCACCACGGTGAGCAGGTTCTGGTCGATCAGGTGCGCGTTGAAGGAGCTGAGCACGAACGTGGTGGACGCGAATCCGGCCAGGCCGAGCGGTCCGGGGTCGGCGATCGTGTCCGCGGCGGCGGACGCGGGTGCGGGTGCGGGTGTGGCTTCTGCGGAGGTCGGGGCGGGGATGCTCATCTGCGGGGTTCCTCCTCGTCGAGGAAGGCAGCGGTAGGCGACAGCGCACGGCTCTGCGGCCGGCTGCCGCCAGGGGCCGTTCCCGGCCCCCGCTCCACGCTAGGACGACTCTCGGCCACGTGACCTCCCTCACACCCAGCCGTTCGCCCAGCGGTCCCCTCCACTCGGTGGACGGTCCCCCTCACGCGCCGAACGGTCACGGCGGGCTCTTTTCCGTCACGTCGCGGTGACGCGTTCCTTCGCGGTGTGCTCCTCCAGCGCGGCCCGGAGGAAGGTCAGGGATGCGGTAGGGGTGAGGGCAGTGTCGCGGAGCAAGTCGTAGGCGAGGCACAGCGGTTCCACATCTTCGGGCTCTTCGACGAGGTGGCCGCTCCAACTGCTCTGCGTGTAGGCGACGGTGTGGCCGTCCTGGAAGAAGATGAGTTCCAGGCAGCTGCGGATGTGGTGCGGTCCGGTGCCGAACGGCACGACGTGCAGTGACACATCGGGTTGCGGAGCGACCTCGATGAGGTGTTCCAGTTGTGCGGTCCAGGTCCGGGGGTCGCGGGCTTTGCGGCGCAGCACGGCTTCGTCGATCAGGGCGCCGGCTCTCCGATGGCGTCGTCGCCCTCACGGGAAGCGGTCCCCGCGATCTGCGCACCTTCCTCACGGGCCACGTGACCGCCTTCCGCTGGACCCGTAGGCCCGCGGTCGGCGCTTCCCGGGCGGAACGACGGTTCTCCGGCCTACGGTTCGCCCGCGCGTGCGGGGCTGGGGCTTCCCGCCGGCGGCGGCTCGGGGCCGGTGACCTCCTCGGGCAGATGCATGCGGAGCATCACCCGGTCCACGGCGGCGGGCGAGAGGCGGCCGCGGGTGAGGAGCGATCCCACCACCATCACCGCGAAGGCGACCGGCACCGTCCAGGCGGCGGGCTCCTCCAGGAGCGCGGCGCCCCAACCGTGCCCGGGGCCGCGGACGCTGGTGACCACGACGGCCACCGCGGCCAGCCCGCCGCCGGCGACGAGCCCGGCCAGCGCGCCGTGGTCGGTGAGCCCGCGCCACCAGATCCCGAGCACCAGCAGCGGGCAGAAGGACGAGGCGGCGACCGCGAACGCGAGCCCGATCGCGTCGGCGACCGGCAGCCCGGACGTCATCGTCGCCATCGCCAGCGGGGGCACGCCGGCCACCAGGGACGCCCAGCGGAAGCCGCGCGCCGACCCGCGCAGCAGGTCCTGGGAGACCACGGCGGCCACCGACACCGTCAGCCCCGACGCGGTGGAGACGAACGCGGCGAAGGCCCCCGCCGTGGCCAGCGCGGCCAGCAACCGACCGGCCTCCCCGCCCTGCACGATCTGCGGCAGCACCAGAACAGCGGTGTCGGTCCGCCCGGTGAGCAGGAGTTGGGGCGCGAACACCCGGCCGAGTGCCCCGTACACCGGAGGCAGCAGGTAGAAGACGCTCAGCAGCACCAGGACCAGCAGCGTCGTACGGCGCGCGGCCTGCCCGTCCGGGTTCGTGTAGAAGCGCACGAGGACGTGCGGCAGGCCCATCGTGCCGAGGAAGGTGGCGAGCAGGATCGAGTACACCGCGTACAGCGGGTGCCCGCGGCCGCCCGCGCCGGACAGCGGCCGGGCCCACTGCGAGCCGGTCGCGGGCGCGAGGCCCACCTGGTGCGGCACGGGCACCCCGGCGGGGAAGGTGAGCCGCGCCCCGGCGGCGGCGGAGTGCTCCCCGACCGCGAGCCGTACGGTTCGGGTACGGCCGGCGGGCCCCAAGGCACCGCCGCCGGAAGGGTTTCCGGCCACGCCGGTGCCCTCGCCGACGTCGGCGCCCGCAGCCACGTCAGCGTCCTCGCCCTTGTACGTCCTCCCGTCCAGGCCCCCGCTGACCGCGATCGTCACCGGTGCGCGCACGTCGAAGCGCACCGGGTCCTGGATGCGCACCACCGTGGTGTGCGGGAAGCGCGGCACGTCGGGCCCGGTCAGCGCGGGTGACCCGGCGGTCCGCCAGGCCATCACCAGGAACAGCGCGGGCACCGCGATCGCGATCAGCTTCAGCCAGAAGTGCAGGCCCTGGACGAGGGTGACGCTGCGCATGCCGCCCGCCGCCGACACGACGACCACCGCGACCGCGACCACGACCGCACCCGCCCACCGGGGCGCCCCGGTCACCGTCTGCAACGTAAGCCCCGCGCCCTGGAGTTGGGGCGCCAGGTAGAGCCAGGCGATCACCGCGACCAGCACGCTCGCCACCCGGCGCACCGCGGTGGAGCCGAGCCGCTCCTCGGCGAAGTCAGGCAGCGTGTACGCGCCCGAGCGCCGCAGCGGGGCCGCGACCAGCAGCAGGAGGACCAGATAGCCGGCCGCGTAGCCGACCGGGTACGCCAGCATGTCCACGCCGTACGCCATCACCAGGCCCGCGACGCCGAGGAAGGACGCCGCCGACAGGTACTCCCCGCTGATCGCGGAGGCGTTCCACAGCGGCGAGACCTCGCGCGAGGCCACGTAGAAGTCGGAGGTGGCGCGGGACAGCCGCAGCCCGTAGACGCCGACGGCGACGGTCGCCACGAGGACGGCGGCGAGCGCGGCGAGCCCGAGCGCGGGGTTCACCCGGCACCGGGGCGGGGAGCGGACGGGCCGGGCCCCTCGGAGATGGGGGCGGCGGACCCGGAAACGGCGGACCCGGGCTCCGTGACGTGCGGCTCCACTCCGTCCGAACCAGCCTGCCCGGCAGGGGAGTTCTGGGCTCCATCCGACTCCTGCGAAGCCGCCGTCGGGTCCGGCCCGCGCAGCAACTCCGTGAAGTCCCGCTCCACCCGTTCCGCGTGCCGGACGTGGAACCAGGCCATCCCGAGCAGCACCGGATACGCCACCACCCCGAGCAGCAGCCAGGCCAGCCGGAAGCCGAAGACCTCCGCGGTGCGCAGCCCGGGCAGCAGCGCGAACGCCGCGGGCACCCCGCCGAGCACGACCGCGAGCACCGTCAACACACCCAGCGCGAGGCGCAGTTGGTCGCGGACGAGGGAGCGTACGTAGACCTGGCCGAGCCGGGGCTGCGCGTGCAGGTCGGCCGGTCTGGCGCGCGCCGACCAGCCGCCGGGGCGGTGCCGGCGCGGGCCCGACACCGCGGTACGGCGGGGCGGCGGCGGTTGCGGCTGGTGGCCGCCGATCACGGCCGACCGCCCGGCCCGGGCCGCGGCGCCCACCGGGTCAGCAGGTCCCGCAGCTCGCGCGAGTGCCGCCTGCTGACCGGGAGTTCGCCGCCGGCCACCCGTACCGTCCAGTGCCCGGCGTCCGAGCGCAGCTCCTCCACGTGTCCGAGCGCCACCAGGAACCGCCGGTGTATGCGCAGGAATCCGTGCGGGCCCCAGCGCTCCTCCAGCACGGCCAGCGGGATACGGAGCAGGGGCGCGCCGCCGCGCGTGTGCAGGCGTACGTAGTCGCCCTGGGCCTCGACGTAGGAGACCTCGTCGCGGGAGACGAAGCGGGTGACGCCGCCCACTTCGACGGGTATGCGCTCGTCGGACCGGTCCGGTTGCTGGACGGGTCGGTCCGGGGGCGGCGGCCAGCCCGACTGCATGAGCCGGTCCGGTGCCGAACGGTCCTGCGCCGGAGGGGCGTTGGGGTCGGGCGGAGATGCGGGTGCCGGGTCGGGTACGGGTGAACCCGGGGCGCCCGGGGCCGTACCGCCGCTCTCGATCAGCGCGGCCACCCGTCGTACCGCCTCCGCCAGGCGCTGCGGGCCGACCGGCTTGAGCAGGTAGTCGCAGGCGTTGAGGGCGAACGCCGACACCGCGAAGTCCTCGTAGGCGGTGACGAACACCACCGCCGGCGGGTGCGCGAACCGGCCGAGCACGCGCATCAGGTCCAGACCGTCCAGCCCGGGCATGCGGATGTCCAGGAAGACCGCGTCGGTGCTGCCGTCCTCCAGCAGCCGCAGCGCCTCCTCGCTACCGCCCGCCGCCAGCACCCGGCCCACCCGCCGGTCGCCGCGCAGCAGATACGTCAACTCCTCCAGCGCGGGCGGCTCGTCGTCCACCGCGAGGACCTGCAGTGGTCTCACGAAGCGTGCACCCCGTTCCGGTACTTGGGCACCCTGACGTTGATCTTCGTCCCCGCACCCCGTGCGGTCTCCACCACCAACCCGTACTCGTCGCCGAACACCGCGCGCAGCCGTTCGTCCACATTGCCCAGGCCCAGCGAGTCCCCGCCGGCCTTCCCGGCGAGTTGTGCGCGCACCTGCTCAGGGTCCATGCCCACGCCGTCGTCCTCCACACTGATCCGGCACTCCGCACCGGCGTCCTCGGCCCGGATCGTGATCCGGCCCGAACTGGCCTTCGGGCCGAGGCCGTGCCGCACCGCGTTCTCCACCAGCGGCTGCAGGCAGAGGAACGGCACCGCCACCGGCAGCACTTCGGGGGCGATCAGCAGGTCCACCCGCAGCCGCGCGCCGAACCGGGCCCGTTCCAGGCGCAGATAGCGGTCCACCGAGTGCAACTCCTCGGCGAGTGTGCTGAACTCGCCGTGCCGGCGCAGGCTGTATCGGGTCAACTCTGCGAATTCCAGAAGCAGTTCGCGGGCCTGGTCCGGGTCGGTGCGGACGAACGACGCGATCGCGGTGAGCGAGTTGTAGACGAAGTGCGGGGAGATCTGCGCGCGCAGCGCCTTCAACTCCGCCTCGATCACCCGGGTTCTGGACCGGTCCAGCTCGGCGAGTTCGAGCTGCGAGATCATCCAGTGCGCGACCTCGCCCGCGGCCCGGACCAGCCCCGCCGACACCTGCCGCGCGTACACCGACAGCGCGCCCACCACCAGGCCGTCCACCACCAGCGGCACCACCACGGCGCTGCGCACCGGGCAGTCCAGGTCCTCGCACGCGATCGCCTCCGCGGGCACCACCCACGGCCGGCCGGCGTCCATCGCGTCCTTCGCGTGCGCGACCGCCTGAGCCGCGTGCCTGCGACCCGGGCCCTCCCACGCGAGGAGGGTCTCCTCCCCCACCACCGCCAGCGCCGGCGTGCCCAGCAGTTCCCTCAGATGGCGCGCCGCCCGCTTCGCGGAGTCCGCGTTCAGGCCGTCCCGCAGGGGTGGCGCCGCCAGTGACGCCTGGTGCAACGTCGCGAACGCGGCCCGGTCCGCGGGGGTGCCGAACCCCCTTCGCCCCCGCACCAGCCAGAACAGCGCCGCCGCGGCGCCCGCGATCACCAATGCGACCGACACCACGGTGATCACCGAGCTCATATTTCGCATTATGACCACACCGGCTCACCCGTAACAGAGCCGTGCGCCATCTTCCCGGGCACCCGGCGCCGCACCGTAGCGGCGATGCGCCGCGCCCCCTACCGGATCGTGGTCCGGGGGCCGACAGAACGGGAGGGGGTGGTGCCGTCGCTGGTGGCGACGATGCGCGAGGTGGGGGCGGACGACCCGGGGGTTTCGGGGGCGGGCCCTTGGACCGCGAGTTCGCGCAGCAGTTGGCGCAGGCGGAGCAACGGCCGGGTCACCGCGGGAAGTACGGTCCCGGGTGCGGGCCGAGCCGCGAGCATGGCGGCGTCGGCGGCCCGAAGCGCCCGCTCCACCTCCGCGGCCGGCCGGCTCTGCGGACTCGGCGCGAGCGCGAGCGCGGTCGCGGCATCGGCGAGCGCCCGCGCGGCGGCGGCGAGGTGCGGCGCCGGCGGCAACCCGGGGGCACGCCGCGGCCCCACCGCGAGCGCCCTGATCTGCCGGGTGACGGCGGCGTAGAGCGTGAGCCGGTGCCGCATCACCCGGGGGTCGTTCCCCCAGACCAGCGGCCGGGTCAACGGCCTTGCCACCAGCGCGAGTTGCTGAAGTCGGTGGTCGACCACCCGCACCTGCGCGTCCAGCCCGGGCGCCTCCGCGGCCGGCTCGCCCGCGAGTTGCGCCGCGCACGCCCGCAACAGCTCGCCGAGCGCGGTGTAGTAGCCGACCCGTGCGCTGTAGACGGTGTCCCGGGTGCTGGTCGGCAGGACGACCAGCGCGACGCCGATCCCGATCGCCGCCCCTATCGCGGTCTCCTCCAGCCGCAGCATCAGCAACCCCGCGGTGAACTCGTGCAGTTCGCTGTAGAGCTGGGAGACCATGATCGTGACGAAGAAGATCATGGCCGCGTAGGAGATGCTCACCAGGTAGAACCCGCAGGACATGCTGAGGATGATGACCGTGATGATCCAGTAGGTGTGCCCCGCGGTGAGGTGGGCCAGGCCGATGCCCGCGCCGAGCCCGACCAGCGTGCCGACCACGCGGTTGCTCGCCTTGATGAACGTCTCGGAGCGGGTCGCGGTGCCGGTGAAGGCGATGAACGTCGCGATCACCGCCCAGTAGTAGCGGGCCTGCGACAGCTCGCGCCCGACGAGGATCGCGAGGGTGCCCGCGACCGCGACCTGGACCGCCTGCCGGGTGGTGAGCGAGAGTTTCCCGAGCGGGTTCCAGCGGCTGCGCGCGCTGACCGAGAAGGCCACGGCGGCGGACCCGGGCAGCGCGCCCATCGCGAGCGTGACCGCGGGTTCGAAGACCTCCTCGCCGTCGACGGCCGTGTCGGGCACCCCGGCCTGCCCGGTGAGCGTGGTGAACTCCCAGGCGGCGGTGGCCAGATGGTGCGCGAGGCAGTCGACGTCCCGCAGCGCGGCCCGGTTCGCCGCCGCGGCCGAGGCTGAGTCCGGGGCCGGCGCAGGGGCCGAGGCCGGGAACGGGGCTGACGCGGGGGCCTGGACCGAGGCCGGGGCCGGGTCGGTCCGGCCCGCCTCGTCGTACCGGTCGAGAAGCCTGCGCGCGGCCCGCTCGGCCGCGTCGTAGTCGCTGCCGGCCAGATGATCGGCGATCCTCGCCGCGTCCGCGATGTGCCGCGCGTCGGTCCCGGCCATCGCATCAGCGGCGGTGGCCAGTGCGTCGATCGCGAGATGGGCGTCGAGCACCCGGCGCCGTACGGTCGCGGCCGAGAAGCCCTGCGGGATCGCGCCCGGCGTGCCCGACCAGCCCTCTATCACCAGCGCGGTCTCGGCCAGCCGGAGCTGCCGCGAGTGCAGCTTGCGGCGCAGCCGGGCCAGCCGGCGCGCGTCCCGCGGGTCGGCCTCCAGCAGGTCGGCGCAGACCCGGGCGACCGAGCGGGCCCGGGCGCCGAACGCCCGCCGGACCCGGGCCAGGGTGCGCTGCGCGTGCGTACGCAGCACCGTCGTCATCAGCAGCAGCACCCAGGCGGCGGCGATGGCGACCGCGATCAGCAGGGAGGGGAGTTGGGCGAAGGTGGCGCCGAGGAAGGACGCGAAGAAGTAGCCCATCCAGATCATGAAGCCGTAGAAGAAGAACGGCATGCCGAACCTGCGGATGAAGACGGCCACGAACATCACGGCCACGAAGACCGCGAGCTTGGTGTCGGTGTGCCCGGCCACGCAGACCCCGACGGTCATGCCGGCGCCGAGCGCGACCGGGAAGAACACGGCGGTGGCGATCTTCCGCCGGGCCCCGGCGGCGTCGCCCAGCGCCATCGAGCCCATCATCGCCATCATGGTGCCGAGCAGCATCACCACGAGGGTGCCCTGCGGGCCGCGGTCGGTGACCCGGCCGTACACGTACTCGATGCCGAGCGTCGTGCTCATCGCGACCGCGGCGGACAGCGCGGAGCGCAGCCGCTGAAGTCCCGGGTCGGAGCCGACCACACGGTCCCACGTCTCGGATATCCAGCCGGTAGCCGCCATACGTGTCCAGTGCCCCTCTCGCCGTGCCCTCGCTGCCCTCGGTGCCCGCACCCACCGCGGGCACCGCACGGGTTCCGCGGTTCGCGCGGTGCCCGCGGCCGTCGGTCCAGCCGTACTCGCCCGGTGGCGCAGGTGATGCAGGTGGCGCAGGCGACGCCCCGGTTCCGGCGTCCGTCCTGCCCTACGCTGCCCTGGTCGGGCCCTGTCACAGCTCCCCGCCGTGCACTCCCCGGGCCACCGACAATCATCGGTATAATGCCGATATTAACATGCATCGTACCGGTATTGGAGCGAGACCCGTGAGCGTGGACGGCAGCCTTGAGGCGCTTGACGTGATCGAACGCCAGACCGCGGTGCTGGTGCGCAATTTCGAGATGTTCTACCGCCGCACCGACATCCACGACGATCTGGACCGGGCGGAGTACCTGCTGCTGCGCACGCTCTCCGAGGTCGGGCCGCAGGACATCAACACGCTGGCCGCCTCGCTCGGCCTCGATCCGTCCACCGCGGGACGGCAGGTCTCGGCGCTGTGCCGGCAGGGCCTGGTCGAGCGCGCGGCGGCCGCCACCGACCGCCGGCGCAGCATCATCACGCCGACGGCCGCCGGGCTGCGCCGCATGGACGCGGTCCGCACCGCCCGCGCGGAGAGCCTGGCCGACCTGCTCGGCGGCTGGACCGAGGAGGAACTGCACACGCTGGGCGCGATGTTCGCCAAGTACAACGGTGCGGTGGCCCGCAAGTTCCTCGCCGATGCCCATGCTGATGGCGATGGCGCTGACGCCGAAACCGCGCCCGCGCCCGCCAACGCCCGCTGACCGTACGTCCGTTGGCGGTCGGGCCGCACCGCGCCGCCGTACGGCCGATGCTCTCCGGCCCTCTCCGCCGTAGGTCCGGGCCGCTCACAGCGCCGACTTCGAGACGTACGACGCGCTCCACGTCGCCTTGCCGCCCTCGTACGCGGTCAACTTCCCCGACACGAAGCGGTAGTCGACGCTGCCCGTCGCACCGGTCCCGTCGACGGGCACGTCGAAGCCGCCGGTGATCCGCTTCGCCGCGCTGGCGCCCTCGATGGTGCCGGACGGGCCGGGCGGGCGGTCGTTGAAGTAGAAGTCGCCGCCGGAGGTGTGGCAGAAGGCGTACTCCTCCGCCCCGTCCGCGCGCCGGTACACCGCGAGCAGTTCGGTGCCCTTGCGATACTTCAACGGGAGCGCTTCGAGCAGCACCTCCGGGCAGACGGTGGCCGTGGCCGTGGCCTTGGCGGTCGCGGTGGCCTTCGCCGACGCCTTCGAGGACGCCCCCGCGGCCGTGCCGGACGGCACCGGGGAGCCGCGCCCCGACCCGGACCCGGACCCGGACCCGGCGAACATCGCGTCCCAGTGCGAGACCAGCAGCACGATCCCCGTGACCACCGCCGCCACGACCAGCAGCAGGCACCCGCAGCCGATCACCTCGTCGACCAGCCCCACCGCCAGGTGGTCCCTCAACCGACAGCACCACCCACCCCGGAGGGTCAGGGGCGCACAAGCACCTTGAGGGCCTCGCGTTCATTCATCGCCCGGTACCCGTCGGCGATCTCCTCCAGCCCGACCGTACGGTCGAAGACCCGCCCCGGCGTGATGGAGCCGTCCAGCACGTGCGGCATCAGCTCCTCGATGTACGCCCGCGCGGGCGCCACCCCACCCGTGAGCGTGATGTTGCGCATGAAGTCGGGGAACCCGAAGGGCACTTCGGAGAACTGCGGCGCACCGACCCGGCTGATGGTGCCGCCGGCCCGCACCACCCCGAAACTCTGCACGATCGCGTCCTTGAGCCCGACGCATTCGAGCACCTTGCGGGTGCCCTCCCCGCGGGTCAGCTCCCGCACACGGGCGACGCCCGCCTCACCCCGCTCGGCCACCACCTCAGTGGCACCGAAGTCGCGCCCGAGGTCGGTGCGGACCTTGTGCCGCCCCATGAGAATGATCTGCTCGGCGCCCAGCAGCTTCGCGGAGATCACCGCGGCCAGCCCCACCGCGCCGTCGCCGACGACGGTGACGCTGTCGCCGCGCCCGACCCCCGCGGTGCGCGCCGCGTGGTACCCGGTGCAGAGGACGTCGGAGAGCGTCAGCAGGTCCGGCAGCAGTTCCGAGTCCTCCGCGACCGGCAGCCTGACCAGGGTCCCGTCGGCGTACGGCACGCGCGCGACCTGCCCCTGACCGCCGTCCACACCGTTCACGCCCCACTGCCCGCCGTGCAGGCACGAGGTCTGCAGCCCCTCCCGGCAGTACACGCAGGTGTTGTCGGCGTAGACGAAGGGCGCCACGACCACGTCGCCGGCCCGCAACCCGCGCACCTCGGAGCCGACCTCCTCCACGACCCCGAGGAACTCGTGCCCCATGTGGCGAGGGTTGTCCGTGGGCGGCAGCGACTTGTACGGCCACAGGTCGCTGCCGCAGACGCAGGACAGCACGATCCGTACGACCGCGTCGGTCGGGTTCTTGATCTCGGGGTCGGCGACGTCCTCGACGCGTATGTCGTCGGCCGCGTACAGCAGTGTGGCGCGCATGAGCAGGTGTTCCTCACGGTGTCTGGGATGTCCCGGGTGATCCGGGTGATCCGGGTGATCCGGGTGCGGGGGTCGGCGGGGCGGCCGGCCGGGGTCGGGCGTCAGCGCGGTTCGAGCCCGAGCGTGGCGGTCCGGGCACCCTCGGTCAGGACGTGCTCGACGATGCCCGTGTAGCGCCCGTACTTCGTGCGATACGCGGCGTCCACGTCCGCGTACTCTTCGGGATCGGCGTCGCGGAACGCCACCTGCCGCCGTACACCTCCGGCCTCGACGAGGCCCTCGTGCCGGGACCGCGTGCCCTGGTACCAGGGGCCGTCCGTGCCCTTCACCGAGCGCACGTAGAGGCGGTCCCCCACGCGTACCACCCACATGGTCACCGGCGCCCGCAGGGTGCCGTCGGCGCGATTGGACCGCAGGTCGAGTTCCCCGGACGTACCGATCTTCTCCAGGTCCGCGTCGTTCCAGTGCGTCATGCCCTCACTCCCTCAGAGCCGTGGCCGCCCCCTCATCCACGGTCACGCGATCCCGGCGCCCCGGCCAGCCGAACGCCCTCGCCCCCACCCTGCCGCCTGCGCCCACCCCCAACCAGGCCGAGCCCACCCAGGGAACCCCCAGCGGGGGCACACCAGGACCCCCCACCGCCAGGTGACCCCGCAACCGACAGAACCAGCCACCCCGGAGGGTCGGGGGCGGCCATACTGGCTGCGGCGGATGGGTCGTGCGTGACGGGTGAGGGAGGCGCAAGTGCGCCTGGGTACGAAGGTCGGCGAGCGCTACCGCCTGACGAAAGGCCCGATCCGAGGCGGCTCGGGCGAAGTCTGGCTCGCCCACGACGAGGAACTGGGCCGGGACGTCGTCCTGAAAAGGGTCCTGGGCGTCGAAAGCCCCACCGGCTTCGACCGGCTCCGCGCCGAAGCCCGCGTCCTCGCCCGTTTCAGCCACGCCCACGTGGTGACCCTGCACGACGCCGTCCGCGTCGGCCGGCGCAACCGCGCCACCACCTACCTCGTGATGGAGTACGCCCCCGGCGGCAGCCTGGACCACCGCCCGCCCCTGCCCCCGCACCTCGCCGCCCACCTCGGCGCGCAGATCGCGGACGCGCTGATCGCCCTGCACACGGAGGGCATCGTGCACGGCGACATCAAACCGGGCAACGTCGTGGCCGCCGGCCCCCGCACCGTGAAACTCGCCGACTTCGGCGCCGCGTACCGGGTCGGCGGCAAGGAGACCATCACCCCGAACAGCGCGATCGGCTACACCCCCGACTACGCCGCCCCCGAAGTCGTCCGCGGGCAGCCAGAGCCCGCCTCGGACGTCTTCTCGCTCGCCGCCATGGTGTACGCCCTGATCAGCGGAGATCCGCCGCGGCCCCCGGGTGCGCCGGGCGCGGGATCGTACCGGCCGGGCCCGGAATCCCGGCGGAACGTCGAACTGACCGCCGACGTGGGCCCGTTGCGGGAGCCCCTGACCGCGATGCTGCGCCGCGACCCGGGCGCGCGGCCCACCGCCGCCGAGGCGCTGGAGCTGCTGCGCACGGCGGCCGGACCGGTCGCCGAACTGCCCGCGCTCCCGGACCTGTTGGAGCCGACGGAACGCAGCAGCGGTACGGCGGAGGACGGTTCGGAGCCCGCCCGCTTTCCTCCCGGCCCGTTCCGCCCTGCCCGCTTCCGTCCCGGCCGATTCCGTCCCGGCCGATACCTACGGGACCACCTGCGGTCGGTCGTCGCGGCTTCCGCGGCCGTGGTCGTGCTGGCGGCGGCCGCCGGAGTGTGGGCGGCGAGCGGCGGCTCGGGCGGGGCGTCGGCCGCACCCGGTTCCGCGCCCTCGGGCCGCCCCGCGCCGAAGGCGCCCACGTCCGCCGGCTCCGTCTCCGCGGCCCTCGTCGGCGACCAGCGCACCGCCGACCCCTGCGCGCTCGCGAAGCCCGCCGCGCTGGCGCAGTACGGCGACGCCGAACTCGACCCGGCGTACGGCAACTTCGACCGGTGCGACGTCATCGTGGACACCAGGTCCGGGCCGGAGATCGACATCGAGGTGGAGTTCGTCGACGGCTCGGCGCAGCCCACCGGCACCGTGCACACCGCGGGCCGGGTGCGCGTCGTGGACGAGCCCGCGGACGGCGGCGAGTGCGACCGTACGCTCCTGCTCGACGGCGCAACGGACACCGGCGGCGGCAACAGCGCCAACGGCGGCCACGATCACGGCGGGCGGCACCGTTCCACCAGCGTGCACGCCGTCGTCACCGCGAAGCCGGCCGACGACTCCGACCCCTCCTCCACCGTGCTGTGCGGCATGGCCGACACCGCCACCACCGCCGCGGTCGCCGCCCTCAACGCCGTGCCGACCGGCGGCCAACTCCCGCGCCGCACACCCGCGTTGCCCGCCGAGTCGCTGGTCGACACGGATGCCTGCACGCTGCTGACCGCGACGGCGCTCGAAGTCGTCCCCGGCATCGACGCCAACGACCCGGACGTCTCCTACGGCAACTGGGACTGCTCGTGGCAGAGCACCACCAGCGACATCGACGTCGACCTCGCCTTCGACCGAGGCGATCTGCCCACCGCCGACGACGGCACCTCCACCCGCCTCGGCGGCCACCGCGCCTTCGTCGCCCCGCCCGACTCCGACGGCGACCACACCGCCGTGGTCGAGGTGGTCTACCGCACCTACACCGACGACCACGGCGACCGGCTCGCCGAGACCTTCGAGTTGGAGGTCAGCGGCTCGGGCGGCGACGCGAGGCTGCGCTCCATGGCGACCCAGCTCGCCGCCGCGGCCGCCGCCCGGCTCCCCACCCGCTGACCCGTCTGCGGAGGGGTCCCGCGCCGGCCGGGCACACTCGGACAAAGAGGTGCGCGACGAGAGTGGAAGGCGCACGGGGGACACCGCGGGGCCGTGCACCGGAGGGGAGCGCACGGCCCACCCCCGCCGCCGATGAGGAGGAGACAGTGAACAGCCCGGACAGCCTCGCGCGGGGCGCCGCGCCCGCCAGCCCCGGCACGCTCCACGCCCGCACCGTGACCGGCGGCATCAAGGTGGCACCGCGCGCCGGGCTGGTGGTCAGGTTCGGCCGCGGCGAGCGCCCGGACGACGTGGACCTGCCGGTCGGCGAGGACGACCTGCGGGTCAGCCGCCGGCACGGCGAACTCACCTACCGCAAGCGCCAGTGGTGGCTGCGCAACACCGGCCGGCAGCTCGTCCGCCTGCCGCACGGCCGCCTGATGCACACCACCACCGACCCGATCCCGCTCGTCCCCGGCTACACCCCGGTCTTCGTCAAGGGCTCCGGCTTCCGCGAGCACCTGGTCGAGCTGTACGTCACCGGCCACGACGAGCGCGGCTCCGTACCCCGCCGCCGCGCCGAGACCCTGCCGCCCAAGCTGTGGCCGCTGGACGACGACGAACGGCTGCTGCTGGTCGTCATGGGCCAGCACTACCTGCTCTACGAGGACGGCCCGCGCCCGCTGGCGTACCGGCAGACCGCCGAGCAACTCGCGTACCTGCGCCCCGACGGCAACTGGAGCGTGCGCCGGATCGAGTACAAACTCGCCTCCGTACGGCGGCGATTGCACGAAGGCGGCTTCCCGTACCCGCTGATGCACGACGGCGACGCGGGCACCCCGTGGGACAACAACCTCCTGCACAACCTCCTCAAGGGCCTGGTCGAGTCCACCACGCTGGTGCCGCCGGACCTGGACCTGATGGAGACCGAGCCGGACGAGGACGGCTCCGGCGACGAGCACGCGGACGCCACCGCGCACGGGAACGGAAACGGGCACGGGACCGACACCGACGGCTGAGGGACGCCCGGGTCGCGTTCCCGGGTCACGCCCCCGCTGAAGCCTCCGCCGAAAACCCCGCCGAAGCCCCGGCCGAAGCCCCCGGCCGCGCCCGCAGCCCGTCGAGCACGAGGCCGAGCAGGTGCCGGGTGCGCGGCTCCCAGTCCGGCCCCTGGTCGCTGCGCCACAGGAAGTCCACCAGGAGCAGCACGTCCGGCGCGTCCACGTCGGCCCGCACGGCGCCGGCGTCCTGCCCGGCCAGCAGCAGCGAGCCGATCGTGTCGATCACCCGGCCGTAGTACTCGTTGGACAGGTCCGCCCGGGTCGCGGCCTCCACGGCCTGCGCGACGCCGTGCTTGATCCGGCCGTACGCCGCCAGCCGGTCCAGCCACAGCCGCAGGGCCTCCAGCGGCCGCTGCTCGTGCGCGCGCAGCAACTCGGGCGCGGCGCGCAGCAGTTCCTCGATGTCCTGCCGGTAGACGGCCAGCAGCAGCGCCTCACGGGTGGCGAAGTGCCGGTAGAGCGTGCCCTGGCCGACCCCCGCGCGCTTCGCGATCGAGTTCAGCGTCGCGTCGGCCGACTCGGTCAGCGCGACCCGGGCCACGTCCACGATCCGGGCCCGGTTCTGCTCCGCGTCGGCCCGCCGAGGTGCTCGCTCGGTCACGAGGCGCCCTTCCTTCCTTTGCTAAGCGGACATCTGTCCGCTACGTTGGAATGGAAGCGGACGCGTGTCCGCTTCCCGTTCCGACGATACCGCGAACCCCCGGCAAGGAGCAGTCCATGTCCACCGCAGCACCCGCGACCCCCGCCTCCGCCGCGTCCCCCTCATCCCCCACGCCCCCGCTGCGCGGCAAGGTCGTCGCCCTCACCGGCGCGAGCAGCGGCATCGGCGAGGCCACCGCACTGCTGCTCGCCGCGCGCGGCGCCCGGCTGGTGCTCGGCGCGCGCCGCACCGACCGGCTGGACGCGCTCGCCGCGCGGATCACCGCGGCCGGCGGCGAGGCCGTCACCGCCAGGACCGACGTACGCCGCAGCGAGGACCTGGCGGCGCTCGTCGCCCTCGCCGGGCAGCGCTTCGGCCGGCTCGACGTCCTGGTGGGCAACGCCGGCATCGGCCCGGTCTCCCCGCTCGACGACCTGCGGGTCGAGGACTGGGCGGACATGGTCGACATCAACGTGAAGGGCCTGCTGCACGGCATCGCCGCGGCCCTGCCGGTCTTCCGCGCCCAGGGCTCGGGGCACTTCGTCACGACCCTGTCCACCGCGGGCCTGCGGATCGTCCCCGGCCAGGTGGTCTACGCGGCGACCAAGAACGCCGCCCGCACCATCTGCGAGGGCCTGCGCCAGGAGGCGGGCCCGCACATCCGCGTCACCTCCGTCTCCCCCGGTTTCGTGCACACCGACTTCGCGGCGGGTGCGGCCGACCCGCAGGTGCGCGCCGAACTCCTCGCCAAGCGCGACGAGATCGCCATCCCGCCGGACGCCATCGCCCGGGCCATCGGCTACGCCATCGAGCAGCCGGCGGACGTGGACGTCAACGAGATCGTGATCCGCCCGACCGCCCAGAGCTGAACTCCCCCGAGCACAGCCGCACTTCACCCCGCGAACCCGAACCCGGCCACGTCCTCCCGTACGGACCTCCGCCGCGTACCGCCGCCCTCGCTTCACGGCCGGTTCACGCGGCGGCCAACCCGCCGTGAAGATGCGGCGGCACCCTGGCGGTTGGCCATTACCGGCTGGTAATACGGAGCTGAGCGCGCGCCGGGCACGTCACCGGCACGGGCCGAGCGACGCCCGACACCCCGGCCGGCGAAGGGCCGGAGCAGCAGCCGCACGAGCGCCAACCCCGCCCACCGTCAGGAGACTTGTCCATGCGCGCAGCCAGCAGACGCCAGTTCCTCTCCGGTGCCTCCGCCGCGGCGGCGGCCGCCGCCCTGACCCTGGTGGACAGCCCGTTCGCGTCGGCCGCGGCCCACGACCGCGCGGTCGCCACGACCGCCGCGCGCGCCGTCGCGGTCGAGGGCACCACGCTCGCCCAGGCCGCGACGGCGACCGGCACCGGCACGTACAAGAGGCTTGCGGCCGGGCCCGGTTGGCCGCTGGTGGTACGCGGCGAGCTGGCCGCGGCCGGCTCCGGGCGGGACACCACGCGGACCGGGCTCGCCTCCTTCGTGCAGTTCACCGACCTGCACCTGGCCGACACCGAGTCGCCCGTGCGCTTCGAGTACCTGGCGCAGTACATCGACTCCGCCTACCGCCCGCACGAGGCGCTGACCGTGCGCGGCGCGGCCTCACTGGTGGACCGGGTCAACTCCCTTTCCGGCGGCCCCTACACGGGCCTGCCGTTCTCGCTGGTGATGGCGACCGGCGACAACACCGACAACCACGAGCAGGTCGAACTCGACTGGTACCTCACGGTGATGAGCGGCGGCGCGATCACTCCGAACACCGGGGACACCTCGCGGTACGAGGGCGTGCAGAACTCCGGTTCCGCGCTGTACTGGAACCCCGAGTCGTCCTACCAGGACCACTACAAGGCGGCCGGCTTCCCGCAGGTGCCGGGCTTCCTGGCCGCGGCCGGGAAGCCGTTCACCGCGACCGGGCTGCGCACCCCCTGGTACACCACGGTCGGCAACCACGACGACAGCATCGAGGGCACCCTGCCCGACCTGGGCCTGCTGGGCTCGCTCTACACCGGCGGCGGCAAGATCGAGGGCGTGGACGACGCGACCGCGGCCAAGCTCGCCGACGCGATCCAGCACGACCCGGCGACCGCGGTCGCCCTCCTGCTCGGCCTGCTCGAAGGCGGCGGCCCGGTCCGCTCGGTCACCCCCGACGCCCGCCGCGCCCCCTTCACCCCGAAGCAGTTCGCCCAGGCTCACCTCGCCACCGCCCGCACCGGCCCCGGCCCGTACGGCCACGGCTTCACCCCGGCGGCGGCCGACAGCGGCAAGCTCTACTACACCTTCCCGATCTCCGACGGCGTCCTCGGCGTCAGCCTCGACACCACCAACCGCGCCGGGTGGGCGGACGGCTCCATCGGCTCCGCCCAGCTCAAGTGGCTGGAGTCGGTGCTCCAGTCGTACAGCACCCACTGGTACGACACCGACGGCAACGTGGTCCGGCGCGGCTCGCAGGACCAGCTCGTCGTCCTGTTCAGCCACCACACCAGCACCACCATGGGCAACACGCTGCCCGACCCGTACAACCTCCTCGACGGCCGGCACACCGGCACCGGACTCGTCACCCTGCTGCAGCGCTACCCCAACGTGGTGGCCTGGGTGAACGGCCACACGCACGCCAACCTCATCACCCCGCACGGCCACGCCGTCCCCGAGCGGGCCTTCTGGGAGATCAACACCGCCTCCCACGTCGACTTCCCGC
The DNA here is from genome assembly GCF_036014115.1 of Streptomyces sp. NBC_00448. Lineage (NCBI taxonomy): Bacteria > Bacillati > Actinomycetota > Actinomycetes > Kitasatosporales > Streptomycetaceae > Streptomyces > Streptomyces sp. NBC_00448. Next base: position 4,412,985 of record NZ_CP107913.1, read on the forward strand.
AGCACGCCCGGCTGATCGAGATCGCCGACAACCACGACGGCACCCTGTCGCTCTTCACCACCCTCGTCGAGTCCGCCGCCCCCTACGCGACCGACTTCGGCACCACCACCGAGCCCAACCTCGCCGCCCTCTACCGCGAGCTCTCCTTCAACGACCCCTACGCCACCCCCGCCGCCAAGCTCGGTACCTCCGCCGACCACAACACCGAGCTCCTCCTGGCCAAGCCGAGCACCTGACCGCCCGCGCGGCGGATCAGCGGTGCGAGATCGACAGGTCCGCGGTGCCCCCGTGCACCGACCCGACCCGTACCGAGATGCCGTTCAGCGCGGCGGTGCCGCCGGGGCTGACCCCGGACTCCAGGTGGGTCCCGCCGCCGTTCGCCTCGATGGTGACGCCGTCGGGGCCGATCCGGGTGACCTTGAACGCGGAGAAGCCGAACCGGCTGTCCACCGGGATGGTGACCGGCCGGGAGACGGTGATCTCGCAGGTGCCGTCGTAGCAGGCGTGGAGATCAGTGGTGGTGCCGGCGCTCGGGGACGCGGGGGCGGGAGTGGTCGCGGTGGCCGGCGGGACCGGGGGCGGCGCGGGCGCCGGCGCGGTGGAGGTCGAGGCCGCGGTGGTCGCCGGTGTGCGCCCGGCCCCCTGGGCGGTCCCGCTCCCGTGCCCGCCGCCGCGCCCGCCCGACCCGCATCCCGCCAGTACCGCGGCCGCCACCACCGCGCCCGCAACGTACCCGCACCGCATGTGTCCGGCCATCGCTCGACTCCCCGCTCGCGCCCCCGGTCCACCCGGGTCCGCCCCTTCCGGCGGCTCCCCCAGGTCTACCCGGTGCGACCCGGGACCCGTCCCGAGCCGGCCGTACCGCCCCCGTACGGGTGACGCGCGGCGCCGGGCCTGACGTCAGTCCGGGATCGGTACGGCCGCGCCGCGCACGCTGATGCCCTCGGCCGGGTCCATGGGGACGCCGACCGTGAGCACGCTCGGCCGGCCCATGTCGTCGCCCTGGTGGACGGTGAGCTCGGCCGGCAGTGCGACCAGGCCGAGTTCCCGCAGGTAGCCGCCGAACGCGCCGGCCGCCGCACCCGTGGCCGGGTCCTCGACCACGCCACCGGGCGGGAAGGGGTTGCGGGCGTGGAAGACCGTCGCCGACTCCCGCCAGACCAGGTCGACCGTCGTCCAGTCGCGGCGGCGCATGAGGTCGCCGAGCGCGGCCATGTCGTAGTCGAGCGCGGCCAGCCGCTGCCGGGTCGAGGCGGCGATCACCGGGTGCCAGGCGCCGGCGTAGGCGATCCGCGGCGGCAGTGCCGGGTCCAGTTCGGCCGCGGACCAGCGCAGCGCGGCGAGCAACTCCGCCAGGTCGTCCGGGGCGAGCGGCACCGACCTGGGCGGCACGCTCACCAACTCGGCGGTGATCACGCCGTCGGCCCCCACCGAGGTCCCGACCCGGACGAGCCCGGCCCGGGTGTGGAAGTCCCGTGCGCCGGGGCCGTGCTCACGCGCGTGGGCGACCGCGGTGGCGATGGTCGCGTGCCCGCAGAACGACACCTCGGCCAGCGGGCTGAAGTAGCGGACGTCCAGGCCGCCGTCGGGGCGCGGTACGGCGAACGCCGTCTCCGAGTAGCCGACTTCGGCGGCGACGGCCAGCATCGCGGCCTCGTCGGCGCCGGTCGCGTCCAGCACCACGCCCGCCGGGTTCCCCCCGGAGGCGTCGGTGGCGAAAGCCACGTACTTCAGCACGTCCATGGCCGCACGCTACCCAGCGCGTCATGACACCGTCAAAGCCCTCCCCGCGCCCTGTCCAAGCCCTGCCCACACCCGCGCGGACCTCGTGCGTACGGGACCCCGCCCCGATTCTGCTACGCTGATCCAGCGACATCAGCCCGCCGAAATGTCCGAACGGTCACAGGAAATCCCCAGAGGTTTCCGGGGTCCCGGAAGGCATGGCGCAGGCGTCGCGAAAAACCGGTGCGAGAGCGGGGCACATCATGTGTCACACTTGTGCCGCACCAAGCAAGGTCCTGTGGAGCAGTTTGGAGTGCTCGCCACCCTGTCAAGGTGGAGGCCGCGGGTTCAAATCCCGTCAGGACCGCTGCGGCTGGGTAGCTCAGTTGGTACGAGCGACCGCCTGAAAAGCGGTAGGTCGCCGGTTCGACCCCGGCCCCAGCCACCGCACGACGCAGGGCCCGTCTCCATCGGAGACGGGCCCTGCGTCGTTGGCGTGGGCACCCGGTAGGCAGCCGGCGGCCACCCGCGGGCGCCCCGTGGACCCCGCCCGCGTCCGGACGCCCCGAAAACCCCGCCGAAATGGGTTCGCCCGTCCTCCCCGGCAGGTGCGATGCTGGATCGCGTATGTCTACGCAACCCTCCTCCCCCGCCGAGTTCTCCGGACTCGCCGCGCGGCTCCCCGCGCTCTCCTCGCGCGACGAGCAGCGGCTCGGCCGCCGGCTCGACGGCGCCCGCCGCATCCGCAAGCCGGAGGCGCGCGCCGCGGCGCTCACCGAGATCGACACGGAGATCGGGAGGGCCGAGGCCCGGATAGCCGCCCGCCAGGCTGCTGTGCCGCGGCTCACGTACCCCGAGTCGCTGCCGGTCAGCCAGAAGAAGGACGACATCCTCGCGGCGATCCGCGACCACCAGGTGGTGATCGTCGCCGGCGAGACCGGCTCCGGCAAGACCACCCAGATCCCGAAGATCTGCCTGGAGCTGGGCCGGGGCGTGCGCGGCCTGATCGGCCACACCCAGCCGCGCCGGATCGCGGCCAGGACGGTCGCCGAGCGCGTCGCGGAGGAGCTGCGCACCCCGCTGGGCGAGGCGGTCGGCTGGAAGGTCCGCTTCACCGACCAGGTGGGCGACTCCACCCTGGTCAAACTGATGACCGACGGCATCATGCTCGCCGAGATCCAGACCGACCGCGAGCTGCGCGCCTACGACACGATCATCATCGACGAGGCCCACGAGCGCAGCCTCAACATCGACTTCATCCTCGGCTACCTCGCCCAGCTGCTGCCGCGCCGCCCCGACCTCAAGGTCGTCATCACCTCCGCCACGATCGACCCGCAGCGCTTCTCCCGGCACTTCGGCGACGCCCCGGTGGTGGAGGTGAGCGGGCGCACGTATCCGGTCGAGGTGCGCTACCGGCCGCTCCTCGAAGAGGGTTCCGCGGAGGCCGACCGGGACCAGATCACCGCGATCAGCGACGCGGTGGACGAACTGCAGGCCGAGGGCCCGGGCGACATCCTGGTCTTCCTCTCCGGCGAGCGGGAGATCCGCGACACCGCCGACGCCCTCACCAAGCGGCAGTTGCGCGGCACCGAGGTGCTGCCGCTGTACGCGCGGCTGTCGTCGGCGGAGCAGCACCGCGTCTTCCAGCAGCACACCGGCCGCCGCATCGTGCTGGCCACCAACGTGGCGGAGACCTCGCTGACCGTCCCGGGCATCCGCTACGTGATCGACCCCGGCACCGCCCGCATCTCCCGCTACAGCCACCGCACCAAGGTGCAGCGGCTGCCGATCGAGCCGGTCAGCCAGGCCAGCGCCAACCAGCGCAAGGGCCGCTGCGGCCGCACCTCCGACGGCATCTGCATCCGGCTCTACGACGAGGACGACTTCCTGTCCCGTCCCGAGTTCACCGACGCGGAGATCCTGCGCACCAACCTCGCCTCGGTGATCCTGCAGATGACGGCGGCCGGGCTCGGCGACATCGCGAAGTTCCCGTTCATCGACCCGCCCGACAGCCGCAACATCAAGGACGGCGTCCAGCTCCTCGAAGAGCTCGGCGCGCTCGACCCCCAGCAGAAGGACCCGCGCAAGCGGCTCACCCAGACCGGCCGCAAGCTCGCCCAGCTCCCGGTCGACCCACGGCTGGCCCGCATGGTGCTGGAGGCGGACCGCAACGGCTGCGTGCGCGAGGTGATGGTGATCGCGGCCGCGCTGTCCATCCAGGACCCGCGCGAGCGCCCCGCCGACAAGCAGGCGCAGGCCGACCAGCAGCACGCCCGGTTCAAGGACGAGAGCAGCGACTTCCTCTCCTTCCTGCACCTGTGGGCGTATCTGCGCGACAAGCAGAAGGAGTTGTCCTCCTCCGCCTTCCGCCGGATGTGCCGTTCCGAGTTCCTCAACTACCTGCGCATCCGCGAGTGGCAGGACATCTACAGCCAGCTCCGCTCGGTCGCCCGGTCCCTCGGCATCACCATCGAGCCCGAACCCACCGGCGACCAGGACGCGGCGGACCCGCAGCGGGTCCATGTGTCGTTGCTCGCGGGGCTGTTGTCGCACCTGGGCCTCAAGGACACCGACAAGAACGAGTACCTGGGCGCCCGTAGCGCGAAGTTCGCGGTCTTCCCCGGCTCCGCGCTGTTCAAGAAGCCGCCGCGCTGGATCATGTCGGCCGAGCTGGTGGAGACCTCCCGGCTGTGGGCGCGGGTCAACGCGAAGATCGAGCCGGAGTGGGTCGAGCCGCTCGCCGAGCACCTGGTCAAGCGCAGCTACAGCGAGCCGCACTGGGAGAAGGACCAGGCCGCGGTGATGGCGTACGAGAAGGTGACGCTCTACGGCGTCCCGCTGGTCGCCCAGCGCAAGGTCAACTACGGGCGGATCGACCCGGAGACCTCGCGCGAGCTGTTCATCCGCAACGCCCTGGTCGAGGGCGACTGGCGCACCCACCACCAGTTCTTCCACGACAACCGCAAACTCCTCGGCGAGGTCGAGGAGTTGGAGCACCGCGCCCGCCGCCGCGACATCCTCGTCGACGACGAGACGCTCTTCGACTTCTACGACGGCAAGCTGCCCGAACACGTGGTGTCCGGAGCCCACTTCGACTCCTGGTGGAAGCACAAGCGGCGCGAGGAACCGGAGTTGCTCAACTTCGAGCACTCCATGCTGATCAACGAGAACGCGGAGGCGGTCACCAAGGCCGACTACCCCGACTCCTGGCGGCAGGGCGCGCTGAAGTTCCGGGTGACCTACCAGTTCGAGCCGGGCGGGGACGCCGACGGCGTGACCGTGCACATCCCGCTCCAGGTGCTCAACCAGGTGGTGCCCGACGGCTTCGACTGGCAGATCCCCGGCCTGCGCGAGCAGGTCGTCACCGAGCTGATCCGCTCACTGCCCAAGCCGATCCGCCGCCACTACGTCCCGGCGCCGAACTACGCGCAGGCGTTCCTCGACCGGGTCGCGGCCGGCCCCGACCCGCTGCCCGTGGTGCTGGCGCGGGAGCTCCAGCGGATGGTCGGGGTACGGGTCTCGGCGGAGGACTTCGACCTGTCGAAGGTGCCCGACCACCTCAAGATCACCTTCCGGGTGGTGGACGAGCGGCGCCGCAAGGTCGCCGGCCACGCGGAGGACAAGGACCTCGACGCGCTCAAGCAGCGGCTGCGGCCGAAGACGCGGGAGGCGATCACCAAGGCGTTCGAGCGGGCCTCGGACCCGGCGCTGGCCACCATGGAGCAGCGCACCGGCCTCACCGACTGGACGGTGGGCGCCCTCCCGCGCACCTTCGAGGCCCGGCGGGCCGGGCAGCCGGTCAAGGCGTACCCGGCGCTGGTGGACGAGGGTGCCACGGTCGCGGTGCGGCTGTTCGACACCGAGCCGGAGCAGGCCGAGGCGATGTGGCGCGGCACCCGCCGGCTGATCCTGCTGAACGTCCCGGTCAACCCGGCGAAGTTCGCCGCAGACCGGCTCTCCAACCAGCAGAAGCTCGCGCTGTCCCGCAACCCGCACGGCAGCGTGCAGGGCCTCTTCGAGGACTGCGCCACCGCGGCCGCGGACCGGCTGATCGCCGAGCACGGCGGGCCCGCCTGGGACGAGGAGAGCTACCGCAAGCTGTTCGACGCGGTACGGGCCGACCTGGTCGAGCTGACCGGGCGCTCTGTCCAGCAGGTCCAGCAGGTCCTCGCGGCCTGGCACTCCTGCGAGCGCCGGCTGAAGGACACCGCGAGCCTCGTCCTGGTCGCGAACGTCCAGGACGTCAAGGAGCAGCTCGCCGGGCTGGTGTACCCCGGGTTCGTCACCGGTGCGGGCCTGAAACGCCTCCCGGACCTGCTGCGCTACCTGGTGGCCGCCGACCGCCGCCTCCAGCAGATGCCGACGGGCGTCCAGCGCGACACCACCCGTATGGAGAAGGTCCGCGAGATCCAGGCGGAGTACGCCGAGCTGCTGGCCGCCCAGCCGGCCGGACGCCCGGTCCCCGCCGCCGTCCGCGACATCCGCTGGATGATCGAGGAGCTGCGGGTCAGCTACTTCGCGCACGCTCTCGGCACCGCGTTCCCGGTCTCGGACAAGCGCGTCTTCAAGGCCCTCGACGCCGCCTGGTCCTGAGTTCGACCGCACCCCCTGACCTGCTGTACAGTCTGACTCGCAACGAGGTCCTGTGGAGCAGTTTGGAGTGCTCGCCACCCTGTCAAGGTGGAGGCCGCGGGTTCAAATCCCGTCAGGACCGCAGCAGATGGCAAAGCCCGTCACCCGAACCTGGGGAGGCGGGCTTTCCGTCGTCCCCCGCGAGGCCGCGCCACGCGGCGCCAGCCGCGAATCAGACCCAGCAAATCCCGTCAGGACCCCACCAGACAACGAAAGCCCGCCCCCCGAACCCCCGGAGGCGGGCTTTCCGCCGTCCCCCGCGAGGCCGCGCCACGCGGCGCCAGCCGCAGACCAGACCCAGCAAATCCCGTCAGGACCGCAGCAGACAGCGAAAGCCCGTCCCCCGAACCCCGGGAGACGGGCTTTCCGCCGTCCCCCCAAGGCCGCGCCACGCGACGCCAGCCGCAGATCAGACCCAGCAAACCCCGCCAGGACCGCAGCAGACAGCGAAAGCCCGTCCCCCGAACCCCGGGAGACGGGCTTTCCGCCGTCCCCCGCGAGGCCGGCCCAGGCCGCGCCCCGCGGCGCCAGCCGCGAATCAGACCCAGCAAATCCCGCCAGGACCCCACCAGACAACGAAAGCCCGTCCCCCGAACCCCGGGAGGCGGGCTATCCGCCGTCCCGTCCAGGCTCGGGCGAGCGTCGGCCGTCCCCACCCAGGTCGCGGCCCCACACCGCCAACCACACCCCCGTACGCGGGCTTTCCGCCGCCCCCTGGGACCCGCCGGCACACGGGGGCGCGCTCCGCGGCCCCAGGCGCGCGCGTGCGGGCCGTTCCGCGCGCCGGGGCGACCGGCCACGCGCCCGGCAAGTCCCGTCGGCCTGCGAGGAGTTGAGGGCTTCCGTCCCGCCGGGCCGGCGACCGGTGCGGCCGCGGAGGCGCGACACCGCCGAAGACCCTAACGGGCGAAGCCGGTTCATTACCGCATCGTAGGCAACAACCTCAAGTGCCGCACATGTGACGGGAGTCACGCGAACTTGTGGGACACATAAGGAACTGGAGGCCCTGCGCAAGGCTCTCGATTTAATATGTGCAATGGTACCCACCTGCATCGCGTGTGACCGGGCACACAAAAAAGAGGATCGCATCGGACCCGGCGGAGTCCGATGCGATCCTCTTACGGTCATACGGTGTTGCGTCCTGCTGTGCGCCCTCCCCTCGGGCCTCCTGATGGGGGCAGGTGGCCTTCGGACGGCGACGTATGGGGTAGGGGCCCCACAAGCCGCCCAAAAGGGCTGTCAGGCCTCGCTGCGCTGCTGCGGAATGCCCGCAAGCAGCGCACGGACCTCCGCCTCGCGGTAACGGCGGTGCCCGCCGAGCGTGCGGATCGACGTGAGCTTGCCTGCCTTGGCCCAGCGCGTGACCGTCTTCGGGTCGACGCGGAACATGGTGGCGACCTCAGCGGGTGTTAGCAACGGCTCGGCATCAGGGGTGCGAGCGGTCATGAGCGGCCTCCTCGAGAGAACCGAACCAACGCGGTTCTTTCCTCTTAAATTCTGCACCTTGACCCGCGTTGCCCGATATGGGCGAACGCGGGCCGAGTCGGTAATAGGACGAACGGCTTGTCCTCGGCACTACAACTACACCATCCGTCCAGCCGCGTCGGCCAAACCGATGGATTTGCCCTCTCAGGTGTTCAAGCTCGACGGAAGCCGATGGACCGGGCCATAGCGGACAGTCACACCAACGTGACGATCAGTCACAGCGCGATCATCCGCCACATCCCCACCTTCGATGCGAGCCCGAGGCGGACCCGATGTCCCATTTTGGCATGACAGATGGTGATGCAGGCAAGAGTCCGGTTACGTGCTCTGCGTCACGCTTGGGCCAATAGCACCATCACCAGGGGCAGAAGCACGTCGCGGGCCGGACCGGAGACAACACCCGGCCCACCCGGAGACAACAACCCGTCAGATCCCGACCGCCCCGCCGTGCGCCACGGCCCGGCTCAGTTCGCGAACTGGAGCTCGCGCACCGCCCGCCACCGATCGGTCAGCCGCTCGTACGCCGTGCCGGCCGCCGCCGAGTCGCCCTCGCGCAGCGCCGCCAGCCCCTCGGCCGCGTCCGCCGCCGAGCGGTCCGCCGCCAGCGCCTCCGGGCCGATCACGTGCACCAGCCCGCCGTAGTCCAGTTCGACCAGCGAGCGAGGGTGGAACTCCTCCAGCCAGCGCCCCACGTCGATCAGCCCGTCGACCAACGGGCTCTCGTCCAGCGCCTCCTTGAGCACCCGCAGGCCGCGTGCCACCCGGCGCCGCGCCTGCACCATCGGGGTGCGGTAGCGCATCATCGGCTGCTTGGACCCGCCCGTGGCGTCCTCCGCGCCGACCGGTTCGTACTCCCGCTCGTCGTCGCCGACGAGGATGAACCAGCGCACCGGCACGTGCCAGGTCGCCGAGCGAATCCAGGGCCGCGCGTCGGGGTTCCGCTCGCGCCACGCCTCGTGGTCGGCCGCGGCCTGCCGCCTGACCACCGGCGGCACCATCGCGTCGAGCACCGGGGCCGGCAGCTGTCCCTCCAGCTGCTCCAGCGCCATCCAGCCGCGCAGCCGGGTCCGCCACGGGCAGACGTGCGTGACCCCGCCCACCTCGGCGATGAACGCCTCCCGGCTCTCGTGCACCGGCACCGCGATCGGCGGCACCGGCACCAGCCCGGCCAGCGACTGCCTCAGCTCGTCCTGTGCGCCGCGCTCACGGCCCGCGGCCGCATACCGGTACCAGTGGGTGCGTTCGGGCTCGGGAAAGGCCGCCAGCGGCTCGTACACCCGCAGATACGACGTGTACGGGACCAGTACCGCCGAACCGCCCACGCCCGCTCCTCCAACGCCGTACCCGCCCTGCCGACGCCTCCGATCGTCCCACGGGACCGCCTCCGCCGGAGGTGATCCCGGCCACTGGGTGCAGGGCCTACGCTGAGGCCATCGAACCCTCCGCCACCCGTACGGGGGGCGAGACACCCGAACCCAATGGGACCGCGAGCACCACCGGACTATGGGAGTCACCACCGTGACCGACGTACGTCAGACCGACGGCGGCAACGGCGCCGCCGTCATCGCCAAGCTGTTCCGATCGGAACAGGGCGGACACGAGCAGGTCGTCCTGTGCCAGGACCGCCCGACCGGCCTGCGGGCCGTGATCGCACTCCACTCCACCGCCCTGGGCCCGGCCCTCGGCGGCACGCGCTTCCACGCCTACTCCTCCGACGAGCAGGCCCTGGACGACGCCCTCAACCTCTCCCGCGGCATGTCGTACAAGAACGCCCTGGCCGGTCTCGACCACGGCGGCGGCAAGGCCGTCATCATCGGCGACCCGGACACCCTCAAGACCGAGGAGCTGCTGCTCGCCTACGGCCGCTTCGTGGCCTCGCTCGGCGGCCGCTACGTCACCGCGTGCGACGTCGGCACCTACGTCGCCGACATGGACGTGGTCGCCCGCGAGAACCGCTGGACCACCGGCCGCTCCCCCGAGAACGGCGGCGCCGGCGACTCCTCGGTGCTCACCGCCTTCGGTGTCTTCCAGGGCATGCGCGCGGCCGCCAAGGCCCAGTGGGGCGAGCCGACGCTGCGCGGCCGCCGGGTCGGCGTCGCGGGCGTCGGCAAGGTCGGCCACCACCTGGTGGAGCACCTCGTCGACGACGGCGCCGAGGTCGTGGTCACCGACGTGCGCGCCGACGCGGTCGCGCGGATCACCGCCCGCCACCCGGGCGTGACCGCCGTCGCCGACGCCGACGCGCTGGTGCGCACCCCGCTGGACGTCTACGCCCCCTGCGCGCTGGGCGGCGCGCTCGACGATCCGACCGTCGCCGCACTGACCGCCACCGTGGTCTGCGGCGCGGCCAACAACCAGCTCGCCCGCCCCGGTGTCGAGAAGGACCTCGCCGACCGCGGCATCCTCTACGCCCCCGACTACGTGGTGAACGCCGGCGGCGTCATCCAGGTCGCCGACGAACTGCGCGGGTTCGACTTCGAACGGGCCAAGGCGAAGGCCGCGAAGATCCACGACACCACGCTGGCCATATTCGAACGCGCCAAGGTCGACGGAGTGCCGCCCGCGGTGGCCGCCGACCGGCTCGCCGAGCAGCGGATCGCCGAGCGCACCCTGGCCGCCGACTGGCTGCGGCCGAGCCTGGGTTGAGCCGTCGTCGAGGTCCCCGGACAGGGGCGGAACGGGCCCGTCCGGGGACCTCGGCGTGACCGATAGCACGGCCCGATAGCAAGTTCGCGCTAGAAGAAGGTAAAATCGGGTCTGACCAGGAACGACAGGGCCGCAAATATCCCCTGTTCCGACGCGCGTCGTGCGGGCGACGTACCGTGCGGCGTCGGAAGCAGGTACCGTTGAGGCCCTACGGACCGGTCTCTCTCCAAGGAGGCCGTCCGGATCATGAACGCGTGTCAAGACTCGGGGCCGTCGAGCCCCGCCGTTAAGGGGGTCGAGCCATGGGGCGCGGCCGGGCCAAGGCCAAGCAGACGAAGGTCGCCCGCCAGCTGAAGTACAACAGCGGCGGCACGGATCTCTCACGTCTGGCCGACGAGCTGGGCGCATCGCCGTCGAGGCCGGTTAATCCGGAGCCAGTCGAGGACGATGACGACGAGTTGGACGACGACCCGTACGCTCAGTACGCGGATCTGTACAACGACGACGACGAGGACGATGACCAGGACGAACAGTCCGAGCCGTCACCGTCGTCTCAGCGCCGTCGCGCTTGACGCCGCCAACGCTTGAGGCCCGGCCCGGGGTCCGCCCCGGGCCGGGTTTCGTCGTCGGCATGTTTCCTCACCGCGGGTAACCGTCCGGGTCAGGCGTCGTCGCCGTAGTCGCCGACCAGCTCCACGGCCGACGCGCCGCTTTCGCGTACCCGGATCTCGCCGGCCACCCAGGCGTCCACGTCACGGTCCGCGAGCACCGCGAGCGCGACGTCGACCGACTCCTGCGGCACCACGGCCATCATGCCGACGCCCATGTTGAGCGTCTTCTCCAGCTCCTCGCGCCGCACCCCGCCCAGCTCGCCGACCACTCCGAAGACCGGTCCCGGCGTCCAGGTGGGGCGCTCCACGGTGGCGTGCAGGTGGTCCGGGATCACCCGGGCCAGGTTGGCGGCAAGACCGCCGCCGGTGATGTGCGAGAAGGCGTGCACCTCGGTGGTGCGGGCCAGCGCCAGGCAGTCCAGCGAGTAGATCCTGGTCGGCTCCAGCAGCTCCTCGCCCAGCGTGCGGCCGAACTCGGGCACCTCGCGGTCCAGCGCCCAGCCGGCCCGGTCGAAGAGCACGTGCCGGACCAGGCTGTACCCGTTCGAGTGAAGTCCGGACGACTCGATCGCGATCACCGCGTCGCCCGGCCGGACCCGGTCCGCGCCCAGCAGCCCGTCGGCCTCGACCACGCCGGTGCCCGCGCCCGCCACGTCGAAGTCGTCGGCGCCCAGCAGCCCGGGGTGCTCGGCGGTCTCGCCGCCGACCAGCGCGCAGCCGGCCAGCACGCAGCCCTCCGCGATGCCCTTGACGATGGCCGCGACCCGCTCCGGGTAGACCTTGCCGACGCAGATGTAGTCGGTCATGAACAGCGGCTCGGCGCCGCACACCACCAGGTCGTCCACGACCATGCCGACCAGGTCGTGGCCGATCGTGTCGTAGACGCCCATCCGGCGGGCGATGTCCACCTTGGTGCCGACGCCGTCGGTGGCCGACGCGAGCAGTGGGCGCTCGTAGCGTTTGAGGGCCGAGGCGTCGAAGAGCCCGGCGAAGCCGCCGAGGCCGCCGACCACCTCGGGGCGGGACGCCTTGCGCACCCACTCCTTCATCAGGGTGACGGCGCGGTCGCCCGCCTCGATGTCGACGCCCGCGGCTGCGTAGCTGGCACCGGTTGTCTCAGACATGGCTGGGGAAACCTTCGTGTCGGTCGTACGGGTCGTACGGTCGCGGTGCCCGGCCCGGGCCGGGGTGGCCGGGGCGGGGGCACGGGTGGGGGCTGCGGCGCGGGCCGGCGGCCCGCGGGGCAGGTCGGTACGGGCTCACGGCCGGCGCAGTGCGTCGGCGGCGTCCGCGCCACCGGCCAGCTCGACCTCGAGCAGCTGCTTGCCGAGCAGCTCCGGGTCGGGCAGGTCCATCGGGTACTCGCCGTCGAAGCAGGCCCGGCACAGGTTGGGCTTGGCGATCGTGGTCGCCTCGACCATCGCGTCGATCGAGATGTACGACAGCGAGTCCGCGCCCAGCGACTTGCCGATCTCCTCCACGCTCATGCCGTTGGCGATCAGCTCGGCGCGGGTGGCGAAGTCGATGCCGAAGAAGCACGGCCACTTCACCGGCGGCGAGGAGATCCGGATGTGCACCTCGGCCGCTCCGGCCTCGCGGAGCATCCGCACCAGCGCGCGCTGCGTGTTGCCGCGGACGATGGAGTCGTCCACCACCACCAGCCGCTTGCCGCGGATGACTTCCTTGAGCGGGTTGAGCTTGAGCCGGATGCCGAGCTGCCGGATGGTCTGCGAGGGCTGGATGAAGGTCCGGCCGACGTAGGAGTTCTTCACCAGGCCCGAGCCGTACGGGATGCCGCTGGCCTCGGCGTAGCCGACCGCGGCCGGCGTGCCGGACTCCGGTGTCGGTATCACCAGATCGGCCTCGACCGGGGCCTCCTTGGCCAGCCGGCGGCCCATCTCCACCCGGGACAGGTAGACGTTGCGGCCCGCGATGTCGGTGTCGGGGCGGGCGAGGTAGACGTACTCGAAGACGCAGCCCTTGGGGCGGGCCTCGGCGAAGCGGGAGGAGCGCAGGCCCTGCTCGTCGACGGCGATCAGCTCGCCGGGCTCGATCTCCCGGACGAAGCTGGCGCCGCAGATGTCCAGGGCGGCGGACTCGGAGGCCACCACCCAGCCGCGCTCCAGCCGGCCCAGCACCAGCGGGCGGATGCCCTGCGGGTCGCGGGCGGCGTAGAGGGTGTGCTCGTCCATGTAGACGAGGCTGAAAGCGCCCTTGATCTTCGGCAGCACCTGTGGTGCGGCTTCTTCGACCGACAGCGGGGTGCCGTCCGGCCCGACCTGGCCGGCCAGCAGCGCCGTGATCAGGTCCGTGTCATTGGTGGCCGCGACCTTCGTGGCCCGTCCGGGGCCCTGCGGCAGCGCGGCGACCATCTCGGCGAGCTCGGCGGTGTTCACCAGGTTGCCGTTGTGGCCCAGCGCGATGGAGCCGTGGGCGGTGGCCCGGAAGGTGGGTTGCGCGTTCTCCCACACGGACGCGCCGGTGGTCGAGTAGCGGGCGTGGCCGACGGCGATGTGGCCGGTCAGCGAGCCGAGGGAGGTCTCGTCGAAGACCTGGGAAACCAGGCCCATGTCCTTGAAGACCAGGATCTGGGAGCCGTTGCTCACTGCGATGCCCGCGGACTCCTGTCCGCGGTGCTGCAGGGCGTACAGCCCGAAGTAGGTGAGTTTGGCGACCTCTTCCCCTGGGGCCCAGACACCGAAGACACCGCAGGCGTCTTGGGGGCCCTTCTCACCGGGGAGCAGGTCGTGGCTGAGTCGTCCGTCACCACGAGGCACGTTGTCGAGTCTAGGGCAGGAATGCCTCTCATCCGAACGGGCGAACCTTCAATTCCCTGGGTCTACGCGCGTCATGCCTTACGTGGCAAGCGGTGTGATGTTCGCCTTACGGAGTCGGGCGCGCCCGGGCGCAGGGTCGTTTTCCGGCCAATCGCGTCGGGGAGCCCTCGTCGCCGCCACCCGGCCCACCCCCGTCCGGCGCTCCCGGAACCGACAGAGCGGCGGCCCGGGGGGAATCAGAACCGGACGCCGGGGGAAGTGGCCGAGCCACTTCGCAGGAGCTACCCCAGGACCGGGAGGTACGCCGCGAGGTCGGCGCGCTCGCCGGACGCGGAGACACGGGCGGCGTCGACCTCGTCCGCGAACGAGGAGCGCCCGGTGGACAGGCGCAGCCAGGTCATGGGGTCGGTCTCGACGACGTTCGGCGGGGTGCCGCGGGTGTGCCGCGGCCCTTCCACACACTGCACGGCGGCATACGGCGGCACCCGCACCTCCACGGAGTTCCCGGGCGCCTTCGCGGCGAGCGCGTCCGCGAGGACCCGTACCGCCCCGGCGACCGCGTGCCGGTCGAAGCCGATCTCGATGCCGGTGGCGCGGGCGAGGTCGTCGCTGTGGACGACCAGCTCGACCAGCCGCGTCACCAGGAAGTCGCTCGCGCGCATCGGACCGAACGGGCTCGGCACCAGCCGGTCGGCCCTGGTCGCCTCGGCTTCCAGCGCGGCGAGCTGCTCCGCGGCGGCTTCGAGGGCCACGAGCGGATCGGCGGTCCGCGCCTCCTCCGCCCGGGTCGCGGCGTCCAGCTTCTCCGCGATTCCCGCGGTGGACAGCGCCCAGGTGTCGAGCCCGACCGTCTTCGCCCCGGCCGCCGGCGGCTCCGCCGCCAGCATCGTCCCCATCGCCTCGACCTGCCGCACGATGTGCACGACCAGCAGCCGCACGTCCCAACCCGGCAGCCCCGAGGGCCACTTCCACTGCTCCCCGGTCAACCCCCGTGCGGCCAACCGCACATGCTGCACCTGCGCGCGCAACGCTCCCCACGTCCGCGTGGGCTCATACGTACGGACACGGCGGCGGCTCTCCCCAGGGGTCGGCATACCCCGAGCTTAGCTTTCGGGTGCCGCGGCCCCTTCGGTCCACTCCAGCAGTTGCCGCGTATCCAGCTCGATCCCGACGGGTTCGGGCAGGGCGACGGTCTTGCCGAACGCGACGACGTGCCGGTCGCGGTAAGCGCCGTCCTGCGGGTCGCTGTGGATGCTCACTTCGCGGCGGTCCCGGTCGATCAGCAGGTACACGGGGATGCCCGACTCGGCGTAGGCGCGCGGCTTGTCGACCCGGTCGCGCTGGTTGGTGTCACGATCCCGCAAGGTCACCTCGACCGCCATCAGTACACCATCGGGGTCGGCCCACTCCCCGACCGTTCGGCCGACGAAGTGCGCGACAGGAGCGAGCGTGCCATCGGGCCGAGCCCGGCCGTTTCTGTAGGACTCGACCTTGAGCCCTTGACCGGTATGGAGATCCCACTGGGGTTTCTGCTGGATGCACTGACGGAGCAGCCACATCGTGATTGCCTCATGGATCGCGTCCGGCACGCGCTTGACCCCCAGCTTTCCGCCGATCAGCTCGAAGCAGAGGCCCTCCTCGTCACGCGCCGCAAGTGCGGCGATGTCCTCGAAGGTCTCCGGCAGCATTTGCGCGTCATCCCACGCCTGCAGCCGGTCGTCCACAGCGGTCACCCCGTACCTCCCTGTGTCCGAATGCTCACGTTCAGATTCTGATCGTACAGACGGTCAGCAACCGAACGTGACCACGCGGCCACGCTCACCCATGCCTGTGCACTCAGGCAACTCGGACAACGAGCGTAGCCGCGCGGACCTCCTCCCGGCGGGCGCTCAGCGCTGGCGGGGGCGTTCGAAGGTGATGAGCAGGCCGTCGACCGCGCCGGGGCCTATCCGGCCCTTCACCTCGCCGGACGTGATGTCCTTCAGTGCCCAGCCGTCCTCGGCGTGC
Source organism: Streptomyces sp. NBC_00448 (assembly GCF_036014115.1). Taxonomy (NCBI): domain Bacteria; kingdom Bacillati; phylum Actinomycetota; class Actinomycetes; order Kitasatosporales; family Streptomycetaceae; genus Streptomyces; species Streptomyces sp. NBC_00448. The sequence goes on from NZ_CP107913.1 coordinate 4,428,865, forward strand.
TTGTTGAGCACCTTCTCCAACTTGTCGCTGTCGAGCGCGTCCCCGATCAGCGCTTCACGGAAGGTGACGACCTTGTACTCGTACATGTCCGGCCTTTCTCGGTGGTTTCCCGGTGCTGCGTAAGTGCCACGTCGTACCTGCTGACGCACCCGACCGGCCTCAAGGTTGCGGCACCCGCCGACCACCGCGTCCAACCCTGGAATCAGATACTCTGATTCCATGAAGCTGATGACCGCCACCGAGGCATCGCGGAACTTCGCCGCGCTCCTGGACGCCGCGGAGCACGGCGAGACCATCGTGATCACCAGGGCCGGACGCCGTCTGGCCCAGATCGGGCCCGCCAACGCGGGGAACGGCGCCGCCCTCAACGACGTACTCGCGAGCAGGCCCCAGGACGACGGCTTCGCCGCCGACGTGGCGGCGACCCGCGACTTCCTGACCGACGAGACGGCGGCGACGTGGCCCGACGCCTGATCCTCGACACCGGCGTGCTGATCGGCACCAAGCGCACCGGCACCCCCGTCGCCTTCGCCCTTGACGACGACGTCGCCATCGCCGCCGTGACCGCGGCCGAACTGCTCCTCGGCGTCGAACTCGCCGACGACGCCCGTCGCCAGCCCCGTGAGGACTTCGTCAGCGCGGTCCTCGCGGTCGTACCCGTCGAGGAATACGGTCCCGACGTCGCCCGTGTCCACGCCCGCCTGCTCGCGTACGTCCGACGCAAGGGCAAGCCGCGCGGCGCGCACGACCTGCTCATCGCAGCCACGGCGGCCGCCACGGCCCGAGCGGTGGTCACGCTCGACCGGCAAGCGGCGTTCGCCGAGTTGCCCGGAGTACGGGTCGCGGACCTGCACTGACCCGAACGCCTGACCACGCCGGGCTGCCCCTCGTGCGCCGCTACCGCGCACGGCGTCCGAGAGCGCGAGGCACTACCCGCCCTCACGATCGGCGAACAGAATCTCCAGGGGGGACGCGCCGTCGACGGGCGCGCGTCTGGGAAGGCGGCCCAGTTCGGCCGTCGTGACAGCCCCACGCCTGATCAGCCCCCGCGCAGCAAGCAAGGCATACCGGTCGAAAACCCCCGACCCACCCTCGTCTTGGTCATCGGCGAGTTCGCCGGGTACCAATGGCCTGTTCGCCACGTGTTCCTCTCTCAGTGACGTAGCGGCTGCGGCCGCTGTCGCAGGAGGGCGCTGCCCAGATGCCCGGGCTCGAACACGGCCAGGGCCACGCGAAGTTCGGGGGCGAGGACGTCCCAGATCTCGGCGGCGAGCTCGGCCGGGGTGTTCGCCCGGGTGGCGGTGTCGACGTAGGGCTCGGCGGTGGCGACCGTACGGCCGTCGGAACGGTAGGTGGTCATCAGCACCGCGTCGCCCGGGGCGAGCGCGCCGACCGCCAGCGTGAGCACGTCGGCCGCGTCCCGGCCGCCCGCACTGCGCCGGGCCGAGCCGAGCCAGGCCCGCCCGGTGGAACCGTGGGCGACCACGGTGATCCGGGACGTGTGGATCGGTGGATCGGGCTCGTAGGCCAGCCCCGACAGCGCGCGTAGCGGCTCCGCGCCCTCGTCCAGCCGCCCGGCGACCTCCTCGACCTGCTCCCCGTTGCCGTACACCAGCCACTCCCCGCGCTCCCGCGCGCCCACGTAGTGCCGCAGCGGGTCGCCGCCCGGGCCCTCCGTCGCCGCGACCACCAACTCACCGTCCCCGCGTCGCAGTTCGCGCGCCTGGGAGGCACGAGTGCGGCCCGTGAGGAAGTACGCCCCGCAGCAACGCCCGTCCCCGGTCCGCGCCCACACCACCCCGCGCCCCGGATACGGGTTCCCCGCCAGCACCCCGCTCAGTGCTTCCACGCCCACCGCCTCCTGATCCGCCGCCACCCGCACGCGACACGTCCGAAGGGGCAACGTACTACCCGCCTGGGGCTCGTTCGCCGGGTCGGGTCAGGACGTCGCGAGGAGGATCGCGCCGATGACGGCGGCGGCCGCGCCGGCCAGGGCCAGGACCGCGAGGACGATGACGCCGGTCAGCAGGCCGTCGTGGTCGTGTTCGCGGTCGAGGGCGAGCACGGCGGGGTCCGCGGGGTCGTAGCGCACCGCGATGTCGCGGCCGGGCCAGGCGCGGCGGGTGGAGGTGTAGGAGCCGCAGAGGGCGGTGACGGTGCGGCCGTCCTCGGTGGTGAAGGCGACGATCGGGGAGTAGGTCCGGGTCCCGCGGTCGTCGGACCTCGGGTCGCGGCGTTCGCGCACGGCGAGCACGCGGGCGGTGGTGCGGACGGCCGACACCCGCAACCGCCGCCGCCGGCGCAGGTCGTGGAGGACGGCGCGCCTGAGCGCGGCCCACATGACCGCCGACCACCCGAGCCCGTACAGCAGCAGCACCCAGCCGAGGTCGGGGCCGGGCAGGAACCGGGCTGCCACCGGAACGAGCGCCAGGTACAACAACGCGCTGCCGCAGGCCAGTTCGCGGGTGGCCGGGCGCCGGTGCCCGTGGGGGCCGAGCCGGAAGTCCTCCGGGGCGTGCGCACCGTAGCGGACCTCGACGGTCCGGCCCTCCCAGGCGGCGTTCAGCCGGCCGTACCGTCCGCCGCGGGCCGGGCCGACCACCTCGCGCCCCGACAGCCGGTCCACGAAGGCGAGTTCGGCGGGCACGCCGTCCACCGTCTTCCCGCCGTGTTCCAGCGGGGTGCCCACGCTCGTCACGGTCGCGTCGGCGTAGACGATCCCGCGCCCCCGGAAGGCCAGGTGCCGGCGCAACAGGCGTACCCCGAAGGCCCCCACCACCGCGCAGCACGCCAGCACCGCCACGTCGTACGGCACTTCGTCCCCCACCCTCAGCGGTTCGGCGACTCCCCGGGTTCGAGGACGCGGCCCCGGCCCGCCCCGGTTGCGCACGCTACGGCTACCCGCGGCCGGAACTACTCCGCGGGCCAGCCGTGTTCGGAGAGCAGGGGACCGCGCCCGAGGTAGGCACGCAAAGCGCGGGCGGTGCTGGGGACGAACCGCTCCGGGACCGCGTCGACGTCGCACCAGCGGACCTCGCGGTGCTTGCCGGGCTCGCGGTTCTCGGCGGTGCCCGTCCAGCGGTCTGCTGCGAACACCACGGTGAGATAGCCGTTCGGCGACTGCACGCCGTGGGCGCCGTGGATGAGGTGGGCGACCGCCAGGTCCTCGGGCGCCACCCGCACCCCGGTCTCCTCGTACAGCTCGCGCACCGCCGTGCGCGTGATCGGCTCGCCCGGGTCGCTCTTGCCCACCGGCAGGTCCCACAGCCCGTCGCCGTAGCGCGCCCCCGGCCCCCGCCGCAGCAGCAGCACCCGCCCCTTCTCCCGGTCGTGCACGACCACCGCGGCCGCCAGCAGCGTCATCGCCCCGTACGCCACCGGCCCCGCGTCCTGCGGCTCGGCGTCCCTCTCCCCCATGGGCCCCGACCTCCCTCGTCCACACGGCGACCACCGCGCCACCCGACCGGCGGCCGATCCTCACCGACCGACGGCCGACCGTAACAGCCGCCTCCGACAAGCCCCGTCGCTCGTGCGGCGACGCACCGGCCCGCTACGGCGTGGCGACGGCGAGGTGCTCGGTGAGGACGCGCAGGGACTGCCATGCCTCGGCGTCGGTGCCGTCGCCGAGCGGGTAGTGCAGGGCGGGGGCCGCGGCGGAGCCCAGTTGGAGCGGTTCGATCTCCAGTGGGGGCCGGCGGGCGCGGGTGAGGGTGACGTCGCCGACGCCGGCCGCGCCGAGGGTGAAGGACACCGGTACCGGCGGGGCCTCGAAGACCGCCGGCACCGTCAGGTCGCGCGTGGCCGGGCGGACGGCGGCCAGCATGGTGACCAGCCCGTGCTCGGCCACGAGGGTGCCGGCCAGGGACGCGATGCGGTCCAGCGGGAGGGCTTCGCCGGGACCGTAGCCGAGGACGAGCGTCACGTCCTGTTCGACGCCGCCTCCGACCCGGGTCACCCGGACCGACGCGACCGCCGGGCGCTCGGGCCGCCCGACCACGGCGAGGAAGGTGGGCCTGGGCGCTCGGCCGCGGGCCAGATCGGTCAACTGGCGCCGCGACCATGGCAGGTTGACCGGTTCCGCGGTGCCCCATCCGGTCGGCGGCGCGCCGGTCAGCGCCTGCCAGGCGGCTTCCACGCCGCCGCCGAGCAGCAGGTCCTCCTCGGGCGGGTGAACGGTGTGGAAGGACAGGCTCAGCTGCCGGTCGGCGGTAGGCCCGGCGGGACGGAACGCGTCCGCGAGTCGCCCGGTGCCCTCCGGGGTGGGGATGGCGGCGAAGGTGCCGTCCTTCCAGTGCAGCGCGGCGCCGGACAGGCCGTCGTAGTAGCCCGAGGAGTCGCCCACCACCCAGCGGTTGGGTGCGCCGGTGAGCGCGAACCGGGTGAGCATGCTCATCCGGGTGCCCGGCGGGGTCACGATCTGCAGGGCGCGGTCGGTCTCGGCGCAGGCCCGCAGGACGTCGGACAGCCACGCCGACAAGGTGACCAGCGGCCGGTCCCCGATGACGACGGCGGTGGTGGCGGTGGCCACGTCCACCGCGGGCAGCGCGCCCGGCGGCGCGGCTGCCGCGGACACCTCCGCGCCGCCGTCAGCGCCGCCGTCAGCGCCGCCGCTGTCGCCGTTGCTCTCGCCCTCGCCCTCGGCCTCGCCCGGACCGACCCGCGCCGGTGGCCGCGAGCCGACCCGCACCACGCCCAACGACCTTACGGCCCCGGCCGGATGGCACACCCCGTCCAGCAGCAGCGCCAGCCGACCCGCGACGGAGCCGGCCAGGGCCGCCGCGTCCGGCACGGCGGTGGACGCACGCACTTCGGTCCACCACACCGGCCGGCCCCGGTGCGCACCGGTCAGCCCGGCCCGGCGAGCCGCCTTCGCCCCGAGCAGCCGCTCGACCTCTCCGGCCACCTGCACCAGTACCGGCGCCTCCACGGAGACCAGCGGCCGGCCGTCCGGCCCGGTCAGCTGGATCACGGCTCCCTCGGCGTCACCGGTCATGTACTGGTCGGGGCCGCCCGCGTACAGGCTCGCCAGCAGCCGCCAGGCGTCCGGCATCTTCGGGGTCAGGACGACGATGTCCTTGGTCACGGTGCCTCCTGCTCGGCCAGGGCGGTCTGGACGAGCTGCGGGGCGCGTCCGCGGCGCACCAGCAGACCGCGGCCGGGCGGCTGCGCGGAGGCGTACACGCCCGGGAAGAGCTGGCCCTCCGCGCGGTCGCCGGCCATCACCAGCGCGGTCGCGCCGGTCTCCCGCAGCGCGGTCAGGAACGGGTCGTACAGCGCGCGGGAGGCGCCGGCGACCCGACGGGTGAGCACCACGTGCAGGCCGATGTCCTGCGCGATCGGCAGATACGGCAGGAACGGCGCCAGCGGCTGCTGGCCGGCGGCGGTGAGGATGTCGTAGTCGTCGACGAGCAACACGATGCGCGGACCGTCGAAACCGGGCCCGTCGCCGAGCGGGTGCAGCGCGTCCTGAGCGGCCTCGTCGGGCAGCCGCTTGTCGAGTTCGGTCGCGATGCCGGCCGCCAGGCCCGTCGAGAGGCGGACGTTGTACGCGTAGCCGCCGCGGTACGGCTCGGGAACCGCGGTGCGCAGGCCGCGGCGCGGGTCGAACACCGCGAAGACCAGCTCGTCGTCGGAGTACCGCTCGATCAACTGGGCGGCGACCAGGGCCAGCAGGTTGGTCTTGCCGCATTCGTCGTCGCCGAGGACGACCAGGTGCTGGTCGCGCCCGAACAGGCCGAGCAGCACCGGGGCGAGGGCGTCCTGGTCGACGCCGAGGGGGATCGCCGTGGGTTCGGAGGCGGCCGAGGGCAGCTTCGCGGCAGGCAACCTGGCGGGCAACACCCTTACGGCGGGCGCCGGTTCGCCGTGCCAGGTAGCGCGGATGGTGGCGGTGGCGTCACCGAGGGCGGCTGCCAGGGTCTCCGCGGTGGCGCGCCCGTCGATGCGCGGGAGCGCCACCTGTGCGAACAGCCGGCCGTCGGTCAGGGCCCGGCCGGCGTCACCGGCGCCGAGGGTCTGCGCGAGCCTGCGGTCGATCGCGGAATCCGTGGCGTCGCCCAGCCGCAGCTCCACCCGGCTGCCGAAGAGCGACTGGTTGGCGATCCGCACGTCGTTCCAGCGGAGCATGCCGGCCACCACGTGGATGCCGTAACCGCCGCCGCGCTTCAGCAGGTCGGCCACCCCGTCGTCCAGGGCGTCGAACTCCTCGCGCAGGGTGCCGTATCCGTCGATCACCAACACCACCTCGGTGCTGGGGAGTTCGGACAGCCCGCCGGACGAGCGCAGGTGGCGCAGCTGGTCCACGGAGTCGATGCCCTGCCGGCGGAAGAGCTGCTCGCGGGCGGCGAGCATGCCGCGGACCTCGGCGACCGTGCGGGCGCAGCGCTCGGGGTCCGACCGGCCGGCCACCCCGCCGACGTGCGGCAGGCCGGTCAGCGCCGACAGGCCGCCGCCGGCCAGGTCGAGGCAGTAGACGGCCACGTCGCGGGGGGTGTGGGTGAGCGCAAGGGAGAGCACCAGGGTGCGCAGCAGCGTGGTCTTGCCGGACTGCGGGCCGCCCACCACCGCGGTGTGCCCACCGGCGACGGTCAGGTCGTGCACCCAGGGCCCGCGCCGCTGCCGGGCCGGGTCGTCCAGCAGGCCCAGTGGCACCCGCATCGCTCCGGCCGGCCGGGTCAGCCGCATCCCGTCCCCGGTCACCTCCACCGGGCCGGCGACGGCGTCCAGGGCGACCGCCGCGGGCAGCGGCGGCAGCCATATGCGCCGCCCGGGGGTGCCGGCGCCCCGCAACTGGTCCACCATCACCGACAGTACGGTCGGGCCGCTGTCCAGCGCGGTCGCGGTCGCACGGTCCTGCTCCTCGTCCGGTGCCCCTTCCGCGTCGTCGCCGCGCAGCGGGCCGCCCAGTGCCGCGGAGACGTTGTACGTCGGGTAGCGGTACGCCACCGGCTGCTCCTCGGCCGCGTCGGCGACGGCCGTACGGCGGTGCGCGCCGGAGACGTAACCCGCCTTGAACCGGCGGTAGGTGGAGGTGTCCACCTTGAGGTAGCCGAAGCCGGGCAGCGACGGCAGCAGGAAGGCGTCCGGGGTGTCCAGCACGGTGCGCGACTCGTCCGCGGAGAACGTCCGCAGCCCCAGCCGGTAGGACAGGTAGGTCTCCAGCCCGCGCAGCTTGCCGCCCTCGATGCGCTGGCTGGACAGCAGCAGGTGCACGCCGATGGACCGGCCGATCCGGCCTATCGACAGGAACAGGTCGATGAAGTCGGGCTTCTCGGTGAGGAGTTCGCCGAACTCGTCGATGACCACGAACAGGTGGGGCAGCGGTTCGAGTTCCAGCTCGGGGCGTTCGGCGCGCAGCGCGGCGTAGCGGCCGATGTCCGCCACGTTCCCGGCGTCCTTCAGCACCTGCTGGCGGCGCTTGACCTCGCCGGCCAGGCTGGTGTGGACCCGCTCGACCAGGCCGGCCTGGTTCTCCAGGTTGGTGATCACCCCTGCGACGTGCGGGAGTTCGGCGAACGGCGCGAAGGTGGCGCCTCCCTTGTAGTCCACCAGGACCAGGGCCAGGTCCTGCGGCGGATGGTTGGCGGCGAGCGCCAGGACCAGGGTGCGCAGCAGCTCGCTCTTGCCAGAGCCGGTGGCGCCCACGCACAACCCGTGGGGTCCCATGCCGAGTTGGGAGGACTCCTTCAGGTCGAGCAGCACCGGACGATGCCGGTCGTCCAGGCCGATCGGCACCCGCAGGAAGTCCCGTTCACCGCGTGGCGCCCACATCCGCGCCAGGTCGAGGGCGGCCGGGTCGGCCACGCCGAGCAGTGCGGGGAAGTCCACCGCTCCGGAGATCGGCGTGCCGTCGTCGACGGACTCCTCCGACAGCCGCAGCGGTGCGAGCAGCCTGGCGATGCCTTCGGCGCCGGCGACGGTCACCGGGTCGGCCGTCCCTACGACCGCGCCGCCGGCCTCCTCCGCGCGCCCGCCGGCCGAGCCGCCCGCGCCGCTCGTACCGCCCGTGTTCCCCGCGCCCGGCACGGCCGCCGAGGGCGCCGCCGCGGCCCCGCTCTCCGCCCCCGGCCCGTCGCCGCCCGGCGCGCGCAGGTCCCGTACGGACAGGTGGTCACCGTCCACGGTGATCCGTACGGTCACCTCGTCCGGCTCGTGCAGGTGCTCCGCCAGCAGGTGCACCACGGTGACGCCCATGTCCCGCAGCGCCACCGCCATGTCGGGGCGCGGCAGTTCGACCGCCGGCCCGCCGTACTCGTCGCTGAACACCAGCAGCCTGGCGGTACGCCGCAGCGCGTCCTGGTCGGACAGGCCGCGGCGCAGCTCGGCGGTGTAGGAGGCGCGCCGGACCAGGTCGCGCCGGAGCACCTTGGCGAGCTGTTCGGGCGAGGGCGCGATCCGGCGGGCGGGCACCGGGCCGTCCTCCTCGTCCGGTTCCAGGACGTGCGGCAGCCATTTCGCCCACTCCCACTCCGGCAGCCGGCCGCCGGGCACCGACAGCGCGATCCCCACGTCGTCGGGCGCGTGCAGCGCCGCCGTCTGGACGAGCAGGGCCCGCGCCACCCGCAGCACGTCCTCGCGGCCCCCGACGATGCTGACGTTCCCGGCCCGGTCCAGCGGCACCGTCAGCGGGAAGTCGGCCACCCGGGAGAACCGGGCGAGCAGCGCCCCGGCCTCGTTGAGCATGAACCGGTCGGGCGGCGTCAGCACGCCCGAGCCGCCCTTGCCGAGCACCAGCTCCCGTACCGGCACGTTGCCGGTGCCGATCCGCACCTGGAGGAAGTCGCGGTCCAGTCGGCGGCGTTCCCAGGCGCGCCCCGGGTCGCGCACGATGTCGTAGAGCGCGTCCGGCGGCGGGTCGAGCACCCGCGCCCGGTCCCGTACCCGGCGTTCCGCCGCGCCCAACTCCTCGCGCAGTTCCTCCAGATACTCCAGGTACCGCTCGCGCTGGGTGCGCCGGGTGCGCTGTGCCTTGCCGCGCTGGGACAGGAACAGCGCCAGCGCGCCACACACGGCGAGCACCAGGACGATGGCACCGATCGCCGCGAACTGGCTGTTTCGGATGACGGTCATCATCACCACCGAGCTGACCACGCCTGCCAGCGGCAGCAGCGCGGTGGCGGGGCTGCCTGCCTTGCCCTCCGGCAGGTTCGGCGGCGCCTCCACGACCCGGGGGACGTCACGCAGGAGCGGGCTCGACGTGCGTGCGGGCCGGTGCACGATCCGCTGCGTCACGGCCGGCGGTCCTCGGTCCGGGCCTGCCCGCGCTGGTCCACCGGTGTCCGGCGGCCCGCCGTTTCGCCGTCGGCGCCCCGGCCCACCGCGCGGTCGAGCGCGATCCCGGCCAGCCGGGTGGCGGCGACCCGGGTCTCCGCGCCGAGCAGGGGCGCGGAAATCACGCCCCCCGCGGCGAGGTGCCGGTCGTACGGGATCACCACCACCTCCACGCCCGCCTCGCGCAACTCCCGCTCCGCGCGCCGGACATCGAGCACCTGGTCGGGCGCCGAGCAGGTCAGCGCGACCATGGTGCCGCGCAGCACCTGCTTCGGCAGCGACGACATCCAGGCCAGCACCGTGGCGGTCGACGCGACGCCCTCCACCGTGGCCGGCGCGACCAGTACGCACGCGTGCGCGGTGACCAGGGCCGTACGCGCCACCTCGCCGGGCAGCGTCTCGCAGTCCACCACCGTCACCGCGAAGAAGCGGCGCAGCGCCATCACCACGGTGCGGTAGGTGGGGATGTCCACGGGGGCGCCGATGTCGCCGCGGCTGCCGGGCAGCAGCCAGCCGCGGTCGTCCAGGGCGACCAGGTAGCCGGTGATGTCGGTCAGCCGCATGGAAGGGGTGACCAGACCCGCCACGTCGGCGCAGGTCCAGCGCACCGAGGTGGCGCCGAGCCGGGTCGGGAGGGTGCCGAGGGCCGAGTCGGCCTCCATGGCGAGCACCGGGTCGTGCCGGTAGTGCACGAAGGTACGGCTGAGCAGCGCGGCCACGGTGGTCTTGCCGGCGCCGCCGCGGATGCTGGTGACGACGATCTGGCGGCCGGTGGTCACCGGCTGCTGGACCTGCTCGGCGGTCGCGGTGGCGTCGGCGACCCCGCGGGCCGCCGACGAGCCGAGCACGGTCCGAAGGGTGCGCAGGACCCTGCGCAGCGGCGGGTCGCCGTGCAGGGGCCGGCGGGCCGGGCGGGTGGCGGCGCCGGGGACCGGTGTGGGCTCGGGAGCGGGGATGGGTGCGCTGGGGCCGGGCGAGCGCGAGGCGGCCGGCGCGGGTGCCCGGGCGGACGACGGGCCGGGGACGGGGGCGCGCGGGGCGGGCGGTGCGGAGGGCGGCGCGGACGGGGTTGCGGGTCCTGCCGGTGGCGCGGCTCCTGCGGGTCCTGCCGGTGGCGCGGATGAGGCGGGCGCGGGTGAGCTGGGCGCGGCGGAGCCGGGGGGACCGCCCCGCCCGTCGGGCACCCCCTGTGCGACCAGGTCGTTGAGCACGCCTGCCTGCCAGTCGTCCTGCGACGCCACCGAACTACCTCCTCCGTGAACCGCGCGAAGACCTACGCGAACGTGTCCAGCAGGTGCCCGTACACCCCGAACACCCCGACCAGCAGGGGGAACAGCGCGATGACGCCGGCCGCCTCCGCGGTGTCCGCCAGCCGTCTGAAGCGGACCCGGACGTGCTCGGGCGGCTCCACCGCCAGCAGCACCAGCGGGAAGGCCCCGAGTACCGCGCACCCCGCGAGCGCGCCCGCGGCGCCGGACCGGTCCGACCACAGCACCGCGCCGCGCACGGCGACGGCCGCGGCGGCCAGCAGCAGCAGGACCACCTCGATCACCAGGGGATAGGCCCGCGAGCGCAGTGCCAGTACCAGCGCGGTGATCACCGCCAGCGGCACCGTCCAGACCGTGGGCGTCCGCAGCGCGAGTACGGCCGCGACCGCCGCGCCGCCACCGACCACCGCCGTGGCCAGCACCAGCCCGCGATGGGCGGCGTCGAGCGCCGACGCCACCCGGTGCCGGCTGACCGAGGCACCGTCGGCCCGCTCGTCGTCCAGCGCGGTCAGGCCGGCCGAGGTCAGCGCCAGCCGCGGCAGCACGCCGAGCAGCACCACGCAGACCACCGCGAGCACGGCGCCGGTGTGCGCCTGCCGCGGTGCGGTGCCCGCGCCGTGCTGTGCGGCAGCGGCGGCCTCCGCCACGGCGGCGACCACCCCGACCATCACCGCGCCGAGCACTCCCGCGCGGCCGAGCGGTGTGAACGCGCCGAGCAGCAGCAGCGCGGCGAAGACCATGACCGCGACCCCGGCGAAGCTGCCGGCCGCGCTCCAGCCCTCCGCGTCGCCCAACGTCCATGCGCCGAGCGCCGCCAGCGGTCCGGCCGCGGTGATCAACGCCGTGGCCGCCCCGCGCCGCCCCGTGCGCCCGGCCACCGCGCCCGCCACGGCCAGTACGGCGCCGAGGGCCAGCAGCGTGGCGGCCACGGCGGACGGCGCGTAGGACACCCGGGCCAGCAGACCGCCGACCAGCAGCCAGCCGACGAGGGCAGCCCCGGCCGTGATCCTGCGCGCCTGCGGGCTCCACCGCCAGGCGCGTACGTCGAGGTCCTCGGCGACCTCGTCCGTCACGTCGTGCACCACCGGCGCCGAGGGCACGTCCTGCACCCGGACCAGCCGCAGCACCGTGCCGTCCAGCACCCCGGCGTCGCGCAGGGTGCCGTCGTGGGGCACCACCGAGCCGTCGGAAGTGACGAGTTGACGGAGCATCGGTTGCGTGGCGACCCGGTCGTCCAACATCTCGATGATGTCCGGCAGCAGCCGGCCCACCGGTTCGTCGGACGGCAGCACCAGATCCATCCGGCGCCGGGCTCCCACCAGGCTGACCCGGCTCAGCCTGCCGCCCCGCGGACCCGGGCCGGCGGCCTTCCGCACGGATATCCCGGCGCCGTCGGCACCGTCAGCGGTCATTGCGTGTCCCGTCGACATCGGTCTGCTCGCAACTCTCCTGGCTCGGGGGGCAGTTGTGGCTCGGACGGACATCCGTCACGGCGACGGCACCGTGGCGGACGGGGCGACGGACGGGGTGACGGACGCGCCCGGCACCGCCGGCGCCGTCGAGGTCGGTGTCGGCGTGGTGGTCCCGAGGTGGCCGATCAGACGGTGCGAGACGAACGACCAGCCGACGCAGCCCGCGCACAGCACGGCGGCGATCACCAGCCCCGCGACCGCCTTCCCCACCCGCTCGTCCGCCGTCCGCCGTGCCCGCAGCACCCCGAACAGCAGCGCGTCCCGCATCCGCCTCCGCCGCACGGAGACCGATTCGAGCAACTGACTGTCATAGTCCTGCGCGGCCATCCTCTTCCGTCCAACGCCTCGAAGTCACCCGATTACAGCAAGTCTGATCGATGGCCGACCCACCCGTCGAGGGCATCCGCGGGATCGGTCCCGCCCGCGTCCGTCTCGCCTACACGGTCGGGAACTCCCCCACCCAGGCGCGGTCGAGGAGCTTGATGGGGAGGTAGTCGGACCTCACGCGGATCGGGATCTCGCCGTCGTAGGCGAGGCACGCGACGGCGAGGACGCCGATCGGCACGTTCCCCGACGCACTCTTCGCACGGTCCTCATCGGCGGTCCAGTACGACTTGTGTGCTTCCAGCGCGTCCACCAACGCGTCGTTGAAGCCGTCCACATTGTGCGTGACGAACCGGTAGAACAGGTTGATCGGCTGGTAGAGAAGCTTGTTGAGCGCCTCAGGGTCCGCGACGGTCGCGACGTCCGGATGCGACAAATCGATCGCCTCGGTCAGGGTTTCCACGAAGCCAGGCCGACGCAGCCAGTAGCGCTGGAGCGCGTCCACCCAGTGGTAGGCGTACTCGTCGATCTCGAAGCCGCCCAGCCGTTCCGACTCCCGCAGCAGTTCGATGGGAACCTCGCACAGGCGGGTCATCCGCTCCTGCTCACGGCAGATGACCGCGTACCAGAACGCACTCACCCAACCTGCGGCACTGGCGGCGGAACTCGGACCAGAAACCGGAAGGCGGCGGACCTTCTCACCGATCCGGCACTCCACGCTCTCACCCGAAGCGGTCGCAGACTCAAAAACAGCCGAGTGGACCTGCATCGCCCAAACGGCAGCCTCCCACGTATCGATGCCGCCTCCAGGCGGGTCCAGCAGACACTGGGCGTTGAAATTCAGCTCAACGGTGTTCATCGCCCCACCAAAATTAATCGGCGAGTGCTCCATGTATTCGATTTCATCCCGCACGGAATCCACCATGAGCCGCGCGTAACTCCCACTTCGCGAACCACGACTGCGATGCCTTGGAATATTCACCCCGCTCCCCACTCCTCCACTCGCCATTGCCGATAACAAGCTTCCACACGTCACAACCCATGAAAAATGGGACGGATCATCGTGCGTTGAGCAACTCCAAAAGACACCGTCAGTAGAGTTCACCCGAGAATCCTGCGGCATCAAGGAGTTCCCCCGAGAGCATCCAATGATGGATCACTTCTTGCGCTACAGTTTTATCAATGAAGCACATCTCCGGAATTTCGATGAAATCATCGAAGCGGACTCGTCGAAGAGTCTCCATCGACCCGATGGGGCGATGGGATACCACCTGAAAAAATTCTTCGTCGGTGTGAACAATGGCCCATCCGTCCGATGCGACGCCAATATTCAGACTGTTCTCAGGAGTGTCCGCCTCGCGCCATAGCGCAACACCAGGCAGAGAATTTGATTCTTCTGTGCCGTAGATTTCTGCAGCCCTCTCAGTCGACGCCACGACTTCGCCGATCTGCTGTACATCGAGGGCCACTTCCTGCCCAGAACTCGGATTCCAGTACCTCAGGTAGAAAGTTCGCATTACCCCACCGTCCATCGAGGCTGCCCTCCCTTGAAGATCCATGTCGTTATTCCACCAGCGCCATCTGGGAAGTGGACTCTCAGTGTAGCGTCCTTGGGCAGGAGCTTGTACAAAACGAATCGACAAGCTCCCGCAACGGAACAAGGTCCGGTATCACGATTTATATACAGATCGGCGTCATCGATTTCGAGGTCGCGCATTATTCCAGCCGCATGACCTTCGACATGAGTCGTTGCGTACGTCCTGCCGGATTTCGGACCGCCGGGGAAGTTATCCCCTTCGTGGAACCATTGCCCAGGACCCTTGACGCCGCTTCGAAGCGGAACGTCGGCACCCCCGGCGTTGAAGATCCCTCGAGTTGGTCCATCCTTTACATATTCTGGAACATGGGGATGAACTGCCGAACCTACCCCGCTGAGCGTGTCATTCGCCTTCGCTGCCAGGCTGTCACCATGGGCCGTCCCCGAGGCCTCATGGTTGACCGCGGCCGGCTCGTTGGACGGGTCATGCGTTCCGGCTGACGGATCGCTGCCGCCTCCCGGGTGGTGCGGAGCCTGTCCGGCATCATGTCCACCGCCGTGGCCGGCCGCAGGCTCCTGCCCGAGTGGCCGCATGCCCGACTCGTGGTTGGCGGGCTGTGCGCCGCCCGGAGGTTCGTGGCTCACGCTCGGGTCGTGTGCGGCATGAGGCGCTGCCGGATCGCGTGGGAGCGACCCGTCGCCCGGGAGGTGGGGCTCCCCGGAGTGTGGGAGGGAGCCGCCGCCCGGGAGGTGGGGGGCGGGGGCGTCGCTGGTGAGGCGGACCGGGGGCGGCTCGGGGGCGTGCGCGGCGGCCTCGGCCGCGGGGTGGGCGCCGGCGCCCACGAGGACGGGCGGCCGGTCCGGGCCACTCGCGCCGTGCGGCACCCCGGACGCGAGGGGCTCGTCCGGCGGCTCCACGGAGTGCCCCGCCGCCCGTTCGGCGGCACTGGGCTCATGCGGCGGAGGAACCTGACTCCCGTCGGGCCGGGTGAGTTCACCGTCCGGGTGGAGGTGCACGGCCGGGTTCGTCGGATCGGCTATCGCGTGCTCGGGCGCACCCGCAACCGGCGCGTGCGCCCCCTCGGGAACATGCACCCCGTCCGGCACGTGCACCCCGTCAGCGAGGCCGTCCGGGCTGACCGGGATCGCCACGGTCCCGTCCGGCAGTTCGACCACGTCCGGCGGCAGCGTGATCTTGTCCACGTCGCCGACGCCCTTGAACAGGTCGCTGACCTTGACCACCGCGTAGGTGCCCGCCTTGCCGATGTACGTCATCGGGTCGACGATCCGCCCGGCCTTCGCCGCCACCGACAGTGTCTTGGCCGCTGCGCCGGTCTTCGCCGCGCTGCCCGCGCCGTCGGAGGCGATGACGGTGAGCACGTTGAAGGTGACCGCACCGGCCGCGCGGGCCGGGTTCTTCTTCCACTCGTCCCACGCGACCAGCGCCTTGCCGGTGTTCTTCACCGCGTCGCGCGACTCGCGCACCCACTTGGGCATGTACTTGCCGGGGGTGGCGAGGAAGATAGGGGCGAGCACGGGCGAGAAGGACATGATGGTCAGCCCGGTGGCCAGCTTCGCCAGGTTCGTCCACGCCTCGGCCATCGAGTGCCAGCCGCCGGTGCCCACCAGCGTGCCGAGGCCCTTGATCGTGCCCCACACACCGTCGACCATGAAGCCGTCCCAGACGAACGACTTCACCCAGTGGCCGTACTTCTTGGGGTTGTACCAGCGGTACGTGCGGTCCACGTGGTCGCCCCACGGCAGTTCTGAGGCGTGGTCCAGGTCGTTGGCCCCGATGCCGTACATGTTCTGCGCGTGGCTGCCGTCGTCCTGGACGTAGTGGGTGCCGCCGAACAGCGCGGTGATCTTGTTGGCGCAGGCCCGTTCGGCCGCCCAGAACGCGGCCACGGTCACGTCCACGTCGTGCCGCAGGTCGTTGTTGTGGGAGACCTTCTTGCTGTCGTTGGTCCAGTGGTGGTCGCCGGCGACGCTCGCCGCGAACTCCGTCGCCTGGTGCTTCAGCTGCGCCAGCTTGACCGTGAGCGGGCCGACTTCCGTGGAATACGCGTCCAGCGCCGAGGTCACCGACTCCAACTGGGTGGCGAAGTCGTCGGACTTCGCGGCCACCGGCGCGGTGGTGGCGAACAACTGGTCCGCCTCGGGCGCCTTGTAGAACGCGGACAGACCCTGGAACTGGGTGTCCACGTCGGAGCCCGAGGAGCGCCATAACCCGGCGTTGGTCTTGAGGTCCTCGATCTCCACTTCGAGTTGGACGAGGCTGCCGGTGAACTGCGGTATCTCCGCAGGGTTGATGGGCGCCGCTGTCACTTCGCGCCCCCGTTGCCTCCGCCGTCTCCCGGCATGTGGATCACCGGTTCCTTGAGCGCCTCCTGCTGCGCCTTCGCGGCCATCGCCAGGTCGCCCTTGACGTACTCGTTGGTCGCGTCGCGCGCGCCGGTGAGGGAGTTGGTGGTGCGCTGGGCGATGTAGGCGAGCTGCTTCTCGTGGGCCTGGATGAACTGGCCGAGCGCCGCGGCCACCAGCCCCTCCGCGCCCGGCATGGGCGGCCCGTACCGGCCCGGCTTGAGAACGGCGTGCCCGTTCTCGTAGTCACCCGCTTTGATCGTCCCGGCAGCCGCGGCGGCGCCGGTGACACCGCTCTCCAGGCCGGTCGAGGCGTCGTTCAGCCCGTCCGCGGCTTTGATCACCTTGTTCAGCACGCTCTGGACGCCCGAAGGCGTGATGTCCCACTTCGCCATCAGTTCCCCCCTGTGCCTCCGGACGCCGCCGCACGGCACGCCCGGCCCGCCGACCGGCCCCAGCTACCGGCCCGAGCCGGCGCTCCCGCCTCCCGGCCCCGTCCGCCGACCCGATCAACTGCCCTGGCCGGCCTGCGTCGCCTACCGCCGCCGACAAGCGAACACCGTCAACCGATCCCGCCTACCGCCGCCGGCAACCGAACCCGTCAACCGATCCCGTCCACCGCTGCCTTCGCCCGCGCGGCCGTCGACTGCGCCGTACCGTCGTTCTGTTCAAGGGTGGTCCGCACGAGCCGGATGATGTCCCGCACCTCGCCCGCCGCCCGGTTCCAGCGAACTTCCTTGCCGTGGTACTCGGCTGACACGCCATCAGCCGTGAAGTCCGCCATCGCCGCCTTGACCGCCTGGTCGCGCTCGGTCAGCACCTGCTCCAGGCGGCTGATGATCCCCTGAAGGCCGCCCTGCACCTCGCTGGACGCGTCCGTGTCGTACGACCTGCGGTCGCTGGAACTTCCCATCGTCGTGTTCCCCCTCCTCGACGTGCCCGCGTTCGCGCGCGGGTCCGGTCAGCGCGCCCCGAAACGGGCGGCGTCGAAGTTCGCGGAGCCCATGTTCTGATGCGCGTTGGACGCCTGCTCCTCGTCGCCGGTTCCGAACGAACGGTCCATGCCGGTCTGTCCGCCGAGAATGGCGCGCAGCGAACCGTTCAGGTCACTGGTGATGCTGTCGGCGCGGGACTTGAACGAGTCGAAGGCCGCCTTGCCCGCGCCGTTGAACTTGCCCTCCAGCGGATCGGCGGCAGCCACCAGCTGCTTGATCAGCACGCCGAGGTCCTCACTGGAACCGGTGGTCTTCTTGGTCAGGTCTGCCAGGGTCGTGGCACCCATGTCGAACTTCATGTGTCCCCCCTCATCACGGTGCACCCGCACGCCACAAGAGCCTTACTCACCGTAAGCCGGGCGGAGTTGAAGCCGCAACGCCGTTCTTGTACCGGTTCTGTGACAGCGGAAGGTCGGTACGCGCGCACGCTCCGCGACGAACTGCCCTCAGGCGAACGCCGGTTGATTCCGGTTCGCGCGGAACCCACCACCGCCACCACTGCCGCCACCACCACTGCCGCCACCGCGCCACCGCCACCGGCCGGCAGCCGCCGACACGACAAGGGCGCCCCCGCCGAAGTACCGGCGTGGGCGCCCCTGCACCGCAAGTGACGGTCGGTCAGGCCAGCAGCCCCGGGATCGCCGAGTGGTGAGCCTGCGACAGTTCCGTCAGCGGGATCGTGAACTCGCCCTGGACCTCCAGGGATTCACCGTCGACCACACCGACCCGGGTCGCGGGCAGACCCCGCGCACCGCACATGTCGGTGAAGCGCAGCTCCTCCGAGCGGGGAACGGCGACGAGCGCGCGCCCGGCCGACTCCGAGAGCAGGAAGGTGAACGCGGACAGCCCGTCCGGAACCACCAGCCGGGCGCCGTGCCCGCCGCGCAGGCAGGACTCGGTGACCGCGGCGAGCAGCCCGCCGTCGGACAGGTCGTGCGCGGCGTCGACCATGCCGTCGCGCGACGCGGAGATCAGGATCTCGCCGAGCAGCCGCTCCCGCTCCAGGTCCACCGCCGGCGGCAGCCCGCCGAGGTGGTCGTGCACGACCTGCGACCAGACCGACCCACCGAACTCCTCCCGGGTCTCCCCGAGCAGGTAGAGCAGGTGGCCCTCGTCGGTGAAGGCCATCGGGGTGCGGCGCGCCACGTCGTCGATCACGCCGAGCACGGCGACGACCGGGGTGGGGTGGATGGCCGCCTCACCGGTCTGGTTGTAGAGCGAGACGTTGCCGCCGGTCACCGGCGTACCGAGCTGGAGGCAGCCGTCGGCCAGCCCGCGGATCGCCTCCACGAACTGCCACATCACGTCCGGGTCCTCGGGCGACCCGAAGTTCAGGCAGTCCGAGATCGCCAGCGGCTTCGCGCCGGTCGCCGCCACGTTCCGGTACGCCTCCGCGAGCGCGAGCTGCGCGCCGGTGTACGGGTCGAGCTTCGTGTAGCGGCCGTTGCCGTCGGTGGCGATGGCGACACCGAGCCCGGTCTCCTCGTTGACCCGGATCATGCCCGCGTCCTCGGGCTGGGCCAGCACGGTGTTGCCCTGCACGAACCGGTCGTACTGGTCGGTGACCCACGCCTTCGACGCCACGTTCGGCGAGGAGAGCACCCGCAGCGCCTGCGCGCGCAGCTCGTCGCCACCGGCCGGGCGGGCCAGCGCGCCCGCGTCGTCGGCCTGCAGGGCGTCCTGCCAGGCCGGCCGCGCGTAGGGGCGCTCGTACGTCGGGCCCTCGTGCGCGACGGTGCGCGGGTCCACGTCGACGATCTTCTCGCCGTGCCAGAAGATCTCCAGCCGGTCCCCGTCGGTGACCTCGCCGACGAC
This sequence comes from Streptomyces sp. NBC_00448, assembly GCF_036014115.1. Taxonomy (NCBI): domain Bacteria; kingdom Bacillati; phylum Actinomycetota; class Actinomycetes; order Kitasatosporales; family Streptomycetaceae; genus Streptomyces; species Streptomyces sp. NBC_00448. The sequence goes on from NZ_CP107913.1 coordinate 4,447,910, forward strand.
GGTGGCGATGACGTCCCACTTCTCGCAGATGGCCAGGAACCGCTCCACCTTCGCGGGCTCCACCACCGCGCACATCCGCTCCTGCGACTCGCTCATGAGGATCTCCTCGGGCGAGAGCGTGGAGTCGCGCAGCGGTACGTCGTCCAGCTCGACGCGCATGCCGCCGGAGCCGTTGGAGGCCAGCTCGCTGGTGGCGCAGGACAGGCCCGCCGCCCCCAGGTCCTGGATGCCGACCACCAGCTTCTCGGCGAACGCCTCGAGCGTGCACTCGATCAGCAGCTTCTCCTGGAACGGGTCGCCGACCTGCACCGCGGGCCGCTTGCTCGGCTTGGTGGCGTCGAACGTCTCCGAGGCGAGGATCGAGGCGCCGCCGATGCCGTCGCCGCCGGTCCTGGCCCCGTAGAGGATGACCTTGTTGCCGGCGCCGGACGCCTTGGCGAGGTGGATGTCCTCGTGCCGCATCACGCCGATCGCGCCCGCGTTGACCAGCGGGTTGCCCTGGTAGCAGGCGTCGAAGACCAGCTCGCCGCCGATGTTCGGCAGGCCGAGGCAGTTGCCGTAGCCGCCGATGCCGGCGACCACGCCGGGCAGCACCCGCTTGGTGTCGGGGTGGTCGGCCGCGCCCATCCGCAGCGGGTCCACCACGGCGACCGGCCGCGCGCCCATCGCGATGATGTCGCGCACGATGCCGCCGACCCCGGTGGCCGCGCCCTGGTAGGGCTCCACGTACGAGGGGTGGTTGTGCGACTCGACCTTGAAGGTGACCGCGTAGCCCTCGCCGACGTCGACCACGCCGGCGTTCTCCCCGATGCCGACGAGCAGCGCGTCGGTCTTCGGGGCCTTCACGCCGAACTGCTTCAGGTGCACCTTGCTCGACTTGTACGAGCAGTGCTCCGACCACATCACCGAGTACATCGCCAGCTCGGCACCGGTCGGGCGGCGGCCCAGGATCTCCCGGACCCGCTGGTACTCGTCCTCCTTGAGGCCGAGCGCCTTCCACGGCAGCTCCACGTCAGGGGTCTGCTCGGCGTGCTTCACCGTATCGAGGGTCACGCGCTTACCAACTTCTTGAGTACCGACGTGAAGAAGCCGAGCCCGTCGGTACGGCCGGTGCCGATCAGCGACTCGACCGCGTGCTCCGGGTGCGGCATGAGGCCCACCACGTTGCCCGCCGCGTTGGTGATCCCGGCGATGTCGCGCAGCGAGCCGTTCGGATTGCCGTAGCCGTCCGCGGCCGGGCCGTCGGTGGCGTAGCGGAAGACCACCCGGCCCTCCGCCTCCAGCTCGTCCAGCACGCGCGCGTCGGCGGTGTAGCGGCCGTCGATGTTCTTCAGCGGGATGGAGATCTCCTGGCCCGCCGCGTAGTCCGCGGTCCAGGCGGTGCCGCCGGTCTCGACCCGCAGCTTCTGGTCGCGGCAGACGAAGTGCAGCTCGGTGTTGCGCAGCATCGCCCCGGGCAGCAGATGTGCCTCGGTGAGCACCTGGAAACCGTTGCAGATCCCCAGCACCGGCATTCCGGCCCGCGCCTGCTCGATGATCGACTCCATCACCGGCGAGAAACGGGAGATCGCCCCGGCCCGCAGATAGTCGCCGTAACTGAACCCGCCGGGCAGAACCACCGCGTCGACCTGCTTCAGGTCCTTGTCGCGGTGCCACAGCGGGACCGCTTCCCCGCCGGCCACCCGGACGGCACGCTGCGTGTCGCGGTCGTCAAGAGTCCCCGGGAATGTGACGACGCCGATGCGCGCAGTCACGACTCCACCTTTACATTGAAGTCCTCGATCACGGTGTTGGCGAGAAAGGTTTCCGCCAACTCCCGAATACGGGCGAGCGCTGCGTCGTCGACGGGGCCGTCGACCTCCAGCTCAAAGCGCTTTCCCTGGCGGACGTCGGAGATCCCGTCGAAGCCGAGCCGGGGCAGCGCACGCTGTACGGCCTGGCCCTGGGGGTCGAGGATCTCCGGCTTGAGCATGACGTCGACTACGACGCGTGCCACTGGCACTCCCGATGGTGTGGTGCGTGAGGTTCTCTCAGCCTACCGGGTGAGGAAATCTACGCGAGTAGATATACCGCACCACCACATCCGCCGCAGATCGCCGATCACGTTTGGATATCAGCTGGCAGAATATCTGGGTAAAGCCGCGGCGGAAAACATAAGGTCCCCGAAGCGAAGAGGCTTGCGGCGCGGATGCAGCGGGAATTAACAGCAGCAACGGGTATCTCCACCGCCTCATTCACCCTCGGGCGCCCCGGTCGCGGACCCCGCGTGGGCCCGGCCCCGGTCGCGACGCAGGCAGCCGGCACAAGAAAGGACCGATCCCTATGGCGCAGCGCGTACTGGTCACCCTCGCCGACGATCTCGACGGCGGCGACGCCGAGGAGACGATCGCATTCGGCGTCGACGGCCAGTGGTACGAGATCGACCTCTCGTCGAGGAACGCGGACAGGCTGCGCAAGGAACTCGCTCCCTACGTGGAGGCCGGCCGCCGCCGCACCCTTTCCGGGCACGCCTACAAGCGGACCCCGATCGCGCCCACCCCGGCGACCGTCCGCGCCTGGGCGCAGTCCAACGGCTTCGAGGTGCCGGCCCGCGGCCGCATCCCGAAGAAGGTCTACGAGGCGTTCAACAAGGCGGACTGAGCAGGGAGTTGGCGGGCGGTCGGTGTTCGGGGCGGCGGTCCGGTGGGCCGCGATCCGGGCGCGATCCTTCGGCAGGCCGGGCACGATCCGTCGGCGGACCGGGGCGGGGTGGCGGCTCCGGCCGCCGCTCTCCCAACACCCGCTCCCTGCCCGGCCGGTGTCGATTGGACAGCCACCCCCGGTCGTCCGCTAGTCTGAGGGCACACCGCAGGACGGGGCCGAAAAGCCCAGGTCAGCGGAGGTCACGCGGGTGTAGCTCAGTAGTAGAGCGCCCCCCTTCCAGGGGGGAGGCGCAGTGTGCGATTCCTGTCACCCGCTCTGATCACCAACTCGTTCGGCCCTTGGCGGCCGATCGGGTACAGTGGTCGCAGCGCATGCGGACGTGGCTCAGTTGGTAGAGCATCACCTTGCCAAGGTGAGGGTCGCGAGTTCGAATCTCGTCGTCCGCTCAGAAGAGAAGCCCCAGACCGACGGTCTGGGGCTTTTCGTTGCCCTCCCGCCGCCGCCCCACCCCGTTTTCCTCGGCACCGCCGGGTATCGGGTACAGTATCGGCACGCCCTGCGGACGTGGCTCAGTTGGTAGAGCATCACCTTGCCAAGGTGAGGGTCGCGAGTTCGAATCTCGTCGTCCGCTCCAGCAGGAGGAAGGCCCCGGTCACTTCGACCGGGGCCTTCGCCGTGTCCGCGGCGCGCGCCGTGTCCCTCAGCGCCGGGGCAGCCGTGCGGTCAGCGCGTAGAACCGGGTGGTCTGCGTGGCGCCCTGGTTGTCGTCGCTGACGAGCATCAGGCGCAGCCCGCCGCCGGGCGCGTGCCCGGTGACGGCCATGCCCTCGATGTTGTCCAGCAGCGGGTTCGGCTGGGGCTGCTTGGCGGTGGCGCCGAGGGAGGGGCAGTCGCCGATGTCGGCGAGCAGGGTCTTCGGCATGACCTTGACGTTCCGCTGCCCGGTCAGGTCGGTGACGCGGCTGACATCGCCGGCGCGGCCCGGGTCGGCCAGGTAGAGCCGTATGGTGTTGCCGACTCCCGCGGTGAACCCGCGCTCCAGCACCAGCAGCCGGCCGTCGCCGGTGGCCGCGATGTCGGACACCCCCAGAAGGGTGCCGTTGGCGTCGGTGTCCACGTGGTAGGCGTACTGCCGCCCGAGCGTGAAGTCCCGGCCGTTTCCGCCGCGCTGCCAGGTCTGGAACCGTACGAGATCGTGGTTGTCGCCGGACAGCGCGCCCTCCATGGACGCGACCAGCGTGCGGCCGCCGGGCTGGAACGCCAGCCCCTCGAAGGTGAGGTTGGAGGTGGCCCGCCCGGCGGGGGCGACCTTCAGCGCGTCGGGCACCGGCAGGCTGCCGAGGATCTGTGATCCGTCCCGGCTGTAGCGCCGGATCGTCGGCTCGACCTCGGAGGTGATCAGCCGGGTGCCGTCCCGGTCGACGGCCAGGGCCTCGGAGTCGAGCGGCTGACCCTTCTCGTCGGCGAGCGGGACGACCTTCTCCGGGGCGAGGTCGCCCAACGTGCGGCCGCTCAGCGTGAACAGCGACGACCGGTCGGAGAGCGCGTCCAGGGTGCCGTGCGCGTCCGGCGCGAGCGCGGAGAGGTTGCCGACGAAGGTGCCGTCGAAGGTCGTCTTGTCCAGGGCGTCGGAGAAGCCGCTGATCCGGACGTCCGCGGAGCAGTTGCCCGCCGCCGGTCTTCCGGGCCGGTCCGCCGGTCCGCCATGGGCCTGGGCGGTGCCCCCGCCGGCGAGGCAGGCCATGGCGGTCAGCAGGACGGTCGGGCCGGCGAGAAGAACCTTTGCGCGCACAGTGACACTCCACGTTGGGTGGCAGGAGTCCTTACGCCGCCTGATTCTCCACGGCTTTGCCCGCCGCGGGGTGAAACAGGGACCCACGAGAAGCCGAACGCCAGGGGGACCGCCGCGCCGCCGGTGCAGGTGCCGGGGCCGGCAACTGGTGCCGGTGGCGCGGTCGGAGGCGAAGCGGACCCCTGGCGGCGCGGGTCGCCGCGGCTACGCCCAGGACAGGCCGGTCAGCCGTTCGTACACCTCGATGTAGCGGGCGCGGGAGTGGTCGACGATGGCCGGGGGCAGCTCGGGCGGGGGCTGCTCGCTGTGCCGGTCCCAGCCGGAGGCGGACGAGGTGAGCCAGTCGCGGATGAACTGCTTGTCATACGAGGGCTGTGCGTGCCCGGGCTCCCACCCGTCGGCGGGCCAGAAGCGGGAGGAGTCCGGGGTGAGCACCTCGTCGGCGAGCACCAGGGGCGCACCGCCCTCCTGGTCCGCGGCCGCGTCGTCGTAGCCGAACTCGAACTTCGTGTCGGCCAGGATCAGCCCGCGCTCGGCGGCGACGTCACGGGCCCGGGTGTACACCGCGAGCGTGTTCTGCCGCAGCAGCGCGGCGGTCTCCGCGCCGACCTGGCGGGCCACCTCCTCGTACGACACGTTCTCGTCGTGGTCGCCGACCGCGGCCTTGGTCGCCGGGGTGAAGATCGGCGCGGGCAGCTCCGAGCCGTCGACCAGGCCCTCGGGCAGCGCGACGCCGCACACGGTACGGCTGCGCTCGTACTCGACCAGGCCGGAGCCGGCCAGGTAGCCGCGGGCCACCGCCTCGACCGGGATCATCCGCAGCGCACGGCAGACCATGGTGCGCCCCTCCCAGTCGGCGGGCGCGCCGGCCGGCACCTCGGTGGAGACCACATGGTTCGGCACCAGGTCCGCGAGCTGGTCGAACCACCACTGCGACAGCCGGGTCAGCACCCTGCCCTTGTCCGGGATGAGGGTGGGCAGCACCCAGTCGTACGCGGAGATGCGGTCGCTGGCCACCATCACCAGCTCGCCGGCGTCGTTCCGGTACAGATCCCGCACCTTCCCGGTGTGCAGGTGGGTCAGGCCGGGCACCTGGACGGGCTCGGGCTTGTCGACGAATCCGGGCATGGGTGGGTCCTCCCCAGTCGGTGGCTCGGCTCCGATTCTCGCCTACCCGGGAGGTGGCGGCGCGCAAGGGCCCGCTCCCGGCCCCGCGCGTTCCGGTTCGCTCGGTCCCGCTTGCTCAGTCCCGCTTGCAGATCCGGTCCAGCAGGTTCGCCGTCGCCCGCTGCACGCGCGGGTCCACGTGGCCGGGCCGGTCGAGTGCCGGCGACCACGCGAAGGTGCCCGAGGCGAAGACGTACGCCCCGCTGGGCGCGCGGTACAGCGACGTCTCCTGGTGGCACATCCGGCCGTCGGTCGCCTCGTACGGGGAGTGGGCGAGCAGGATGCGCTCGGTGGAGTCCGGCAGCGGGGTGCGCGGGAAGTAGCGGTCGGCCTCCCCCGCGACCAGTCCGGGGATCTCGGTGCCCTCGGTCGCGCCGGTGGCCTCCCACAGCCAGTGGTCGGCGTTGCGCACCACCAGCGGCGCGGGCTGCGGCACCCGCCCCGCGTACTGCACGCCGATCAACTGCTGCTCCGGCTCGCCCTGGTCGCGCCACAGCGCGGTGCGGCCCTTCGCCGCCTCGCCCTGGCCGCCCTCGGCCCGGCGCTTGCGGCAGGTCAGCAGCCGGTCGGGGCCGCCGTCGGCGGCCGGCGCCAGGTCCACCTGCCAGTACATGGTGTTCGCGGAGAGGAAGACCAGCGAGGTGCCGGCCGCGCGGGCCTCCTCGGCGGCCCGGCGCATCGGGCGGGACCAGTACTCGTCGTGGCCGGGGAAGATCAGCGCCCGGTAGCGGGTCGGGTCGATCCGGCCCGCGTGCAGGTCGCGGGCGTCGGCGTACGCGAGGTCGTAGCCGTACCGCTCGGCGTACCGGACGAAGTCGTAGGCGTGCCCGATGTGCAGGGGGAGGCCGGCGCCCGCGTAGGGGCGGTCGAAGGAGACGGTGGTGGCCGCCTCCTCCTCGCCGAGCAGCCGGCCCTCGGGGTCCCACGCGTGGTAGAGGCTGGCGCCGGTCCGGCCGTCCTCCGGGTACAGGTTGTACGCCTGCCAGGTGATGTCCGGCAGCAGGAGCAGCAGGTCGGCCGGGGCCTCCAGATCCCGCACGGTGAACGGCACATGGCTGCGGTAGCCGTCCGCGGTGGTCAGCACCGCGACGTACGCGCCGGTCTTCCAGTACGGCGGGATGTGCAGCCGCCAGGACTGCCACCAGTGGTGGCACGAGACGGTACGGCCCGCCGCGAGCGGGGCTGGCTGCGCGATGCCGGACAGCCGGGGGCTCGCGGTGACCTGGGCGGCGCCGTCGCCGCCGTAGTGGCCGATCCGGTAGACGTCGACGGTGAACTCCTGGGGCGGGTCCACGGTGATCCTGAAGTCGATCGCCTGCCCGGGTGCCGCGGCAGCTTCCGCCGCGAAGCCCTTGATCTGGCGGCGCACGTCGTCCGCGGTGCGCGGGCCCGGCAGGTGCGGTTTGCGCGGCGCCTTGCCGTTGCTCGCGGCGAGGTCCACGTACCACGGCACCACCCGGCCGTCGTCGCCCGGATACTGCGGCTCGCCCCTCAGCCAGGGCAGCGGGCCCTGTCCGAACGGGTCCGAGACCCCATGCGCCAGCGCCCCCGACTCCCATCGCCGTACTTCCCCCACGCCGATCGCCTCCCCGCGCCAACCACTTCCCGCTCCGCCGGGTGCAACGGTGCGGTCTGCTCACGCCCAGCACATCACACAATGCACCGTGACAGTCACGTTTCGTACAGTTTCCCTCTTCTCAAGTTGTTCCGTACGGCGAGGTGGGGGTTTGCGGTACTCCCCCGGCGCGCCACCGAGGGCCGGTCCGGGAGCCGGCCGGACCAGGCGACCCCGGGCGGTCCCCGCTACGGCAGCAGCCGCAGCGGCTTGTCCGGGCGGATGGGGGTGCCGCCGACCCAGGCGCGCAGCGGGGCCGGGTCACCGCTCTCCACCAGGTGCAGCACGGCCGCGGTCAGCTCGCTGCGGCGGACCCCGGGCATGCGCAGCGCGGGACCGTCGAGCCAGTCGAGCCCGGCGCCGGCGCCCGCGGTGTCGACGGCGGCGCAGCAGACCAGCGCCACCACGTGGTCGACCAGCAGCTCGCGCCCGGTCCGCTGGGGTACGAGCGGATACGCGGCGGCCGCTTCCGCGTACGGCCCGAGCGGCGGCGCCGCCTCCAGCCGGGCGGCGACCTCCTCGCCCCGCTGACCGCCGGCGACGGCGAGCCGGTCGATGACCCGCTCCAGCGTCACCGCGCCGAAGGGCGCCTCGCTCTCCCCGCCGACCAGCAGCGCGCGACCGGCGGCGGCCGGGGAGGAGACCGCGGCCGCGGGTTCGACGGACGGCCGCATCTCCTCGATCACTCGTATCAGGCGGCCGGCCTCCTCACGCCAGAGCCGGTCCACGACCTCGGCGGGGTAGCGGGCCCAGCCCACCGGCTCCCAGCCGGGCCTGGCCCGGTCCGGGCCGCCGTGGAAGATCCGCGCGGCCAGCAGGGAGACCGCCTCGTCGACGGTGCCGGGCTCCTCCAGCAGGTCGCAGGCCGGGCGCTCGCCCAGCCGCGTCTCGAAGCCGTCGGCGAGCCGGTCGCGCCGGGACAGCTCGGTGAGCGCGGCGACCACGCCCGCGTGCAGCCGGGACGGCCAGCGGCCGATCCGCCAGGCGGGCAGCGCGACCCGGGTGAGCAGCCGGTCCCAGCCCGCGTAGGCGAGCCCGACCTGCTCCTGGGCGACGATCCGCAGTCCGTAGTCGACCGCCTGGGCACGCTCGGAGGCCGAGGCGGCGACCCCGCGCTCCATCTCCGCCGCGTGGACCCGGCAGGCGCGCAGCAGCAGCCGAGCGACCCAGCCGAGGAAGGCGTACACCGGGCGGCCCAGCACGCCCCGCCCGCCGGGGCGGGCGCTGCCCTGGGCGGCGACAGCGGCCGCCGCGTCCAGGCCGCGGACGAAGCGGCGGGCCGCCGATATCTCCGGGTCGGCCGAGGGGGCGGTGCCGGCGACGACGGGCGCGAGCAGGGCGCGCAGCTCCGCGACCCGCATCCACCACATGAAGGGCGAGCCGACCACGAGGACCGGTCCCGGGCGCCGCTCGGCGTCGGTCCCGCCGGCCTTGTGCCTGCGGTCCTCCAGCCAGCTGTCGCAGTCGGGGGTGAGCTCTATCGACGAGGGCGGCGGCACCTGGAGCCGGTCGGCGAGGTCCCGGACCATCAGATACAGGTCGGGCGCGGCGGACTCGGCGACCGGGACGGTGGGGCTGACCGCGGGCTCGGCACGGACGATCACTGCGGCGACGGCCGCGGCCACCGCGAGCACGATCAGGGCGACACCGGTCACCCCCCAGCGCACGCCGTCCCACGCCGGGCCGTCGATCCGGCCCGTGGCCCGGCCCGCGTGCAGCACCACCGCGGCCGCCGCGGGCAGCAGGGCGACGGCGAGCGCCGATCCCCGCAGCCTCAGCACCGCGCCCGCACGTGCCCGCGCAGCGGCCTCACCTGCTTCTCCGGCCATCGGCTGGCACCCCCTGCGCTGGCGGTGGCCGCCTCGGTGACGGCCTCTCCCCACTGTCGCACCGCCCACCGACATCGCAATGCCGTACGGCTGTTTGCCGCAATGCCCCCGGGGTGCGCCTTTCGGGCACCATAGTTGGGCGCCGGGGAGGAGTCAGCCGTATGGCCCAGGCATCACTCCTTGGAGTGGCTTTCGGGCAGACGTCGCACTTTCGCGCAGATGTGCCGCAGGGGTGCCGCCGGGGTGACCGCGCGGTGCTGCCGCCCGGTGCGGGGGGCGGCTCAGTCCTGGGCGAGCGGCGGCTCAGTCCTGGGCGGCCTCGGCCGCCTTCGCGGCGATGTCACCGCGGTGGTGGCCGCCGTCGAGGCCGATCCGCCCGACCGCGCGGTAGGCACGGTCGCGGGCCTTGGCCAGGCTCGCTCCGGTGGCCGTGACCGACAGCACCCGGCCGCCCGCCGAAACGACCCGTCCGTCGTCCGCCGTACGGGTGCCGGCGTGCAGGACGTAGGCGTGCTCGTCCTGCTCCGCCACATCGGCGAGCCCGCTGATCGGGTCGCCGGTGCGCGGGGTGTCCGGGTAGTTGTACGAAGCGATGACCACGGTGACCGCCGCGCCGTCGCTCCAGCGCAGCTCCGGCCAGGCGGCGAGCTGGCCGGTGGCGGCCGCCCGCAGCAGCCCCGCCAGCGGGGTGCGCAGCCGGGCCAGCACCACCTGGGTCTCGGGGTCGCCGAAGCGCGCGTTGAACTCGATCACCCGCACGCCGCGCGAGGTGATCGCCAGTCCCGCGTAGAGCAGCCCGGCGAAGGGGGTGCCGCGCCGCCGCAGCTCGTCGACGGTCGGCTGGAGCACGGTCCGCTCCACCTCCTCGACCAGCTTCGGGTCGGCCCACGGCAGCGGTGAGTACGCGCCCATGCCACCGGTGTTGGGGCCCTCGTCGGCGTCCAGGGCGCGCTTGAAGTCCTGCGCCGGCTGGAGCGGCAGCACCGTCTCGCCGTCGGTCACCGCGAACAGCGACACCTCGGGTCCGTCCAGGAACTCCTCGATCACCACCCGGTCGCAGGCCAGCGCGTGCGCCCGGGCGGTGGCCAGGTCCTCGGTGACCACGACGCCCTTGCCCGCCGCGAGCCCGTCGTCCTTGACGACGTAGGGCGCGCCGAAGGCGTCCAGCGCCGCGTCGATCTCCTCGGGCGTGGTGCAGACGTACGACCGGGCGGTCGGCACCCCGGCCGCGGCCATCACGTCCTTGGCGAACGCCTTCGAGCCCTCCAGCGCGGCAGCCTCGCGGGACGGGCCGAAGCAGTCGATGCCCCGCTCCCGTACGGCGTCGGCGACCCCGGCGACCAGCGGCGCCTCGGGGCCGACGATCACGAAGCCGGCGCCGAGTTCCACCGCGAGGCCGGCGACGGCGGCACCGTCCATGATGTCGACCGGGTGCAGCTCGGCGACCTCCGCGATGCCGGCGTTGCCGGGCGCGCAGTGCAGCGAGGTGACCTCGGGGTCGAGGGACAGGGAACGGCACAGGGCGTGTTCGCGGGCACCGCCGCCGATGACAAGGACCTTCACGCGCACCAGGGTAGTGGGCCCGGCCGGGCCCGGCCGCCCTCACTCTTTCGAGCGACGGCGACAAGCGGCCTATACCTGATCACACGGTCTTTACGGGGCGAATTCCGGATATCGGTGCATCTGGCTCAGCCGTTCGGCGGTAAGAAGGGAACTTCAACCGGCGGGTGCCGGGTACTTCGGGTACGCCCGGTGCGCAGCAGTCGAGGGAGCCTTCGCAGTGAGCCAGCCTGACATGTTTCCCGAGGGGGCTTCTCGGGACGAGCCCTCGCGGCGGGCGCTGCACCGTCACCCCGACGACCTTCGGGCGCTGCCCCTCCCGCTCGGCGACTGGGCCGAGCCCGCCGAGCGCCTCCAGGAGCTGTACCGCTGGGCCGAGGACGGCGCCCTGCGCACCGCGGACTGGTACCTGCGCGGTCGCCTGCCGAAGCGGCGGGCCGCCCGCGCGCTCCGGCTCGGCGCCACCGTCTGCGGCGCGGCCGCCGCCGCGCTCCCGCTGATCGAACTCGCCGACGGCGGCAGGTCGCCGGCCCGCTGGGGCTACCTCGCGCTGCTGCTCGCCGGTGCCTGCGTCGCCGCCGACCGCCTGCTCGGGCTCACCAACGGCTGGATGCGGGACGTCGCGACCGCGCAGGCCGTGCAGCGCCGCATCGAGGCGCTCCGCTTCGACTGGGCCGCCGAGAGCGTCCGCGAAGTGCTCGGGCCCACCGAGGGGACCGCCGCCGAGGCCGCCGAGCGCTGCCTCACGGTCCTGCGCGGCTTCTGCGAGGACGTCGCCGACCTCGTCCGCGTGGAGACCTCCGACTGGATGGTGGACTTCGGCGCCCACTCCGCCGCGGCCGCCCTCCGCACCCAGTCCCCCGCCCCACCCCCCGCTCCCCGCCCCACCCCGCCCTCGGGCCTGCGCCTCCCCCACCCCAGCACCCGCCCCACCATGCCCCGCCAACGCCCCCCCGAAGCGCCGAGGTGAGATGTGGGGGGGGTGGGGTGCGGGGTTGGGGTGCGGGGGAGCTGTTCTTACGTGTGGGCACCCGCTCAGCCCCTTTTTTGCCGCCGGCTCGCCGCCGGGCGCTTGAATCCGGTGTCGACAGTCGATCGTGCTCGATCCTTCGTTCCTCAGGATCTCCGCGCGTTCTCCTTTTCGACACCGGCGCGCCCTTTGGCTCGCCGGCTACAACGGCGAACCGTCCTTACGCGTGCGTACCCGGTCCTGGGCACGGAACGGCTGGCTGTCGGGGGCCGGTTCAGCTGAAGACGATCATCGAGCCCTGGCCGAGGGAGCGGGTGGCGGCGGCGTGGAGGCCGAGCCAGACGTGGTGTTCGCGGGCGAAGGGGCCCGTGGCGGTGGGGGTGAGCGCGGGCTCTTCGAGGGTGGTGTGGCGGGGTGGGGGCTCGGGGGCGGCCGGGGGCCTCGCCGGGTCGATCCCGATGGCGGGCGCGACGAAGTCGAGCTCGCGCAGCAGCCCGTGGCTGGAGCCGAGCGGACCGCCGCCTTCGAGGAGTTCGTCGTTGACGACGGGTTGGGGGAAGTCGAGGGGGACGTAGGCGCCCGCGTGGTCGTAGTGCCAGACCAGGTGCGAGGTCTGCGCGGTGGTCTCGAACATCTCCAGCAGTTCCTCGTAGTCGCCGCCGAGCGCGTCGACCGGGGTGACTTCGAGGCCCTGGAGGGCCAGCAGGTAGGCGCGGCGCAGGAAGTGCAGCGCGTCGTAGTCGAAGCAGGCCACCGGCGCCACGTCGCCGGACAGCCCCGGCATGTAGTTGTAGACGGGCACGGGCGGCTGGCCCGCCTCGGCCAACGCCTTGTCGTAGCGGGCGAGTTCCTCGGAGAACGGGTTTTCCGGGCTGTGGCACAGCACATCCACGAGAGGCACGAGCCACAGGTCGCAGGCCACGAAGCAACTCCATCCGGTCGGGGGCGTACAGCCTAAGGCGACGGGACAGGTCGCGTCAGGAGCGTGCCAGGGCGAGCCTCTCGACCAGCGCGAGAGTGTGCTCGCCGTACTCGTGGGTGAGTTGGAGCGTGGTGGCGGTGTCGCGCTCGGCGACCGCGTCGACCAGGGCGACGTGGCCGGACCAGCACACGCCCGCGAGGTCGGTCAGCGAGCGGAGGTGGGGCACCGCGTAGATCCACGCCTGGGCGCGCACCCGGTCCAGGAACTCGCTCAGGTGCGGGTTGCCGCCCATGGCCGCGAGCTCGCGCCAGAACCGCAGGTCGCAGCCGATCAGTACGTCCAGGACGCCGGCCTGCGCGGCGCGTACGGCGGCCTCGGCGCGGCGCCGTACGGACGCGATGGCGTCGGGAGACGGGTCGGCGGCGCCGTACTCGGTCATCCAGCGGAAGGCCGCGTCCACCACGAGGGTGCGGGCCTCGGTGAGCGAGCGGAAGTCGGCGGCGGTGAACTGCCGGACCTGGAAGCCGCGGTGCTGCTCGACCTCCAGCAGGCCCTGCGCGGCGAGGTCGACCAGGGCTTCGCGCACCGGGGTGGCGGAGACCCCGTAGGTCTCGGCGATCTCCTTGACGGTGAAGTGCCGCCCGGCCTGGAGCCGGCCGGTGAGGATCTCGTCCCGCAGGGCGTCGGCGATCTGCTGGCGCAGGCTGCTGCGCCGCACCTGCGGCCCGCCGTCCCGCATACCGCCTCCTCGCCGTAACCAGCCGTCACTGCGGTGCCCGCCGCACCCTCGCACACCATAGGCGACTGGCGTTCGTATGCTTATTCTTCGCCGTGAAGGCTGGGCCGTTGCGACCGGCGGCGATCTGCGGCCGGGGTGGCGGAGAGCGGGGGCAGGACGGGCGATGGACGAGCTGAGGGCCGACGATCCGCGCTGGATCGGTGCGTACCGACTGCTGGGGAGGCTCGGCTCCGGCGGGATGGGGCAGGTCTTCCTGGCCAGGTCGCAGCGCGGCCGGACGGTCGCGGTGAAGGTGGTGCGGGCGCATCTGGCGGAGCAGGAGGAGTTCCGCACCAGATTCCGGCGCGAGGTGCGTGCCGCACGGAAGGTCGGCGGGCGCTGGACGGCGCCGGTGCTCGACGCCGAGACCGAGGCCGACGTCCCGTGGGTGGCCACCGGTTACGTGCCCGGGCCGTCGCTCCAGCAGGTCGTCGCCAAGGAGTACGGGCCGCTGCCGGAGCAGTCGGTCCGCGTCCTGGCGGCGGGGCTGACCCATGCCCTGGCCGACATCCATGGCGCCGGGCTGGTGCACCGCGACCTCAAACCGTCCAACGTGATGATCACGATCGACGGCCCCAGGGTGATCGACTTCGGCATCGCCCGCGCCCTGGAGACGGTCGCGGACGCGTCGCTGACCACCACCGGCGCGATGGTCGGGTCACCGGCGTTCATGTCACCCGAACAGGTGAGGGGCGACCGTGTCACCCCCGCCTGCGACATCTTCTGCCTCGGCTCGGTGCTGGCCTACGCCGCCACCGGACTCCAGCCGTTCGGCGCGGCCTCCAGCGGGGTGCACGCGCAGATGTTCCGCATCGTGCAGGAACCGCCGGACCTGGACGCCGTACCGGAGGGGCTGCGCGCCCTGGTGGCCGCCTGCCTGGCCAAGGAACCGGACGCGCGGCCGTCCCTCGCGGACGTACGGCAGCTGCTCGGCGAGGACGGTACGAAGGACGCCGACCCGGACGGGGAGCCCTGGCTGCCCGGAGCGATCGTCGCGCGGCTGGGGCGGCACGCGGTGCGGCTGCTGGAGTTGGAGGCCGAGGTGGAGGCGCCGCTGGAGGCTCCCGCGGAGTCGGCCGAGACGATGGTGCTGACCCCTGCCAAGGCGCGGCCCGCCGAGAGGCCGGAGGAGCCGCCGGCCGGGCCCACGGCGAGTGACCCGCGGGAACCGGTGGTCGCGCAGCCGGTGCCCGCGCAACCGGTGACCACTCAGCCGATAGTCACGCTGCCGGTGATCGCGCAGCCGGCGGCCACACAGGAAGAGGTGGTCGCGCAGGCAGCGGCGTCGCCTTACGCGCCGCCGTCGATGACCGACGCGCACGGGCCGATGCCCGGTCCCGTAGCGCCGTCTGGAGCCCCCAAGGCGCTGAGCGGGCTGCCCGTGCCGCCTGGGCCGGCTGAACCCGAGCCGGCGCCGCCTCGCCGCAAGCGCTGGCCGCTCGTGGCGGCGGGGGTGGCCCTCGTGCTCGTGGCAGGCGGGGCGACCGCGTACGTCGCGACGCGCGACGGCACCGACGACAAGGCCGGCCCGGGGCCGACCTCTTCGACGAAGGCGCCCTCGACGGCCCCCTCCGGCACGGCGTCGACCGATCAGCCGACACAGAAGCCCGCACCGATAGGCGTCGGCGGGCTGCGCGAGATGGTGGGCACCTGGCGGACCTCGTTCACCAGCGCCGACAACGGCGACAACACGCGGACGCTGACGGTGCACGAGAACGGCGACGTGGAGCTGTCGGGTGACAGCGCGTCGTACTCCTGCTTCTGGGACATGAAGGTGACCACGTCGGGGCCGCCGGTGGAGCTGAGCGCGTCGAAGGTGGTCAGCGGCACGCCCGCGTCCTCCTGCGCCCCGGGCGACGCCAGCGTGCTGAGCCTGGTCGACTCGACCCACCTGCAGCGCAGCGACCTGGACGACGGCAAGGCGCCGCTGACGTACACCAAGGTCGACGGCTGACACGTCGGTCGGGCCTACGGGTAAGCCCCGCTCACCAGGGTGGGCGGGGCTGACCTGTGCGCGGAACGCGAGGCGGCGTGTCCTCAGAGGAAGGAGTTGATCTCGATCGTCTCGTCCCGGCCGGGGCCGACCCCGATCGCCGAGATCGGCGCGCCCGACATCTCCTCCAGCGCCTTCACGTAGTCCCGCGCGTTCTTCGGCAGATCGGCGAGGGACTTGGCGCCGGTGATGTCCTCCGACCAGCCGGGCAGGTACTCGTAGATCGGCTTGGCGTGGTGGAAGTCGCTCTGGCTGTAGGGGAGTTCGTCCACCCGGCGGCCGTCGACCTCGTAGGCCACGCAGACCGGGATACGCTCCCAGCCGGTGAGGATGTCCAGCTTGGTGAGGAAGAAGTCGGTGAGGCCGTTGACCCGGGTCGCGTAACGGGCGATCACCGCGTCGAACCAGCCGCAGCGACGGTCGCGCCCGGTGGTGACGCCGAACTCGCGTCCGATGGTGCGGAGCTTGTCGCCGTCCTCGTCCAGCAGCTCGGTGGGGAACGGTCCGGAGCCCACACGCGTTGTGTACGCCTTGAGGATACCGATCACCCGGGTGATCTTGGTGGGGCCGACACCGCTGCCGGTGCAGGCACCGCCGGACGTCGGGTTCGACGAGGTGACGAAGGGGTAGGTGCCGTGATCGACGTCCAGGAGCGTGCCCTGCCCGCCTTCCATGAGTACGACCTTGCCGGCGTCCAGCGCGTTGTTCAGCACCAGCGTGGTGTCGGCGACGAAGTCCTTGATCTGCGCCGCGTAGCCGAGGTACTCCTCGACGACCTGTTCGGTCGTGATGGCCCGCCGGTTGAAGATCTTGACCAGGATCTGGTTCTTGTCCTGGAGCGCGGCCTCGACCTTCTGCTGAAGGATCGATTCGTCGAAGAGGTCCTGCACCCGGATGCCGACCCGGTTGATCTTGTCCGCGTAGGCCGGCCCGATGCCGCGGCCCGTGGTGCCGATCTTCCGGTTGCCCAGGAAGCGCTCGGTCACCTTGTCGATGGTCTGGTGGTACGGCGTGATCAGATGGGCGTTGCCGCTGATCAGCAGTTTGGACGTGTCGACGCCGCGCTCGTTGAGTCCGCTCAGCTCGGAGAGCAGGACCTTCGGGTCGACGACGACACCGTTGCCGATCACCGGGACACAGCCCGGTGACAGGATTCCGGAGGGGAGCAGATGCAGTGCGTACTTCTGGTCGCCGACGACGACCGTGTGACCGGCGTTGTTACCGCCCTGGTAACGCACCACGTAGTCCACTGAGCCACCGAGCAGGTCGGTGGCCTTCCCCTTGCCCTCGTCACCCCACTGAGCACCGAGCAGCACAAGTGCGGGCACAGGCGTACACCCCTTCCGGGCGGGGCATGTCCAACGTGCAGAGAGCCGTCGAACCTGCCCCGGAATAGACGAAGCCCCTGACGCAAAGGCGCAAGGGGCTCTTGCACCAAGACTTTACCTGAGGAAGGACCAAGGTGTCGGCTCACGTCCCGGCCGGGCATCCCCTGCTCGTGGTCATCGACCCCGCCGCACGCGCCACCGACGGCGAATCCGTCCGGATCGCCAAGGATGTGCTGTGTGCGGGCGCGGCCTCCGTGAAGATGGCGTTCCCCGAGTCCGCCGAGGAGGCCGAGCGGGCGCTCGCCCATCGCGGCCGGCGCCATCTGGTGCTGCTGGGCGACGACGCGGCCCTGCTGCGCACGGTCAACGCGCTGCGGCGCGAGCGCACCCTGCACGACTCCCCGCTGTCGGTGGTGCCGATCGGGCCGCGCTCCACGCTGGTGCGCGCGCTGGGGGTGCCGGTGCAGGTGCCCGCGGCGGCCCGCGCGGTGCTCGACGGCGTGGAGCGCGAGTTGGACCTGCTGGTCGACGAGAGCGGCGGCATCGTGCTCGGCACGCTCAGCCTGCCGTGCGGCACACCGGTCGCGCACACCGCCGCGCACTGGTGGACGCCGGTGGAGAAGACCGCCCGCTCCCTGGTGCGCACGCTCACCTCACCGATCCCGGTCAACGGCAATCCGCCGCCGCGCCGCCAGCGGCTGCGGGTCGAGGCCGACGGAGTGCTGCTCGCCGACCTGGACGAGCCGGTGCACGAGGTGTCGGTGCGGCCCGCGCCCACCGGGCTCGCCGAGATCTTCGTCCGCCGCACCCCGGGCTCCGCGCAGGTGCGCGCCCGGGCACGCACCATCACCGTCTCCGGCCGCGACTTCCGCTACCGGGCCGACTCGGCGATCACCGGTCCGGTGCGGTCGCGTACGTGGACGGTGGAGCCGTCGGCATGGCGGCTGACGGTGCCGCGGTAGGCCGGGCCCGGGGGCGGGCATGAGGCGGGTCGCCAGGGCCGGCCGGGAGTTCGGTCCGCGGCCCTGCCCGGGCTGATCTTGAGGTCAGCTCTCGGCCTTGCGGGTGCGCCAGCGCGCCATCATTCCGTTCAGCTCCTCCTGGAGGAACTCGAAGAACTCGGCGGTCTCGGCGAGCCGCCGACCCGCGTCGGTGTCCTCGCCGACGCTGCTCATCCCCGAACGCAGGGTGCTCTCCCAGCGGATCAGCAGGCTGTCGCGTTGGGTGAACGTCTCGTACCACTGGTCGCTGCGCACCCGGTACCGCTCACGGGCGTGCTGCCGCAGCCGGTGATGGACGTGTCGCCCTTCACCCACCTGCCCGAACTGCCCGTCGAACCGGGCACCAGCGTGGCGGCGTCGCCGTACGCCTGGCTGATATGCGCCGCCGCCGTGGCGCTCACGGCGGGCCTGGCCGGGCTGCGGCGCCGGGACCTGGGCGGGAACTGAAGGCCGGCCCCCGCCCGGGTGGGAGACCGCCGTCACCAGGTGACGAGCAGCTGTTCCGGGCCGCGGATCACGTAGCCGGGGCGCCAGGCGGGCTCCTCGACCAGCCGCATGCCGGGGGCTTCGCGCAGGAAGGTGCCGAAGGACGCGGTGAGTTCGAGCCGGGCCAGCGGCGCGCCCAGGCAGAAGTGGATGCCGGCGCCGAAGGTGACGTGCTTGTTGCCGGCCGCGGGCCGGGTGATGTCGAAGCGGTCGGGATCGGGGAAGCGGGCCGGGTCACGGTTGGCGGAGCCGAAGAGCAGGGCCACCTCGGAGCCGCGCGGGATGGTGGTCCCGCCGATCTCGATGTCGTCCAGCACCCAGCGCTCGAAGAGCTGGAGCGGGGTGTCGTAGCGCAGCATCTCCTCGACGGCGCCGCCCAGCAGTTCGTCCCCGGCCGAGGCGCCTGCGGAAGTGCCGGCGGTGGCGTCGCTCAGCAGGCGCAGCTGGTCGGGGTGCCGGAAGAGCTGGAGCCAGCCGAGCGTGGTGGTGTTGACGGTGGCCTCGTGGCCGGCGTTGAGGAGCAGCACGCAGGTGGAGATCATCTCCTGCTCACTGAGCACGTCTCCGTCGTCGTGTGCGGCGATCAGGGCGCTGATCAGGTCCTCGCCGGGGGCGCGGCGGCGGGTGGCGATCAGGCCGCGCAGGTAGTCGGAGAACTCCTCGCTGGCCCGCACCGCGAGCCGGGCGGTCTCCTCGGACGGGTTCAGCTCGAACATGCCGGTGATGGCCGCCGACCACGGACGCAGCAGGGCGCGGTCGGCGGGCGGCACCCCCAGCATCTCGGCGATGACCGCGACCGGCAGCGGCTCGGCGACGCGGGCCAGCAGGTCGCCGCCGCCGTCCGCGCGCAGGGCGGCTATCAGCTCGGCGGCGAGCCGGTGCACGGTCGGCGCGAGGTCGTCCACCATCCGCGGGGTGAACGCCTTGGCGACGAGGCGGCGGATACGGGTGTGCACGGGCGCTTCGAGGTCCAGCATCCCGTTGCCGTTGAGGGTGGTGAACGGTTCGTGCGCGGGCGGCGGCGCCTGGCGGCCGAACTCCTCGTGGCTGAAGCGGTGCAGGTAGGTGCGGCCGAGCCGGCGGTCCCGCAGCAGGGCGCTGACGTCGTCGTAGTGCGGGACGAGCCACTGGTCGGTGGGGTCGAAGCGGTGCGCGCGACCGGCCGCCCGCAGGGCCGCGTAGGCGGGGTAGGGGTCCTGGACGAAGGAGGGTGACCAGGGCGCGAACAGGGCGGTGGCGGGAGCGGTGGCCTCGGCGGGCGGGGACGTGGCCGGGGACGCGGGAGAGGACGGCGAGGGCGAGGGCTGAAGTGTCATGGCAGTTCGATGAGTCCGTGTTCGCGCAGGTAGTCGAGTTGGGCACGGACCGACAGCTCGGCGGCGGGCCAGAGCGCGCGGTCGACGTCGGCGTAGACGTGGGCGACCACGTCGGCAGGGGTGCGCAGGCCGGACTCGACGGCGGTCTCGACCTGGGCCAGGCGGTGCGCGCGGTGGGCGAGGTAGAACTCGACGGCGCCGCGCGCGTCGTCGAGCACCGGGCCGTGGCCGGGCAGCACCGTGGACACCTCGGCGTCCACGGTGAGGGACTGGAGCCGGCGCAGGGAGTCCAGGTAGTCGCCGAGGCGGCCGTCGGGGTGGGCGACCACGGTGGTGCCGCGCCCCAGCACGGTGTCGCCGGTGAGCACCGCCCGGTCGGCCGGCAGGTGGAAGGAGAGCGAGTCGGCGGTGTGGCCGGGGGTGGCGATCACCCGCAGTTCCAGGCCGCCGGTGGTCACGGTGTCGCCCGCGGCCAGTCCCTCGTCGCCCAGCCGCAGCGCCGGGTCGAGGGCGCGGACCGGGGTGCGGGTCAGCTCCGCGAAGCGGGCGGCGCCTTCCGCGTGGTCCGGGTGGCCGTGGGTGAGCAGGGTCAGCGCGATCCGCCGGCCGTGCTGCTCGGCGGTGGCGATCACCCGGGCCAGGTGCTCCTCGTCCAGCGGACCGGGGTCGATGACGACCGCCAGCGGGGAGTTCGGCTCGGCGACGATCCAGGTGTTGGTGCCGTCGAGCGTCATCGGCGACGGGTTGGGCGCCAGGACGCACAGCGCGCGGGCGGTGGCGGCGCCGCCGACGGTGGGCTGCGGGCGGCCCGGCGGCTGGGCGGCGGTCACGGCTGCTCCCGGCTGAACTCGTCGTGGCCGGGCCAGGTCAGGACGACCCGGCCGTCGTCGTCCAGGGACGCCCGCGCGATCACCGGGGTCAGGTCCCGGTCGGCCGCCGCGGCCAGGGCGTCGGCCGCGCGTCCGTACGGCAGCAGCGAGCGGAGGGTGGCGAGGGTGGGCGGGAGCATCGCCATCTCGCCGCGGGCATGGCCCTCGACCGCCGCGGCCGGGCGCAGCCAGACGGTGTGGTCGGCCTCGCCGGAGACGTCGCGGGTGCGCTGGCCTGATGGCAGGAGGGCCAGGAAGAACCAGGTGTCGTAGCGCCGCCGTTCGAACTCCGGGGTGATCCAGCGCGCCCACGGGGTGAGCAGGTCCGAGCGCAGCACCAGGTCGCGGGCGGCCAGGAAGTCGGCGAAGGCGAGGTCGTGGGCGACCAGGGCGGCGCGGTCGGCCTCCCACCGCGGCCCGGTGGTGTCGGCGACCACGCTCTCGCCGTCGGGCCCGGCCAGCAGCACCCCGGCCTCCTCGAAGGTCTCGCGGACCGCCGCGCAGACCACCGCCTGCGCCTGGCCCGCGGGCACGCCGAGCGTGCGCGCCCACCACTCCAGCGGCGGTCCGGCCCACCGCACCGGCCGCTCGTCCCGCGGGTCGACCCCGCCGCCGGGGTACGCGTACGCACCCGCGGCGAAGGCCATGGACGCGCGGCGGCGCAGCATGTGGACGGCGGGGCCGCCGCTCTCCCCCGCGGACGCGCCGCCCGCCTCGCCGGCACGGGTGCCGCCCGCCTCGGGGTCGCGCAGCAGCAGCACGGTCGCGGCGGGTCGCGCGTCGACCGGGACCAGTTCGCCGCGGGCCAGGGCGCGGACGCGCTCGGCCCAGTCGGCAGTGGAGGAGGCACCGTTCATGCTGCTCATGGCCGGAGCCTACGTGCCCGCGGCGATTTGTTCGAGGGTCACCCGAACGGCTGTGGACAACCCCGCGCCACGGCCCCGGCGACGGCCCTGGTTACGGCCCTGGCCACGGCTCCACCGCGACCACCGCGGTGACCGGCAGCGGGCCGTAGATGTGCGGGAACTCCTCACCGCCCGGGACCGGTGGCTCGTAGCGGACCGGCACGTCGAGCCGGTCCACCGCGATCACCAGGACGACCAGGTCGGTACGGGCCGGCTTGGCGCCGTAGAGCAGCGCGGCGACCGCCGGGAGCTGGTGGCGCAGCGAGCAGTGGATGAAGCCGACGTCGCCGAGGGTGCGGTCGCGGGTGGACAGTTCGTAGCTGCCCACCGCGCGAGCCTCGTCCCACAGCGCGCGCTCGGTGAGGTGCAGGATCAGGTCGGACCGCGCCGGTGCGGCGCCGCCACCCCTGCCCGTGCCTGTGCCCGAGTCCGCGCTGTCATCCGCAGCGCCGGCACCTTCGTGCGTACCCTCGCCCACCGAGCCGCCCTCCCGTCGCGTCCTCAACCGTCGCCGTACGAGCATCGCCGTACCAGCGCCGCCCGGCCACCCGTCCGGCCACCGCGCACGCGGCGGCCGGGCCGGGCTCAGTCGGCCAGTTCGACCTGGATCTCGATCTCGACCGGCGCGTCCAGCGGCAGCACCGCGACGCCGACCGCGCTGCGCGCGTGCACGCCCTTGTCGCCCAGCACCGCGCCGAGCAGTTCACTGGCGCCGTTGACCACCGCGGGCTGACCGGTGAAGTCCGGCGCGGAGGCGACGAAGCCGACCACCTTGACCACGCGGGCGATCCGGTCCAGGTCGCCGGCGACCGAGCGGACCGCCGCGAGGGCGTTCAGCGCGCAGGTCGCGGCGAGTTCCTTGGCGCGCTCCGGGGACACCTCGGCGCCGACCTTTCCGGTCGCCGGCAGCTTCCCCTCGATCATCGGCAGCTGCCCCGAGGTGAACACGTACGCGCCCGAGCGGACCGCCGGCTGGTACGCGGCCAGCGGCGGCACCACGTCCGGCAGGGTCAGCCCCAGTTCGGCGAGCCGCGACGCGACGGCCCCGCTCACTCCTTCTCCCGCTTCATGTAAGCGACCAGCTGCTCGGTGTTCGGGCCCGGGACGACCTGGACCAGCTCCCAGCCGTCCTCGCCCCAGTTGTCCAGGATCTGCTTCGTCGCGTGCACCAGCAGCGGTACGGTCGCGTACTCCCACTTCTTCGCCATACCGCGACTTTAGTGCCTGGGGCGGCCCGCTTCGTGCGGCGGCTCCGGAGGGCGAACCGGCGGCCGGAGGGGTGACGGGGCCGCCGAATGGTTAGGCTCGCAAGGGTGAGCCCTCAACAGTCATCAGCCGTCAGGCTCCACGTCGTGACGGGCAAGGGCGGCACGGGCAAGACCACGGTCGCCGCCGCACTGGCGCTCGCCCTCGCGGCCGAGGGCCGCCGGGTGCTGCTGTGCGAGGTCGAGGAGCGGCAGGGCGTCGCCCAGCTCTTCGAGACCGAGGCACTGCCGTACGAGGAACGCAGGATCGCTTCCGCGTCGGGCGGCGGCGAGGTGCACGCCCTGGCGATCGACGCCGAGCTGGCGATGCTCGACTACCTCGACATGTTCTACAAGCTCGGCCGGGCCGGCCGGGCGCTGAGGAAGCTCGGCGCGATCGACTTCGCCACCACCGTCGCCCCCGGCCTGCGCGACGTCCTGCTCACCGGGAAGGTGTGCGAGGCCGTGCGCCGCAAGGACAAGGCGGGCTGGCCGGTGTACGACTCGGTGGTGCTCGACGCCCCGCCGACCGGCCGCATCACCCGCTTCCTCAACGTCAACGACGAGGTCGCGGGCCTGGCCAGGGTCGGCCCGATACACAACCAGGCGCAGGCCGTGATGAGGGTGCTGAAGTCCCCGCAGACCGCGATCCACCTGGTGACG
Source organism: Streptomyces sp. NBC_00448 (assembly GCF_036014115.1). Taxonomy (NCBI): domain Bacteria; kingdom Bacillati; phylum Actinomycetota; class Actinomycetes; order Kitasatosporales; family Streptomycetaceae; genus Streptomyces; species Streptomyces sp. NBC_00448. Next base: position 4,470,991 of record NZ_CP107913.1, read on the forward strand.
CTCCTGGAGGAGATGCCGGTCCAGGAGACGATGGACGGCGTGGCGGAACTGCGCTCGGCCGGGCTGCCGGTGGGCGCGGTGATCGTCAACATGGTGCGGCCGGTGATGCTGGCGGACGCCGAGCTGGCGGAGGTGGCCGGCACCGAGAGCGGGGCGAGCGGCAACGGCGGCGGTGCGGCCGGCAACGGCAAGCGCAGGACTGCCGTCGCCAAGGCGCTGTCCCAGGCCGGGCTCGGCGGCGCGCGCCGCGGCGGCGTCGCGGAACGCCTCGTCGAGCCGCTCCTGGCCCAGGCCCACGAGCACGCCCAGCGCGTGGTGCTGGAGCGGGAGCAGCGCGCGGAGATCGCCGGACTCGGCCTGCCGGTAAGGGAGTTGGAGCTGCTCGGCGACGGAGTGGACCTCGGCGGGCTCTACCGGCTCGCCGAGAGCCTGCGCCACCAGGCGGTGGCGCCCGCCCGCGAGGACGCCCACGCACCCGTCGCGCCGGACGACGACGAAGCCCCGGACGATGCCGAAGACGCCGAGGGTGCCGAAGACGCCCGCGCCGCGAACGTGGACGTGGACGATGACTGACGACGCCCGCCTGAAGAGCCGACGCCGGCCCCGCGTACAACGAGCCCGAGTTCTGAGGTCGCACGGATGAGCCTGGAAAGCCCCCCGCTGGAGATCGATCCGCTGCTCGACGACCCCAAGGCCCGCATCATCGTCTGCTGCGGCTCCGGCGGTGTCGGCAAGACCACCACCGCCGCCGCGCTGGGCGTGCGCGCCGCCGAGCGCGGGCGCACTGCGGTGGTGCTCACCATCGACCCCGCGCGCCGTCTGGCGCAGTCGATGGGCCTGACCGAACTCGACAACACCCCGCGCGAGGTGGCTGGAATCGATCGGTCGGCCGGCGGCTCGCTGCACGCGATGATGCTGGACATGAAACGGACGTTCGACGAGGTCGTGGTGCAGCACTCCGACCCCGAGCGGGCCCGGGCGATCCTGGAGAACCCCTTTTACCAGTCGCTGTCGGCCGGTTTCGCCGGCACCCAGGAGTACATGGCGATGGAGAAGCTGGGCCAGCTACGGGCCCAGGACGCCTGGGACCTGATCATCGTCGACACCCCGCCGAGCCGCAGCGCGCTGGACTTCCTCGACGCCCCCAAGCGGCTCGGCTCGTTCCTCGACGGCCGCTTCATCAAGCTGCTGATGGCGCCGGCGAAGGTCGGCGGCCGGGCCGGGGTGAAGTTCCTCAACATGGGCATGTCGATGATGACCGGCACCCTGAGCAAGGTGATGGGCGCCGGGCTGCTGCGCGACGTGCAGACGTTCGTCGCCGCCATGGACACCATGTTCGGCGGGTTCCGCACCCGCGCCGACGCCACCTACCGGCTGCTCCAGGCGCCCGGCACCGCGTTCCTGGTGGTCGCCGCCCCCGAGCGGGACGCGCTGCGCGAGGCGGCCTACTTCGTGGAGCGGCTGGCCGCCGAGGACATGCCGCTGGCCGGGCTGGTGCTCAACCGCGTGCACGGCAGCGGTGCCGATCAGCTCACCGCGGAACGGGCGTTGGCCGCCGCCGAGGCGCTGGAGGACGCGGTCGCGGAAAATCTCGCCGACGACGGCATTGTCGATCTCCCCACCGGGAAAGCTGACTACGAAGGTTCCGGCAGCGCCGCGGAAGGCGCCGGGAAGGGCGCCGCGGACAGCGCCCGGGACCGCGTCGAGGCAGACCCCCAGGACCGTACGGAACTCCTCGCCGCGGGGCTGCTGCGCCTGCACGCCGAGCGGATGCAGGTGGTCGCCCGCGAGCGGCGCACGCGTGACCGCTTCGTGTCGGTGCACCCCGAAGTCCCTGTGGTCGAAGTCACGGCGCTGCCCGGCGACGTGCACGACCTGGAAGGGCTGCGGGCGATCGGCCTGCGTCTCGGCGGCGATGAGCCGGCCGCGGCGTAGTCCGTCCTCGTCCGTCCTCGCCCGCCGTCTCAGGGACGGTCGGCGTCGCAAGGACGATCAGCGGCTCAGGGACGGTCGGCGTCGCAAGGACGGTCGGCCTCTCAGGGGCGATCAGCCCGCCGCGGCGTAGTCCTCGTCCGCCTCGTCGCCGATCGGCAGCAGTCCGCTGCTGCGCTCGTACTCGGTACGGGCGGTCTCCAGCAGCCGGCGCCAGGACGTCACGGTCGGACGGCGGCGCAGCAGAGCGCGGCGTTCACGCTCGGTCATCCCCCCCCACACACCGAACTCGACCCGGTTGTCGAGGGCGTCCGCCAGGCACTCGGTGCGCACCGGGCATCCCGTGCACACCGCCTTCGCCCGGTTCTGGGCCGCACCCTGGACGAACAGTTCGTCCGGATCAGTCGTCTTGCACGCGGCCTGCGTGCTCCAGTCGGTTACCCAGCTGCTCATGCTGGCGCCGTCCTCTCCCGAATCGAGGCTCCCCCACGGCGGCAAACGGCATATTCACCGTTGCCAGTTGAGGACGTTACGGAAGGTAGGCGCGGCGCAACAGCCCTTTCAGGCCCAATCTTGCATGGCCCGAATGGACTATGCGTGCGCGGCAGATCACCCAACGGAGTGAGCCGCGACGAAATCGGATATATCCGGAGAAACCATGCCCTCCGCCCGCCTGGAGGCGCCAAGACCCCAGGCATATACCGAAATTCGGGCAGTTCTCATCACTCACAAGAGTGACAAAGGAAGGCAAGAGGTCGCGATCCCTTCGCGCCCCGCCTGCTCCAGGGTAGGCGACCACCCCACCGCGCGTCCGGGAAATCGCAACGCCCGTACCCCGTAGGCCGCGTGAGGGGTCCCGCGTCGCGTCCGTGTCGCCTCGCGCCGGCGTACGCCCCTGCATCCGGGTCCGCCGCCGGCGGTCGCGGCCGCCGCGTCCCCTCACCACCCGTCCACGCCGTGACCCGTTTCCGTCACGAACGTCACGGCCTCGTATTGTCACGGTCTCGTACGCGTCCGCCCAGAAAAGCCACCAAGCCTCGGGAACTCCCAGGATGACGGTTTAGGCTGCTCTGCATGGCTCACAAGCGTTCCGGTGGGGGATTGTCGACGACCCAGCAGGTCGCCAAGTTCCTCGGTGTCAGCGTGCTGGCCGGCGTGGTGCTCGCGGGAATCGCGCTGCCCGCCGCCGGCGCTCTCGGGCTGTCCGCGAAGGGCACCGTCAAGGGCTTCGACGACCTGCCAGGAGAGCTGAAGCAGCCGCCCCTGAGTCAGGCGTCCAAGATCCTCGACGCCAACGGCGGCCTCATCGCCACCGTCTACTCGCGTGACCGCACCGTCGTGCCGATCACCCAGATGAGCCCCAACATCCTCAACGCGCTGGTCGACATCGAGGACTCGCGGTTCTACGAGCACGGTGCGATCGACCTCAAGGGCATCCTGCGCGCCCTGAGCCACAACGCCTCGGACAGCGGCACCCAGGGCGCCTCCACGCTCACCCAGCAGTACGTGAAGAACGTCTTCGTGGAGGAGGCCGGCGACGACCCGAGCAAGGTCGCCGAGGCCACCCAGCAGACCGTGGGCCGCAAGATCAAGGAAATGAAGTACGCGATCCAGGTCGAGAAGGAACTCGGCAAAAAGAAGATCCTGGAGAACTACCTCAACATCACCTTCTTCGGCGAGCAGGCGTACGGCATCGAGGCCGCCTCCGAGCGGTACTTCAGCACCCACGCCAAGGACCTCACCCTCCCGCAGGCCGCGATGCTCGCCGGGCTGGTCCAGTCCCCGACCGGGTACGACCCGATCAGCGCGCCGAACGCCGCGACCCAGCGGCGCAACACCGTGCTGGCGCGGATGGCCCAGCTCAAGGACATCACCCCGGCCCAGGCCGCCGCCGCGCAGAAGGCCCCGCTCGGCCTCAAGGTCAGCACCCCGAAGAACGGCTGCATCACCGCCGTCAACGGCGCCGGCTTCTTCTGCGACTACGTCCGCGAGACCTTCCTGCAGAACGCCGCCTTCGGCAAGACGAAGGAGGACCGCGCCAAGGTCTGGAACACCGGCGGTCTGACCATCACCACCACGCTCGACCCGAAGGCGCAGAAGTCGCTGCTCGACGGGATCAGCAACCACGTCTACAAGAGCGACACGATCGCCGCGGCGATGACCATGGTGCAGCCCGGCACCGGCAAGGTCGTCGCGATGGGCCAGAGCAAGCCGTACGGCCTCGGCAAGAACGAGACGCAGATCAACTACTCGGTGAACCAGGACATGGACGGCGGGCTGGGCTTCCAGAACGGTTCGACGTTCAAGCCGATCACCGCCGCGGCCGCCCTGGAAGCCGGCTACAAGCCCTCGCAGACCTACCCGGCGCCGAACAAGATGCAGTACCCGGACGTGACCAACTGCAACGGCGCGGTCCTGCACAGCGACAAGACCACGCAGAACGAGATGCCGTCGGAACGCGGCCCGTACTCGATGCCGGACGCGCTGAAGCAGTCCATCAACACCTACTTCGTGGCGCTCGAAGCCGACGTCGGCCTCTGCCCGATCGTGAAGATGGCCGACAAGCTCGGTGTGGGCCGGGCCGACGGCAAGCCGCTGGTGCAGGGCGCCTCGCTCACCCTGGGCACCAATGAGGTGTCGCCGCTGACCGTGGCCGCCGCGTACGCCGCCTTCGCCAACCGCGGCGTCTACTGCACGCCGATCGTGATCAACTCGGTGACCAACGCCCAGGGCAAGCACCTGACGGTGCCCAAGTCACTCTGCTCGCAGGCGATGTCGCAGCAGACCGCGGACACCCTGAACACCATGCTCAAGGGCGTCGTCGACGACGGTACGGGTACTGCGGCCAACCTCCCCGGCCGGGAGACGGCCGGTAAGACCGGTACCACCGACAACCGCTACGCCGCCTGGTTCGCCGGTTACACGCCGAACCTCGCGTCCGCCGTGTGGATGGGCGACCCGGCGCACAAGCGGCAGATGATCGACATCACCATCGGCCCGCGCAGCTACGACAAGGTGCAGGGCGCCGACGGACCCGCGCCGATCTGGAAGGACGCGATGAGCGGCGCCCTGGAGGGCACGCCCGCGGAGAACTTCACCACCGTCCCGCTCAACGTGCCGAGCCCGGGCGACTCCCAGCAGCCGCCCAACGGCGACAACACCGGGGACAACGGCGGCGACAACGGCAAGGCCCACGGCGGGCACGGTGGCCATGGCGGCTTCACGGTGATGGGCGCGACCACCGGCGCGATCACCAGCGGCGGCACCGGTACGAGCACGGTCGGCGGGACGACGGGCGGGGTCGACGGGGCCACCACCGGCGGGGTGACGACCGGGGGCGCGACCACCGGGGGGGCGGATCAGGGCACCACGGACGGGACGACCGGCGGCGGGGCAGGGGGGCTCTTCCCCTCGGGCGGGCAGACCGGCGGGCAACTGGGCGGGACACCATAGCGGCGGTCGAGCGCCGCACCCGGTGAACGGGCATGACGTAAGAGGCGTGACGTAAGGGGCACCCACTCTGGTGGGTGCCCCTTACGTCACGCCTCTTACGTCATCCGCTCCGCGGTTCCGCGGTGCCACTGCTTTACGCGGGCGCGGGCGCGGGCGGCGGGTGCGGCCGCGGTGGTTCGGGTGCCGGCGGTGGGGTGGCGGCGTTGGGCTCAGCCCGCCGCGAGCTGGCGCTTGACCTCGGCGGCGACCCGGCCGCCCTCCGCGAGCCCGGCCACCTTGGGGCTCACGACCTTCATCACGGCGCCCATCGCCTTGGGCCCGGACGCGCCGGACTCCTCGATCGCCGACCGCACGATCCCCGCCAGCTCCTCGTCGCCCAGCTGCTTGGGCAGGTACTCGGCCAGCACCTCGCCCTCCTCCCGCTCCCGCTGCGCGGACTGCTCCCGGCCACCCTGCGCGAACGCCTCCGCGGCCTCCCGGCGCTTCTTCGCCTCCCGGGCGATCACCTTCAGCACCTCGTCGTCGGAGAGCTGCCGGGCCGTGTCACCCGCCACCTCCTCCTTGGTGATGGCGCTGAGGGTCAGCCGGATCGTGGCAGAGCGCAGTTCGTCGCGGCTCTTCATCGCGGCGGTCAGGTCGTCGTGCAGTCGCTGCTTGAGGGTCGTGGTCATAGGGCGATTTTCGCATCACGGCGCGGCGGGTGCGCCGTATTAACGTCGCAGGGGCCGCTCCCGCGGAAGTTCCCGTAGGCGGGTAAGGCTCGCCGCGGTCGGCGCGCGGCCGTACCGCGGTCGGCGTAAGGCCATCCCTTAGTCGTCGTACCGTCGTACCGCAGCCGTACCAGCGCACACCTGAGGTGCCGACTCTGACACGATGGACGCATGCGCGCGCGATACGGAATCCCCCTCGGTGTGACGGCGGCAGGCGCGGCCTGCGTGGCCTACGCGGCAGGTTTCGAGGCGCGGTCCTTCCGCCTGCGCCGGGTGGAGGTGCCGGTGCTGCCCGAGGGCATGCGGCCGATCCGCATCCTCCAGCTCTCCGACATCCACATGGTCTCCGGCCAGACCAAGAAGCGCCGCTGGCTGCAGTCCCTGGCCGGGCTGCGCCCCGACCTCGTGGTGAACACCGGCGACAACCTCTCCGACCCCACCGCCGTCCCCGAAGTGCTCGACGCCCTCGGCCCGCTGCTCCGGTTCCCCGGCGCGTACGTCTTCGGCTCGAACGACTACTACGGCCCCAAGTTCCGCAACCCCGGCCGCTATCTGGTCGAGAAGGCCCGCGGCCAGCACGGGCTGAACGGCAAGAGCGGCACCGCCCACGGCGCGATCCGCAACCCGTGGGGCGACCTGCGCGACGCCTTCGACGCGGCCGGCTGGGTCGGTCTGAGCAACACCCGCGGCCGGCTCAAGCTCGACCACGGCCCCGTGCTCGGCCTCACCGGCCTGGACGACCCGCACATCAAGCGGGACCGCTACGCGGCCGTGGCCGGTGGCCCCGACCCCGACGTCGACTTCAACCTCGCCCTCGTCCACGCCCCCTACCTCCGGGTCCTGGACGCCTTCACGGCCGACCGCTACCCCCTGATCCTGGCCGGCCACACCCACGGCGGTCAGATCTGCATCCCCTTCTACGGCGCCCTGGTCACCAACTGCGACCTCGACGCCGACCGCGTGAAGGGCCTCTCCACCCACACCGCCACCGGTTCCACCTCCTACCTCCACGTCTCCGCGGGCTGCGGCGCCAACCGCTTCACCCCGGTCCGCTTCGCCTGCCCCCCCGAGGCCACCCTCCTCACCCTCACCTGACCTTCCCCCGGGCCCCCTCCCTGGCCTCTCCCCCGGCTCCCCCGAAACCGGATTTCGCCTCCGGCTCCGGGTCCGCTAAAGTAATCCTCGTTGCACCGGGGTGTGGCGCAGCTTGGTAGCGCGCTTCGTTCGGGACGAAGAGGCCGTGGGTTCAAATCCCGCCACCCCGACTCCAAAGCAGCAGGTCAGGGCCCTGATTCTTCCGAGGATCAGGGCCCTGAGTCGTTCCCGGAGGCGTCTTGGGAGCCATCTGGGAGCCAACCTCAACATCTGGCTCCCCAGGCGGGAACTGCCCGGCTCGGCGGAACGCCTGAGACGGCCCTCACGACGGCGCTACGGTCGCCTCCACGGATTGCCGACCCCGGGGGATGCCACATGCAGGAAAGATCAGCGGAACAGGGCTTGGGTGCCGTGACGACGTCCGGACCTCTCATCGCCGGCGAAGTCTCGCTGCCGGAGGTCATGGCCCGGCTCCAGCAGGACCGCCCGGTCTTCCACTCGGAAGCGGACCTCCAGCACAGCTTCGCGCGCGTGCTGTGGGAGCTGGCCCCCAAGATCCAGTCCAGGCTGGAAGTCCGCCAGAACGCCCCGGACGCCACCGGCGCCGAGTACCTAGACCTGCTCTGCATCGGAACGTCGGCCCGCACGGCCATCGAGTTCAAGTACTTCACGACGCAGTGGACCGGAACGGCCGGGCACCCCCCGGAGGAGTACGCGCTGAAGTCCCACGCCGCCACCGACCTGGCCCGCCTGGGCTTCGTCACCGACATCGCCCGGCTCGAGCGCTTCGGCACCCACCCCGACCAGAACGGCCTGGCCCTCCTCATCACCAACGAATACGGCCTGTGGACCCCGCCGAAGCGGGACAGCACCCGGGACCGCGACTTCCGTATCCACCAGGGCCGCACCCTCACGGGCCAACTCCTTTGGGGCGGCGGCGACTACACAGACAACACCCGAACCCTCCGCGGCACCTACCCCCTCAACTGGCAGCCGTACTCCGTACAAGGCGGCCCCAGCGGAGAGTTCCGCTACCTCCCCGTCTTCACCGATCCGCAGCCCAGCCAGAGCTGACGGTGCGCTTTGGCATCATGCACGTATGGACTTCGAGCTTCCGCATACCCGGCCGAGCCCCTCAGCCAGGCGTACCCGGAACTCTGACGCCGCTACCTGATGGTCGTCTTCGACGGCCTGCGCCCCGAGGGCGCCCACCCCCTCCCGCACCCACCGCCACCGTTACAGCCTTATTAGGCCAAGGCCGCAGCAAGCCCGACACCCCCTCCGCTGGCCAGCCCCCGCGGATCGCGACGACCACCCGTTCGTGCTGGCGACGAAGGCTTCGAACCTGTCGCGCTTGAGGTAGAGGTCCCAGCAGTTGTCCGCGAGGCCGGCCGGGTCGAGGGACTCCGGCAGGGTGCTCGGATCCCACTGCCCGGCGACAAACTTGGCCGCGTCGCTGATTGCCGGAGGGTGCACACCGCAGCGAGGTTGCGCCTGTTGAGCTTCTTTCACTCCCTCGCAGGTAGCCGGTTTCAGCCCCTTGTCCCTGCCCATCCCATAAGCTGTCCTGTTCGCCGTCCGCTGGGGGAGCGGACTCCGGAAGATCCCATGCCACAAGACGAGGAACCAACCAGAGGGGTAAAGGGGTGGACGGCATCGCGCGGCGTGCTCGGGTGCAAAGGATGCATACCGAGGCGCAGAAGTGGGCTGACGCACTGATCGACTTAGGCCCGTACAACACACTGTTGCATTTCAGGGACACCAAGAGCACCACCGTCGACATCACTGACTGCCCCCAGGAGGCCCTGGGCCGCGTCGTGGCCGGCGGCAAGGTCCGCCTGGCATCCCTCTTTCCTGACTCTGTGGACCACAGCACCGCGTGTGCTCGGGCACGCGGGTTGCGCCGGAAGGTCGTAGAACTGGACGAGGAGCAGGGTGTGGAGGCGGGGCGTCTGGCCCATGGCCTACTCAACATCGCTGTTCCGACGACCAGGGGCGTTGTGCCCGTGCCGCCGCTTCGCGCCCCGCTCCTCCTGCAGCCGTTGACGATCTTGCCGCGCACCGTGGCTGAGAACGACTTCGTACTGCAGACGGGTGGCGAGGTCGAGATCAATCCCGTCCTGCTCTACGCTCTCGACCGGCAGTACGGGATGGACGGCAACGCGGAAGATCTAGCCGTGAAGGCGGCCAACGCGTTGGAAGAATGTGTTGTTCCAGGCGACCGCTTGGGAACCGTATACGAGCTGTTCGAGCAGGCACTCCGCCGAAGCAGGCTGACCGTCACGCTGGAGAACCGACTCGTCGCAGGCGTTTTCAACTTCGACCGGCTGCCCATGGTCAACGACCTCCGCAACTCAGCAGAACTGCTCGCTGAGCACCCGGTCATCGCCGCACTGGCCGGTGAGGAGGAAGCAACCCGGTCTCTCGAGGCCCCCAGCGGCGGTCGTGAACCTGTCGGCGCGGATGAGATCCACCCCCGCTCGGAGTACCTCGTCCACGACGCGGATTCCTCCCAGCAACGGGCTATCAGTGCTGCGCTGGCCGGAGAGCACCTGGTCGTAGAAGGACCCCCTGGAACAGGCAAGAGCCAGACTATCGCCAACCTCATCGCGGCGTTCTCTGCGCAGGGGCGCAAGGTGCTGTTCGTCGCGGAGAAGCGCGCTGCCATCGAGGCGGTGACCGACCGGCTGGCCCGAGTGGAACTGAGCGGTCTTGTTTTCGACCTCCACGCGAGCAAGCTGAACCGGCGCCAGATTGCGCAGCAGCTTCAGGAGAGCTTGGAGCGTGCCGGCCAGGAACAGAAACCGCGCTTGGGGGACCTGCACCATCGACTCGATTACTTCAGACAACGGTCGGGAGTCCACGTTCAGGAGTACCACCAGCCCCACAGCCCGTGGCAGGTGAGCGCCTACGACGCGTTGACTGCCTTGCCCGGCTGTCCGCCGGCGCACCACACCCGTCGACGGATACGCGGCCAGGCCCTGCAGAGTATGGATCGCACCGCCTTGGAGCGCGCTGAGCGGGACCTTCGGAGATTCGTCTCCACCGATGGGCTGCAAATCCGCCGTGGCGAGTCACCATGGGCGCGCACCGCAGCGCGGGACATCGACGAACTGAGACCGGCGCTGGACGGCTTGGATGTGCTGACTGGTGCTGTGTTCTATGACACCCGCCGCGAGATGGACGAGCTCATATTCACGGCAGGGCTACGGCCTCCTGCAGGCATAGCCGGGTGGCAGGAAGTCCTGAGCCTTCTGCAGGCAGTCGCAGCGACTCTCGAGCAGTTTCAGGAGGGTGTATACGGACCGCTCTTGCCTGATCTCGTCGCGGCAACGGCCGATCGCGCGTGGCGGCGCAGCAACAACGCGAAGCTGGGATGGACCCGTCGGCGCCCACTGCTCAAGGTGGCGCGCTCTCTCCGACGCGACGGATTACGGGATCGTCGGGCGCTTCATCAGTCGCTCTCCGGTGCCTGGGCACAGAGTCAACGCTGGAAGGCCCTTGCAGCTACGGCGGACGCCACACCTGCGGCCGTACCGGGGTTGGCAGATGCCATGCAGCATTTCGGCCTCGTCCGCGAACGTCTCCTCGCGGTGGCGATGTGTGCACGGCTGGAGGGCTGGGAGACCAAGCCGACTCAAGAGGTCGCCGACGAGATCGAAAACCTGGACAACGACCGGCAGACGCTGCTCCATATGCCCGAGCACAACCAGCTCACCGACCGTCTGCAAGCCGCGGGCCTCGGTCCACTGCTCGACGACCTTGCGCGCCTGAACGCTGATCCCGACACAGCCGTGGGCACACTGCACTTTCTCTGGTGGTCGTCGGTTCTCGACGAGATCACACTCAAGTCCTCCTACATCCGCGGGTTCAACGCACGTGAGCACGAGCACAATGTCGCCGAATTTCGGCGGAGTGACAGCGAGCATCTGGCCGCTAACGCTCAACGTGTCCGTTATCAGGTGGCCACCCGGCTACGGCAGGTCCGTGACGTGAAGAAGGACCAGAACGCGCTCGTACGCAGCCAGGCAAGCCGCAAGACACGCCACCTATCGCTGCGCAAACTACTCGAAAGCGCCCCGGACGTCCTGCTTGCGGCAAAGCCCTGCTGGGCGATGTCGCCGTTGGTCGTCAGCCGCGTCCTACCAGCTCGCCGGCTGTTCGACGTGGTGATCTTCGACGAGGCGAGCCAGGTCCTGCCGCACGACGCCATCGCGTCGATCATGCGCGCGCAGCAGGTCATCGTTGCGGGCGACCCTCATCAGCTGCCTCCCACGTTCTTCTTCACTCGACAGCACAGCGGTGCTGTTGACCAGAACGACGAGAGTGAGGAGGAAGAGCTCGTCGATGTCCCACCCGACGCCTTCGAGTCGCTGCTGGACATGCTCAGTAGCAAGCTCCCGCAAGTTCATCGGTTGCGCTGGCACTACCGGAGCACCGACGAGCGCTTGATCGCGTTCTCGAATCACCATATCTACGACGACGACCTGGTCACGTTTCCAGGAACGACGGTCGAGAGTCCGGTCCGTCTTGTCTCGGTGGACGGTCACGCGGAGCCCGGTCAAGCAGGTTCGGCCCCAGAGGAAGTCCAGCGTGTCGTAGAGCTGGTTCTTGAACATGCAACCGTCCGTCCGGACAAGAGCCTGGGCGTGATCACCATGGGCCAACGCCACGGCGACCGCATTGAAGCCGCCCTGCGCAGCGCACTGAGCGACCGCCCGGAACTCTCGGAATTTTTCAGTCCGGAGGCAGGTCCTGGGAAGCGATTCTTCGTCAAGAATCTCGAGCGCGTCCAGGGTGACGAACGCGACGCCATCATCCTGAGCATCGGGTACGCCAAGGCCGCCAGCGGTCGGCTCAACATGTCCTTCGGGCCGCTGATCAATGAAGGCGGTGAGCGGCGACTGAACGTCGCCGTCTCGCGAGCCAGAGAGTCCATGACCCTCGTCAGTTCATTCACCCACCAGGACTTCGATCCAGAGCGACTCAGGGCAACCAAGCACCGGGGACCGGGTTTGCTGCGCGATTTCATCGAGTACTGTGCCAACCGCGGAGACCTGGGGCGCACGAGCACACTGCATGCGGAATACCAGCTGAATCCGTTTGAGCAGCAAGTATTCGACGTACTGGAAGCGCAAGACATCCCGGTGACGCCCCAATTGGGCGTGGGTGAGTATCGAATCGACTTCGCCCTCGGGCATCCCGAACGTCCGAGTCAGATGCTTCTTGCCGTGGAGACGGACGGCGACCGCTACCACCGAGCACCCAGTGCCCGTGACCGGGACCGGCTGCGTCAAGCTCATCTCGAGCGCCTCGGGTGGCGCTTCCACCGCATTTGGGCCGCCGACTGGTTCCGCAACCCAGCCCACGAGACTGCAAGGCTGGTCGAGGAGTGGAAGGGTGCTGTACAGGACGTTCAGCGAACCCCGGCCCTATCAGAACCACAAGCACCGCCACCGCCTGCCTCCGAAGACCAGAGTGAGGCTCGGCGCCGGCCACGCCCGGCGGTCGTGGCGGGCATGCGCATCATTGAGTACTCCGACAGCGACCTGACCGCCATCGCTTCCTGGATTCTAAGCGACGGCTTCCAACTCGACCGCGATGCGCGCGTAGCGGAAGCCATGGCCGAGCTGGGCTTCAAGAAGCGCGGCAAGGTCATCGTCGATCGTCTGGAGCGAGCCTTTGATCGTGCTCAGCAGATCTCTGACAAGGAGAACCTGGGATGACGCAGACACTCGACCCGATGACGGTGGAACGCCTCGCCCGCCTCATCGTCGACATTGATGGTCCGTTCGAGCGTCGTGGCTACCAACTTGCCCAGCTCTTGGAGCGAGTCGATTGGCCGGGCAGGGAGGAGTACGACGGCTCACCTCGCGTCGCCTGGCTGACCACCGTGATCAGGGAAGGTACCGACGACTTCGCTGCTGTAAGCAGGCTGCTCTGCCGTGTCTGCGACCCGATCGAGTACGACGACGGACTGCCCTCGGCGGACGTCATGCGCAAAGAACTGAACCTTGTGCTCGCCTCGGAACAACTGGCGGTCATCTACGTTGCCGGCCGCCCGGTCCTCAGCGAAGTCACGACCGACGGCAGTTCGACGGTCTTCAACGTTCCCGACGACCTCGAATCACGCATCCGTCAGCTCGTCAGCAGCGAGGCCTTCCTGGCGCAGTTGATGACTCGAGTGAAGGAAGCGCGCATCTGCGAGGAGCACGGCGCCTACGGCCTGGCCCTGATCGGTATTGGCAGTTTCACGGAGGCCATGCTGCTTGACGTTCTCACACATCGGGATCCGAGCCTCCTGCAAGGCATCCCCGTGCCCAACACCACAAAGACCTCTGCCCCCGAGCGTGCCAGCTTCTCGCTGCTACTGGACACTGCCAGGAACCGCGGGTGGATACAGATGGATGCTCACGACTTCATGAGCATCGTGCGGGAATACCGGAACTTCGTACACCTGCGCGCACAGCAGAAGCGGGGCGTGGATCCCGACCGAGACACTGTGGGGCTCTGCTGGGGTCCGGTCCTCGCCGTCATCAATGACTTGGAGGCCAGTAAGCGGTAGGCCCCGCGTATTCGAGTACTCAGCGGCCCTTCGCCCAACATGGCCGAAGGGCAAAGCTGTTCGGCGAGGACCATCGACTGCTTGCTCCTGGGCGGCCAGGTCGGCTGCGGGTCCGCCACGCCCGTGGAGGACCCCACTGCGGGGCGGGGCCTCTCTCTGTTCTGTTCGCCGAGTGTGGATTGCCTGCCAGACCCGACTTACCGCAGGGCCATTCGCCGCCGTAGTCGTCGGCCGCGACGAGGAGAGTCAGAGATCGACCAGGTCACCGTCGTGAACCCGGACGAGGCCACTGCCACCGTGCGCTGCATCCTGGGGCCGGCTCGTCGCGGCGCCCGCTTCGACCGCATCCGCGGCTCGGCAGGAGCAATCGACCTGGAGCTGACGCAGATCCTGGCCCACTTCGGACGTTCCGTCGACGAACTCGACCCCATCCACACCGCGCTGGTGACCCTCCGGGGCACAGGAGTCCAACTCCTGACCTCAGCCACTCCGCGCTCCGGCTGGCAGGCGATCCAGGGGATCAACCCGCCGCCATGACCAAGCCCATCCACAGGTATTGACTATTGCTCCGAGTACGTCCCCCAGCGAGTTCGGAAGGTCGCCGTGCTGGCACGCCCAGCGCCGCAGCGTCTGCGTGGCCACGTTGCAACTGAGAGGCTGGTACCCGTCCGGGCTGACCGAGCGAAGCCAGTAGGGGCCGTGGCGGGTGCCGTCCGGGGCGACGCCGCCGCCCGCGTAGTCATCGCGGAACTGTTCGTGGCCGATGACCGCTGCCAGCAGTTCCCCGTCTTGGCCGCCTTGCCGAAAGCGGAAGGACTTCAGGTCGACCCCCCGAAAGCCGTGGGTGCTGCCCTCGGGGAACACCTGCTCCCGGAAGTTCACGAAGGTCGGGCCTACGAAATCCAGCTCGATCACTGAAGCACGCTACCCCGAGGGCGGCTTGGCGGCCGATGGCGGCTTCACGGAACCCCGACCAGACCGGGTGCCACCGAATCTACGTCCTTCGGTGGCACCGGCCGTGCCCAGCGACTTGTTCCTACGGGCTCCCCTCCCGTGCACACAGCAACCGATCGAGCGTGTCGACCGGTGAGGTCGGATGCATGCTCAACCGGGCGTCGAGCGCGGCCTCCCACTGCGCGGTGAGTCCGGCCGTCAGCCGCTTGCGCATGCTCGGCGTCACGTGGGCGTAGCGAGCCGAGACCGAGCCGTCGAAGTGGCCCATGCGGTCGTCCATGAGGACCTTCTCCGTGCCCAGGTCCTCCATCACAGTCCGGTGGGTGTGCCGCAGGCCGTGCGGGGTGAGCCCCTTGGCGATCGGGGTCCAGCAAGCATCGGCTCGGCCCTCGGAGTTGCGTCCCCGCACCGGGATGCCTGGCCAGGGCTCGCCGACGAGCGGCACAGGTCGGGACCCGCCCCTCGACCGGTACGCCCCCGAGACGGCCGGGACGAACAGCCACGAGGCGAAGCTGCTGCGGCGCCAGTGCGGGGTGTGTCCGACGATGGTGCCGCCACGTACGAAGCCAAGGTCGGCGATGGCCTTCTGCACACGGATGCGGGTGGCTTCGGTGACCCGGTCCGGATGGTTGAGGACGTTAGACACGGTGCCGGCGGAGGTGCCGGCCCGTCGGGCGACGTCGACGAGTTTCGCGCCGTGGTGGCCCCCGGTGCGTGCTGCCCGGTGCCCTCGGAAGACGTACGTCGTGCCATGGCAGGAGCACGGGGTCGGCTTGGTTCGGGCGATGTGGTCGGCCAGCAGGGCTGTCAGCCAGGGCGGCAGGTCGATGGTGCGGTAGCTGTCGTCCTTGGGCGGGCAGCGCACCATTTCGCCGTCGTCGAGCTGGTACAGCTGCCACTCGACGCGGATGGCGCCGGGGCGTACGAAGCCGGTCTCCAGGCCGACGATTTCACCCCAGCGCATGCCGGTGAAGGCCATGAGGATCACGGCGACGAACTCGTCGTCGCGCCCGGACAGGAGAGCCGCCCGCTCGGCGATGAGCAGGGCGCCGAGCGGATCGGTGATGGTCTTTTCCGGTCCGCGGTTGCGGGAGCGGCCGGCGCGCTTGCCCCGTCCGCGCCGTGTCGTGGCCGGATTGGCCTCGATGAGGCCTTCGTCGACGGCGTCGGCCAGGATGAGGTGGAGCACCGCCCGCCAGGTCTTCACGCTGGCGGCGGCGTACTGCGCCTTCTCCTTCTTCTCCCACAGCGCGACGTCGGTCCGCAGGATGCCGCCGAGTGCCTTGTCCTCGAAGTCCGGAAGCAGGTGCTCCTCGATGTGCCGCCGATAGTTCTGCATGGTCGATGCAGCCAGGTCCTGGACGGCATACCAGCGACTGGCGTACTCACCGAACGTCTCCTGACCGAGCGCGGGATCGCGCCACTTGCCGCGCCGGAACGCGAACTCGGCCTCGTCCGCGGCCCGCTTCGCCTCCCGCTTGGTCGGGAACTTGACCACCGCGCCTGCCGCGTCGACGACGGTGCCGTGCTTGCCTGGCGCGGTCTTGAACCGGCCGCGCCAGTAGCTTCCCCGCTTCTCCGCGAAACCCATGGTTCCTCCTCTCCAGTGTCGCTCTACGCGGCCGTATCGAACTGGTCGCGGCGTAGCCGACGGGGAGAACGCGCGCGAAGGCGTTCCACCTGGATGGGATGGGCAGCCCTGGACGCGGGCGGCCGGGGAACCGGCCTCTGAACGGCCACGTCGAGCGCCGGCATCCCCGCCGGGCGCTCCTCGTTGAGGCGGATGATCTCGGCGAGGTGCTCTGCGGTGAAGCGGTACGCGCGGCCGACCCGCGTGAAGGGGATGAGGCGTCGGCGGGCACGGTCCTGGACCCACCAGGCGGAGCAGCCGAGGACGTGGGCTATCTCCTCGGGGCGGTAGAGCCGGGGCACCGGGGCCTCGTGCTGGGGACGTTCAGGCATGGGCGGTCGCCTCCTCCGCGCGGGCGCGGGCAGGGGAGGTCGCGGGCATGGCGGGGTGACGCACGGGGTGTCCTCTTCTGGCGGCGTGGGGAGCGGCAACTCCGTGGGCTCGCCGGTGTGGTGCTCAGGGATGGGCGGTGCGGTGCGGGGGCTTGCAGGCGGGGCTATTCGGTGTCCTTCAGGTTGGGGCTGGGGCGGTTGCGCAGTTGGTACGGCTGGGGCAGGCCGGTGAGTTCTTCGGCGACAGCGAGGGACGCGGCGGCTTCGGCTTCTTCGCGGACGTCGGGGTGTTCGTCGAGGTAGGCGTCGAGGGCGTCGCGGGCCTGGGCGGCGGCGAGGTTGGCCATGTGGGAGGCGCGGTAGGCGCGTCTGATGTCCTCGACAAGCTCCGTCGCGCGGGCGTGGGCGGCGAGCCTCGGGGGGCCGACGAGGTTGGTCAGGGAGATGCCGAAGACCTCGGCGAAGCCGAGAGCGTCGTCGACGGTGACCCGGCGCTGGCCGTTCTCGATCCGCCACACGGCGGAGGGGTTCATCTCGTAGCCGGCGGCGTTGAGGCGGTCGGACAGGGCGTTGGTGCTCCAGCCGCGGGAGTCCCGTTCGAGCTTGATGCGCACCGCGACGTTCTCCTCGCCGGCGAGCTGGTTGATGCTCGGGGCTGGCAGGTCCTCCTCGTTGTCGCCCACCCACGACTCCTTCCGTTCGTAGTACCTCACTGCAATCCGCAGGGAGGCTACTAGGATACACGCCATTCTGCCGATTGCAAGTAGTTGCTGCGATCCGCAGAGATGTGGTATCGTCCTATCATCCCCCGCACCCTGCCCACCGACCACCCACACACGACAAAGCCCCCGGCGCTGACACGCCGGGGGCTGAAGCAGAACCCTCGAAGACCGCCCATCCCTGAACGACCAGTACCGGCATACGGCCCCGGGGTTGCCGCCCCGAAGCCCGCCAGGAGAGGAACTTCTGTGAACCAGCGTACGGCCCCGCCCGCCGTGCTCGCACCCCCCTCACCGCAGCCCGCCCCGAAGGCGGGGTGCTGAGGCATGGCCCGGATACGCACCATCAAGCCCGAAGCCTTCGCCTCGGAGTCCCTGGCCGCAGTATCCCTGTCGGCCGAGCGGACCTTCTTCGGCCTGCTCACCCCGGCCGACGACCACGGCCGCTTCCGCGACCAACCCGCCGTCATCGCCGGCCTGCTGTGGTCGCTGCGCCCCGACCACGGCCCCCTCGGCGTCGAGGACGACCTCACCCAGCTCGCCGCCGCCGACCTCATCTGCCGCTACGAAGGCGACGACGCCAAGCAGTACCTCCACATCGTCACCTGGCACCACCACCAGAAGATCAACCGCCCCAGCGGCGTCCGCGCACCCGTCTGCCCCCACCACGAGGCCGCCGGGAGCAGTGAGCCGTCACGACGAGATAGGCGAGCCCTCCGTGAGGAGTCAGTGAGCCCTCACGGAGGACTCGCTGAGGACTCACAGCAAACGCATGCACTCTCACTGAATCGCGGACCCGCAGGTCAGGCGGGGTTCAACGAGCCCTCACCGAGGGCTCACGGAGGACTCAGTGAGCCGTCGATGAGCCCTCAGGGTCCGGATCTAGGACCTAGGATCCTGGACCTAGGATCAATCCCTTCGGGGGCGCAAGCGCCCCCGCGGCCAGCCCCACCGTCTCGGCGAAGCAGCTCATCGGCGAGTACGTCGCGGCATGCGCGCACCGCCCACCGGAGAAGATCCTCGGGCACCTTGGCCGGGAAATCCACCAGCTCCTGGGCGAGGGCATCGCCGCCGACTACGTCCGCGCGGGACTGGACCGGCTCAGGGCGAAGGGGCTGAGCCCGAGCGTCCTGCCGAGCCTGGTCAACGAAGCGATGAACGCCACTCCGGCAGGGGCCAACCCCCGGACGGTGCACCGCGCGTGGACCAACCCGGCAGACGTCGAGGACGCCTACGGCGGTGACCTGTGACCACCGCCACCCGCGAACCCCGCACCGCCGCCGGGGCGGTGAGCCGTCTCACCGCGATCCTCGCCGACCGGGGCATCGACCCACGAGCCGAGGTCATCCCGGAGCCGGAGCCGGTCACTGCGCTGCAGCTTGCCGACGCCCGCATCCCGCCCCGCTACCGCCACGCACTGGCCGACCACCCGCGTATCACCGCCTGGGTCACCGAGATCGCCCACACGGGCAGGCCAGGCCCCGGCGGGGTATCCGGCATCGCGACGGGGCCGTCGCTGCTGATCGCCGGACCGACCGGCACCGGCAAGACCCACCAGGCGTACGGCGCGATCCGCGCGCTGCTCCGGGCTGGGGTCAGGCTGCGGTGGGAGGCAACGACCGTAGCCGACCTGTACGCCGCCCAACGCCCCCAACCGGGCAGCGACCCCGAGCAGCAGCTCTGGCGCCTGGCCCGCAGCCCACTTCTGCTGCTGGACGACCTCGGCGCGGCCAAGCAGTCGCCGTGGACGGAAGAGTTGACCTACCGCCTGGTCAACCACCGCTACAACCAGCTCCTGCCGACCCTGGCCACCACCAACCTGCCCGTCGCCGAACTCCGCGATGCCGTCGGCGACCGCGTCGCCTCACGCCTCGCCGAGATGACCGACCGCGTCATCCTCACCGGCCACGACCGCAGAAGGCGCACCACCGCCTCGTAACCGGCCCCGGGCCGCCCCGCGGACCCGCTGTCACGCCACTCCCACCGCCTCGCTCCTCCGCTGACGCCTGCCCGCGCGCGGAAGCAGAACCCACACCCGGAGTTCCCGCATGCCCCCGAACACCCGCACCACAGCCCACCAGGCAACCGCCTGGGACCGCGCAGCCGTCGCGCTCCTCGGCGCCGCCGGCTGCACCCTCTCCTACGACGCCCTCCAGCAGATCGCCATCGCCATCCACGTCCGCCCCGCCCTGACCTACCTCTTCCCCCTGGTCATCGACGGCTTCATCGCCTACGGCGTCCGCGCACTCCTCGTCCTGCGCAACGCCCCCTTCCGCGCCCGCCTCTACATCTGGACCCTGTTCGCCACCGCGACCACAGCCAGCGTCTGGGCCAACGCCCTCCACGCCGTCCGCCTCAACCAACAGACCCACACCAGCGGCCTCCACCTGGATGACACCACCGTCGGCATCCTGTCCACCATCGCCCCACTCGCCCTCGCCGGAGCCGTCCACCTCCACATCCTCATTACCCGGCAGCCCGCACCGAACCGCCGTGCTTCCGTCGATCCACACCCTGAACCGAAGGTCGAATGTGACCTCACTCGGACGCAGCCCACGCAGCCCCCGTCCCCGTCGGGCTCGGCCTGCGGATCCGAACCGCAGCACGGCATGGTCCCCGACTCTCAGCTCCGTTCCGCACAGCCGGCCCGGGTCCGCCGTATCGGCCGCCCGCCCAGCGCCGAACTGCACGAACTGGCCGACCTGGTCCGCCCGCTCTTCGCAGCGCACGAAAGCCCCACCCGGGCCGTGGTCCGCAACCACATCCGGACCGGAGGCCACACCCTCAGTGAGGACCGGCTGACCCAGGTCATGACCATCCTCCGCGCCGAGCGCAACCACCGTTGACCGGAAGTCTCCGCAGGCCAACCGGCGGACCACCCGTCGTGGTCCGCCCATCCGCTCGCCCCACCGGCAGGGCAGGGACCACGCCCGTCAGCCGCACTGAAGCAAGGGGCCGGAAAGGGGGTGGGGTCACGGATACCTCATCCAGTCCCGGACCGGCTGCCGGGGACCTTCCCACCCACCCCCCATGGCCGCGAGTCCCTCACGATCTCCGTCCGGCCCAACACCCCGCACCGTAAGCGCCACCACCGACAACGCCCCGAACCACCCCAGCCCCGAACGGAGACCCACACCGTGCACGGTCATCGCCACGAAACTCCCGCCCGCCCCGAAAAGATGCAGCCCAACCCAGCTCCAGGCGGAGCAAGTTGTGCGATCGGACACTCCCCCGCGGGGGGAGCGCCCTGCACGCGGTCCTGCGCCCCGGGGGTGGCGCAGGACCCCGGCCGCCAGGGGGCGGCCGGAGCGGGGTGCGGCGCCGAGGGCGGCCCCGCACCAGGGACAAGCGCGACGCCTACGCGCCCGCAGCGCCGTACCCGTGCGCGTCAGAACAAGCAGCGCGCCGCTGTCAGCGTCCGCCTCAGCACCACCGAACGCGCCCAAGTCAAAGCCGCCGCCGACCACACCGGCGCGAGCCTGGCGAAATTCATGGCCCAGGCATCCCTCGCAGCAGCCCACGACATCAACCGCGTCGCGGCGAACCTCCTCGACCTGCGCGGCACCATCCGCGAACTCGTCGCCGCCCGAACCGACCTGGCCCGCATCGGCAACAACATCAACCAGATCGCCCACGCCTTCAACTCCGGCGCCGACCCCATCGGCGCCGAAGCCGCTCTCACCGACGTCCGCCGCGTAGCCGCCCGCCTCGAAGCCGCCGCCCAGACACTGGCCGATCGGGCATGATCCCCTCCATCCACAAGCCGGGCTCCAACACCGCCGGCGCGATCGGCTACCTCTACCGCACCGGCCGCGGCCACGAAGCCCACACCGACCCCCACCTCGTCGCCTCCCTCGACAGTCTGGCCCCCGACCCCGCCCGCGACCCGGAGGCCACCTTCAAACAGCTCGCCAACTACCTCGACCTGCCCGTCCAGGCCGTCGACCCTTCCGAGCGCCCCTCCCGGCACGTCTGGCACTGCTCCGTCCGCACCGCCCCCGAAGACCCGACCCTCACCGACACGCAATGGGCCGACATCGCCCGCCGCATGGTCCACGCGACCGGCATCGCACCCGAAGGCGACGACAGCGCATGCCGCTGGATCGCCGTCCGTCACGCCGACGATCACATCCACATCCTCGCCACCAAGGTCCGCCAGGACGGCACCAAACCCCGCGACTCCTACTCCTACAAGCGCGCCCAAGCAGAGGCCCGCCAGATCGAAGCCGACTACGGACTGCGCCGCGTCACCCCCGGCGACGGCACCGCCGCCAAACGCCCCACCCGCGCCGAAACCGAAAAAGCCCACCGCGCAGGCCGCGCCCGTACGCCGCGCGAACAGCTCCGCGCCACCATCCGCACCGTCGTCGCCGTCTCCACCAGCCCCGAGGAGTTCTTCCACTACCTGGCCGGCAGCGGCATGCAGGTCGAAATCCTGCGCTTCCCCTCCGGGGACATCCGCGGCTTCAAAGTCGCCCTCGACGGCGACACCAACGCCCAAGGCCAGCCCATCTGGTTCTCCGGCTCCACCCTCGCCCCCGACCTGTCCTACCCACAGATACGCGCCCGCCTCAGCGCGATCGAACCCGCAGCCAGCATCTCGCGTCAGTCCAACCCCTGGCACCAGGCCACCGCCGCCACCGAACGCATACCCCACCACCTGGCCGGCACCGACGACGCAGCCGCCCAGGCCCACATCACCGCCTTCGCCGAAGCCCTCGACGCCCTCCCCCTCCACGCCCCCGCGAACCTGCGACCCCAACTCCGTCAGGCCGCCATCGCCTTCGAACGCGCCAGCCGCTCCCGCATCCAAGCCGACCACCAGCACGCCCGCGCGCTACGAGCGGCCATCCGCACCATCGCCAGGCAGCCCGTCGCCGGCGACGGCGCCGGGCTCGCGATGTTCCTCGACGCCGCTGTCCTCGCCGTGATCGCCATCCAGCGCTGGCACTCATCCCGCCACCATGATCAGCAAGTCGCGGCAACCCACCAAACGCTTCTCCATCTCCAGGCCAGCTACGGCACCGCATCCGCAGCGCCCTTGGCCGTGCTTACCCAGCGCACACCGCCACAGCAGACCGTCCAACGCTGGGAACACCTCATCCACCAGGCCGTCCCCACCCACGCCGACCAGATCGTCACCGACCCCATCTGGCCCGCCCTCGCCACCACCCTCACCAACGCCCAAGCCGCAGGCCACGACCCCACCCGCCTCCTCCACCAAGCAGCCGACCAACGAACCCTCGACGACGCCCGCTCCCCCGCCCAAGTCCTCACCTGGCGCCTCCAGCGCCTAGCCCAACGCCCCGCGCCGAGCCCGCTGGCCCGAGCGGCAATGGCCCGCAGCGCGCCCGCACGCCAAGGCGTTGCCTCGTCAGCAGCTTCAGCACCCCAGCCGCCGAGTACCAACTCCGCACCCAACCACCGTCGGAACCGCTGAACCGAACGCCCCCGGACGCGTCGTCGGATGATGAGGATTTGCGAGATCGGCTCTGCTCGCAATGCCGTGAACGATGATGGATCGGCATGATCTGGCAACGGAGGCGAGCAGAAAATCCCGCGCGATAGCTGTATCGACAAGGGACCTCTGCTCACTTGAGGGAGACCAGTTTTCGAGTCTCCTCGGCGCACCCCCACGACAGCGTGACGCCGGCACCGCCGTGCCCGTAGTTGTGTACGACCACCGTGCCGTCCTCCCGCTGCTCCGCCTCTACGCGGACCACGGCTCGGGTCGGCCGGGCGCCAATTCGGTGTTCCAAGACGCGGGCGTTGCGGAGGCGGGGCTCGATCTCTATGCAGCGGGCGAGGATGCCGGCTGCGGCCTTGTCGTCGGGTTGCAGGCTCCCGTCGCCGTCGATGGCGGTGCCGCCCAGGACCACGGTGTCGCCGTGCGGATAGAGGCACAGCAGATCTGGCGACATACCGGTGTCCTCGGAGAAGAACTCGGTCAGCCCCGGATTGGTGACGACGACGTGCTGACCGCGGATCGGCCGCAGCTCTGGGTCTGCGACCAGGTTGCGGGCGCCGAGGCCCGTGCAGTTGACGATCACTGCGGCGGGGCCGGCGTCCGCGAGCGAGGAGAGGCGTCGCTGTTCCACCGTCCCGCTGGCGGTGCGGAGCCGACGCAGGAGGTAGTCCAGATAGACGGGCATGTCGATGAGCGGCACGGTGAACCGGTACCCCGCGGTGAAACCGCCCGGGAGTGCAGCCGGTTCGCAGGGGCGGAAGCCCGGCAGAGTGGTGGCCCAGTCCGGCGGTGTTACGGCTGTGCGTGATGCCTCGATGCCGCTGGTGAGCCGGACGCCCGTGGCTGCGTCATGCGCCAGCTCTCGGAGAATCTCCAGAGACCGCTGTCCCCAGAGGTCGACCTTCTCTTTCGGCTCGACCAGGTACGGCCCCCACATCGCCCCGGCCGCAAGCGAGGTGACGCCCGGCACGTGCTCGGCAAGCACCGTGACCGAGGCACCGGCCTCGGCGAGAACGACGGCGGTGGTGAGCCCTGCCACCCCGGCACCGACAACGACAAAGCGCTCCCCTGCGGTCATGATCCGACCCTAATGGCCGGGTGGCGCCGAGGGTGCGTAGTGGGCGAGGGCGTCCTCCAGGACCGGCAGGAAGCTGCGCACATGGGGATTGCGCTGCCGGCGCGGCAGGTCGGCGGCGAGTCGGTGGAGCAGGGCCTCGCTCCTTGGTGAACGCACGACGTCGAGGCGGTTGGCTGCGATCTGGCCGACCTCGCAGGCCGCCTGGCGTGACTGTCAGAGTTGACCCAGGCATCCGTCAGGGAAGCGCCCGCACCATCGCGATCAGAACCGGTGAGTCCGGCGACGGCTGGCTTTCGCCGAGATCCCCGTACCCCCAGGATACGTAGAGGTTGTGGACCTTGCCGTCTCCTGCCTGGGGGTTGACCATCAGCGTCGCCTGCGTCTCGCTTCGCGCGGCGAGCAGGCTGTCGTGGATGGCCTTCGACGCGCCGGTCTTGCGCCAGGGGACGCGTACGCCGATCTCCTTGAGCGCCAGCGTCGGAACCGCGGTCACGGAATCGGCGAGGGGCGTGGTGATCCTCTTCCAGTACCGGTCGTCCTGCTCGACGGTGTTGGCGTACGCGTATCCGACGGCTTCGTCGCCGTCGTATCCGATGACCGCCTCCCAGCCCGGCTCGTGGGCGTGGCGGGCGAGGCGTTCGGCGTAGCGCTCCACGGAGTAGTGCGGGTCGTGGAGTTTGTCGGCGCGCACCTCGGCGTAGAGCTCGATCAGCGTGTCCCAGACCGGTTCGATGTCGCGGAAGTGGCGCAGGTCGATGGCCGTTGACGTCACGAGGCGTCCCTTCGCGTCGAGGCGTGGTCGTTCCAGGACTTCGCCGCATCGCTGCGCGGCGCCTGGATGGACAACTTGTTGCCGAACTCTTCGAGCATGCGCGTGACGCGCGGGTGCGTGCTGTGAGTACCGACAGCGGTCGCAACGGCGGCGTCGACATCGCCCTGCCCCAGTTGGGCATGCGCGAGGCGGGCGGTGGCGATGGCGCGGCTGCGTCTCATGTGGGGGCGGAGACGGGCGATACCGCGGTGGGCATGAGCCTCGGCCCGCTCGAAGTCGCCGAGTGCCAGGTACGCGGTGAGAGCGAGGCTCTCGATCTCGGCCTGGTCGTAGAACGCCGTGATCCACGCGGGTCGTTGGGCGTCCGGATCGGCACGGCTGTAGGAAGTCTGCGCCCGGGCGATGGAACGCTCAACGGCCACCGAGTCCCGTGTGAGACCGAGAATCGCCGCGTGCCGCGAGTGCCCGAGGGAGGCGAACATCGGGTCGCGGCGTGCGACGGGAAGCCCTCTGGCCACGTCGTTCGCGGCCAAAGCGTCAATGGGGCGTCCGAGGTGACGGTAGAGAGTGCCCGCGTGGGACCAGATCCGGAACATGATCGTCGCGTCGCCGGACATGGCCGCCAGGGTGGAAGCGCGGTCGAGGTAGCGTTGGGCCTCGTTGAACCGCCGGCCGTCGATCGCCGCCCACATCGCGCTGGAGGTGAAACCCGCCGCGGAGGCGTAGAGCTTGTTCCGCACCCGCTGGCTGGTCGAGCCCCGTTGGAGGAGCGACAGCGCTTCACCGGCCATGGCCGATGCGCGGGTCTCGGTGCTGACCAGGCCGCCGTACCTGTGGTCCTCGGCGATGATCGCCGCGAACTTCGTCTCCAGCCGGGCGACATCGCTGGAACCGACCCTCTTCGGTCCGACAAGTGCGGGAGCTAGTCCGGCAGTTGCTGTGCCGGCGGCCGAGGCCATGAACGTGCGACGCCGCACAGGATCCTCCTGCGGTGCTGCGGAGCGTGGTGGCTTGAACCCTAAGTCCTCGACATGGCAACTGAAAACCGCCTCCAGGGCAGCGCATGTGCGCGCGATCGGGCGAACGGTGCTGCCGCTCAGCAGGTTGCGGACCGTCCGGTCGGACACATCTCCCGGGCGCCCGGTGACCTTCAGGATCACGTCGTTCATCCGGGCCGCGAGTTCTTCCTGCGTCAGGCCCAGATCGGCCATGCGCTTCTTCAGCAAGGCGTTCGCTGCCATGCGCCGAAAGTAACGACACCAATGCGTTCCGCACCAGAGCACGAGTAACGAGGCCGCAAAGTTTTCCGGCCCGGGGCGTGCGGGGGCTGCGCTCTCTTCCTGTCCGCCGTACGCCAGACCGCCGTTCACTGGACAAAGCCGTCGCCGAGACCCCGCGTCGACAGCAAGCACGGCGACCGGTTCGCAATCCTGCGAGAGGTGTGAAGATGGCTCCCGAATCCGGCTACCACAGCAGCCTGGCTCTGGCCTGTGAGCCGGCAGCCGTTCCAGCCGCCCGTAGATACGCCATGGACACCCTCGCGAAGTGGGGAATCCCGGACGACTCCGCTTACGACGCGCTCACGATCGTGACGGAACTGGCGACGAACGCGGTCAGCCATGCCGGGGGTTGGGTCGCACCGAGCGAATCGGAGAAGGGCCGGTCCGGTACGTCCAGGTGCCTTCTGGAATTGTGGACCGTTCCTCGGGGCCTGTGCATCTCGGTCTGGGACGAGAGCAACCAGGCGCCGGTCCTCCGGCTGCCGTCCTACTCGGCGGAGAGCGGCCGCGGGCTCCACGTCGTCGCCGAGCTGTGCCGGAACGCATGGGGGTTCACGTACCCCGACGGTCGCCCCGGAAAGGTCGTCTGGGCGCGGTTGCCTCTGTCGATGCCGCACCCGCTCGCAGGTGAGGAGATCGACGGCGGAGTCCCGACCGAGGAACGACCCGGCGCGTTATCCGCGTCGGCCGCGTTCCGTACCGTGCACGAAGCTCGCACGCGCACACCTCGGACAACGACGAGGAGGATCTGCCCTCCGCAGACTGGCTACAGCAACGACGCGGCCACCATCGCCAGGACGTACACGCTGCTGGCGTTGTCGCAGGCGGACCGCTACCTGGCCGACCTGCCGGTCGACGACACCGACCTCGACACCCTCGAAGCGGTCCTCGCAGAGCCGGAGTTCGGCGTCCTTGACGGCGTGCGCATCCGCGAGCTGGCACCGGGGCTACTCGGCACGCTGCGCCGCCTCGCGTCGCGCGTACCTCCGAGCGCCGGCTTCGTCCCCATCGTGCAGTCGGTGATGGACGACGTACGCCACGACGACCATGCGCCTCCCGACGTGGCCTGCTTGAGGCGATGGGCCCTCGCGGTGCAGGACCTGCTGGAACAGGCAGCGGCACGCTACGAAGCGACCGCCCGCTCGCCATAGGACGACCTCGTCCCTGACTCCCGCTCCGGCCGCGCGGACCGACCACAGCCCGCCCGATCTCCCCTCGCGCGGACTGGCTCGGGCCCGTTTCGCAGCGGCCGGGGCGGGTCCACAACCGTGCCGCTCGTCCCGCGACCCACGACCGCGAGCACGACAACCCATCGAGCCGGACAAGGAGGTGAGAGCAAGTGCCCAAGCGCATCGGACAGCAATACATCTGCGGCCAACGGGCTTTGGTGCCCAACTCGCTGGTGGGCACTGCGCTCACCATGGCCAACGCCAAGTCGTCGAGCAAATACACGGCCGAGGACGTACAGGGCTTTCTCGTCTGCACGATCCGCCACCGGGGTCCGGTCCACTACGGGGTGCTGCTGAACCTCCGCGGCGTGACAGCCGGAACGCTGTGGGCTCTGTGGCGGGACCGCGTGGAGCCGGTGAGTGTCCTCGAACTGCCGGACTGCTCCGCCGTCCACAGCGACGACGATGCCGCATGCAGCGAGTTCGAGGGCCACCCCGGCGGACACAGCTGGGAGTTGAGCGAACTCCCGTCACCACGGCGACCAGCAACTCGGCTACCGCGATGGCCGTGAAACTCCCACGTTCACGGCGTCGTACCGCCCGCCGACCCGCCGCACCACAGCAAGGAGCCGAACCGATGTCCTCGACCGCATCCAGCTCGCGCGGCGGCGGCACCCCGCCGACCGCCTTGCCCGGCAGTTGCCGCCGCCACTGGAGGATCACTACCCGCGACGGCCATACCGTGGCAGGGCCCCTGCCGTCCTGGGCCGGCTGCGATCCCAGCGAGGACGGTGTCCCGCCCGCCGAGCTGCCCGTGCGCCTGTCAGACATCACGCACCACACTGCGTTCCCTGGACAGACCGTAACCGTGTACAGCCCCTCACACGCCAGTGGCCAACCCTGCGACGTCGAGATCCTGCATGGCAGCATCGACTGCGTCCCCTTCGCCGAACAGCCCGCCTCCTGCGTACCCGTGGTCAACCTGCGCCTGACCGACGACTGCTGGATCACCGACCTCACCCCGGACGCCCTCGCCGCTCTGGCCGCACAACTGCGCGCGCAGGCGTACCGGTTGGACCGAGAGATACGGCCCGCACTGATCACCGCCCGCTCGGACTGGGCCGAATGGACCGGCCAGAGTCCCGACGCGACCACCACCGAATCCGAGGTAGGGCCTCTCACCACCGCCGAGGTCGTCCAGTGACCCGGGCAACGCCACGGCAGACCTGCGGAACCGTCACGACGCGAATCGCCGACGGTTCAGCGAATCCGCCTACGCGGGTCGCGCAGGCCGATAGTTTCCCGGCCCACGGCAGCCGCCATTACCTCCCCCTGCGCTTACGAAGGAACGATCGATGAACACCAGCATGACCACCGAGCCGTCCGAGGCAACGCATCTGCGCGACGGCTGCGTGGACCAGTTGAAGGCTGACGGGGTGATCGTGTCGTCCGCCGTCGAGAAGGTGATGCGACGTGTGCCCCGGCACGCGTTCGCGCCCCACGCCTCGCTGGACGACGCGTACTCCCCTTACGCCGCCGTGATCACCAAGACCGGCGAGAACGGGGTGCAGCTGAGTTCGGTCTCCGCACCGCAGATCCAGGCCATGATGCTGGAGCAAGCCCGAGTCAAGGCCGGCGACCGGGTCCTGGAGATCGGCTCCGGCGGCCTGAACGCGGCCTACCTCGCCGAACTCGTAGGCGAGGAAGGGAACGTCACCAGCGTCGACATCGACCCCGAGGTCACCGGCCGCGCCCGCCGGCTCCTCGACACCCACGGCTACACCGAAGTGCGCGTGGTGACCGCCGACGCCTCCCAGCCCATCCCGGCCCTCGGCGAGGTCGACGTCATCATGGTGACCGTCGGCGCCTGGGACATCCCGCCCGCCTGGATCGACCAGCTCAATCCCGACGCGCGACTCGTGGTGCCGCTCCGCATGCGCGGCCTGACCCGTTCCGTCGCCTTCCAGCGGGTCACCGACTCCCACGGCGGCCATCTGGAGAGCACCTCCGCGCTGGTCTGCGGCTTCGTCGCCATGCAGGGCTCCGACCAGCACGACGAGACCCAAGTCCTCGTCAACGGCACCCCCGAGATCGCCCTGCGCTTCGACGACGGAGCCCCCGCCGATCCCCACCTCCTCGACAACGCCGTCCGCACACCGCGCGTCGAACAGTGGACCGGCGTCACCGTCGCGCTCGGCGAACCCTTCTCCGGCCTCCAGATGCACCTGGCCATCGATCTGCCCGGGTTCTGCGTCATGTCCGTCGACCCCCAGCTCGACACCGGGATCGTCTCCCCCCGCCACAAGGGGTTCTCTGCCGCCGCCGTGGACGGCGGCACCTTCGCCTACGTCACCACGCGCCGCACCCCCGACGACGAAGGCGCCGAGTTCGGCGTACACGCCCTCGGTCCGGACGCCCCCACCTTCGCGGACACCGTCGCGGGCAGCGTGCGCGCGTGGGACCGCGAGCACCGCGGCGGCTCGGACCCCCTCATCCGGGTCTACCCGGCCGGCACGCCCGACGAGGCGGTTCCGGGCGACCGCGTCATCGAGAAGCGGCACAGCCGGATCTCCCTCTCCTGGCCCCCGGCGTAGTCGGCGGGGCTCTCTGCGAAGGCCGCCGGGAGCTCCCCGCGATGCCCGACGAGGGCCAGGTCGTCACCGCAACAACCGACAAGGAAGGACGAGAACCATGCCCACTGCCACCCTGCTGCCGACGGCCCCGCCCCTGCTGGACGAGGACGACGACTTCGCGCCGCTGGACGTCACGGTCGTCGTCAGCACGAAGCTCAACGGCACTCTGATGTGCGACACCGGCGACGGCTGCGGAAGCACCTGCTCGAACGGCGCGTCCGCGTGCGACTCCGTCGCGGGGGACCCCGCCTGATCCAGGTCCTCCAGCCGGTGGGTCGGTCGCGCCTCGCGCCCGGCCCACCGGCACCGCCTCCGACTTCAGCGAAGGAGCCCGCATGACCTCCCGGGCGAGCACGTACGCATGGCAAGGTCTCGTTCTCCTGCGCGCCAGCACCCTGCCGGGCGCGGCCGACATCCCCCGCACGCTGGACCTCGACGACCCGGTAAGCACTCGCCACTGGTTACAGCGCGTCTGGCGGCGTCCCGAGGCCCACCAGGCGCTGAGCCTGGCATCCCCGGGGCTGAGCACCGCGGTTCACACGCTGCTCGCCGACCCGAACCGCAGCGCGAGGGACGTCCGGCGGACCGCCTTGTCCACCGTTGCCTACCTCCTGCGCTGGCAGCACCGGGCCACACCCCTCGGCCTGTTCTCCGGCGTCGCCCCGGCCACGGTCGGCCCACAAGCCGGCGCACAGTGGCAGGACAAACACCCGGTGACGGTCCGGGCCGACGGCGAGTGGATCACCGCCGTGATCAAGCACCTTCACCGCAGTCCTTGCCTCTTGCAGCGTCTTCCGCTGCTCGCCAACGACGCGGCCCGCGTGCGAGGGGACCGTCTCGTCGCCCCGGGGCCGCCCTCGCTCGCCTTCGACCACACGCTCGGTCCGATCGAGATATCCACCCGGAACCGGCCGCCGGTTGCCGCCGCGATGGAAGCCGCCCGCACCCCGATCCCCTACCCCGACCTGCACGCACGCCTGCGCACCCAGTTCCCGAAGGCACGGAGCGAGCAGATCCACACCCTGCTCGCCGAACTGGTCGACCAGCAGTTCCTGTTCACCTTGCTGCCAGCGCCGATGACCACGACCGACGCCCTCGACCACCTGTGCCGAGCGCTGGACGCCGTGCACGCCGACGAAGTGCTCGACGTCCAGGAGACCGTCCGAGCCCTGCACGCGATCCGGGAGGACCTGTCCGGGCGCCGGACGACCCTCGCCACGGACGGCCTGGACGCCATCGCCTCCCGCATGACGGCCGTCACCGACGTCACGGACCGGCCCCTGCACGTCGACACGGCCCTCGACTGCGATGTGCAGATCCCACCCGCTGTGATCGACGAAGTCACGGCAGCCGTCACCGCCACTTACCGGACCACCCCGCAGCCTTACGGGCGCTGGGCCTGGCTCAACTACCACAACCGCTTCCGCGACCGGTACGGCCCGGGCGCCGTCGTGCCGGTGACGGACCTGGTAGCGGACAGCGGACTCGGCCTGCCGACCGGCTACGACGGTGTGACACGTGAGAGCGTCCCGAAGGCTCACACCGCACGCGACGACGTGCTGCTCGCCCTGGTGCAGCGCGCGTTCATGGAGGGTCGGAACGAACTGCTGCTCACCAAGGAGACCGTCGCCACGCTGGAGGCCGCAGCCGGGAGCGACGAGCGGATACCGGCTCCTCGCGTAGAAGCCGGCTTCGAGATCCACGCCCGCAGCGGTGCTGCCCTCGCACGCGGCGACTTCCGGGCGGTGCTCACCGCGATGCCGCGGCCGGCCAGCAGCCTGGCAGGGCGATTCGCCCACGCCCTGCCACCTGACGAACGAGCGGCACTCGCCGCCACCTACGCGGGAACCCCGGAAGCGCTCGACGCGCAACTGGTGTTCA
This sequence comes from Streptomyces sp. NBC_00448, assembly GCF_036014115.1. Classification (NCBI taxonomy): domain Bacteria; kingdom Bacillati; phylum Actinomycetota; class Actinomycetes; order Kitasatosporales; family Streptomycetaceae; genus Streptomyces; species Streptomyces sp. NBC_00448. The sequence goes on from NZ_CP107913.1 coordinate 4,502,661, forward strand.
CACCCCGGCGGGCCCGCAACACGAACGTGGCCCGCACCCCGCTCCTCCTGCCCCGCGTACTGGAGATCTCCGGCTGGAAGCACGCTGACGGCGGCTCCGGCGTTCCCGGCGAATCGGTCCTCCCCCTCACGGAGATCGGCGTGACAGCCGATGCCCGTACCCTCCGGCTGGTCCACCTCCCCACCGGCCGAACGATCCACCTCCAGGTCGTACACGCCCTCGAGGCCCGCCTCCAGACCCCCGTACTGGCCCGCTTCCTCGCCGAGATCGGCACGGCCCGCAGCGCCGTCTACGGACTCTTCGACTTCGGCGCAGCCTCGCGGTTGCCCTACCTGCCCCGCGTCCGCCACGGCCGCACCGTCCTGCGCCCGGCCCGCTGGCTCCTCAAGACCACCGACCTCCCCGGTCGCCGAGCCACTGGCGCGCAGTGGGACACGGCCTTCGACTCGTGGCGGGCGCGGATGGCTGTCCCGAACCAGGTCTCCGTCGTCGACTACGACCAGGTGCTTCCCGTCGACCTGACCCACCCCGTGCACCGCCAACTCGTCCGCACCCAGCTCGGCGACGGCCACGAGCTGGAGCTGCGGGAGACCCCTGACGGCGACGCCGCCGACGGATGGACCGGCCGTGCCACCGAGTTCTGGATCTCCCTCGCCCTGCCCCAGGCCCTGGCTCCCCGTCTGCCCGCCCCCGTGCGCACCGTCTCCTCCAGCGAACGCCAACTGCCCGGCGGGGACGTGCTCCACGCCCGTATCCACGCCGATCCCCTCCGCTTCGGGGACATCCTCACCCGCCACCTTCCACGCCTTCTCACCACGCTCGACGAGCGTGCCCCTACGTGGTGGTTCAGCCGCCGCCGGGAACTCTCCCGCGCCGACGCCGACCAGCAGCTCACCCTCACCATGCGCCCGCGGCCCGGCGCCCACGGTCAGGTCCTGGAAGCCTTCAACGCCTGGGCCGCAGAGCTGTTCCGCCTCGGCCTGTCGTCGGGCTTCGCCCTCGTCCCCTACCAGCCCCAGACCGGGCGATGGGGCTACGACGAGGCGATGAATGCCGCGCAACGGCTGTTTACCGAAGACTCCACCGCCGTCCTCGCGCAACTCGCCTTCACTGACCGCAACCGCCTGGCACCGCAGGCCCTCGCCGCAGCGGGCGCCCTCCACCTCGCCAGTCGGCTCGCCCCCTGCCCGGACGACGGCTTCCAGCGCCTCGTGGACACCCTGCCCCGAGCCGTCGGCCCGCTCGACCGGAATTTACGCGACCAGGCCCTGCACCTGGCCGACTCCTACGCTGCGGGGAACCTCGACGACCTCCCCTGCGGGTCGCAGGTCGTCGCCGCCTGGCAGTCACGTGCCCACGCCGCCGAGGCCTACCGCGATGCCCTGGCCGCACAACGGGACCCGTTCACCGCCGCGCGATCCCTGATCCACCAGCACCACCTACGGGCCCTGAATACCGACCCCATGAGCGAAGCGGTCACCGTCCGGCTGGTGCGGGCGGCGGCTCTACGCAACTTGAGGGTGACACGATGACGGCTCCCGTCTCCGCCTCCGTCCTGCTACGTCAGTTCACCGCCCTGGTAGACGAGAAGGGACCGCATCCGCCCGAACCCTCCGACGCGGGCCAGTCCCTGGCGGTCGGCGCCGCCGGAACGGCTCTGTTGTTCGTCGAAGGGGCCTGGCACGGCCAACCGTGGGGCCCAGCCCATCGCTTGATCACCGAAGCCGCAGCCGGAGCAATCAACGCAGGCGACACCGGCGGCCTGTTCCTCGGTGCCACGGCCATCGCCTTCCTCCTGAGCACCACCCCACCCGACAGAGACCACCTCTACGCCGACGCCCGCGCCGTCCTCCACCGGCAGGTCACGGCTCTCGCACACCGTCGCTCCGATGTGGCCCACCTACGGCTTCGGGCCGGTGGTCCCCTGTCCTTCGCCGACTACGACCTCTTCTACGGCCTCACCGGCATCGGCGCCTACCTCCTGCAGACCGACCCGGGCAGCAGCGCGCTCGGCCGCGTACTGGAGTACCTCGTTGCTCTCACCCGCCCCCGAAGCCTCAACGGCTCCGATCTGCCCGGCTGGTGGGTCCACCACGACCCCCGCCGTGCCCAAAGCGACCGCTTCCCCGGAGGCCACACCAACCTCGGCACTGCCCACGGCATCGCCGGCCCGCTACTCCTCCTGGCGAAGGCCCTCCGCGCCGGTATCCAGGTCGACGGCCACTGTGCCGCGATACGCACCATCTGCGACTTCCTCGACACTTGGCGCCAGGACACCCCCAAGGGCCCTTGGTGGCCCAACTACCTTTCACATGAGGACCTGCAGCGCCGTCACCCCAGACAGGACATTCCCGGGAAGCCGAGCTGGTGCTACGGCACTACCGGCATCGCCCGCTCCGGCCAACTCGCCGGGATCGCCCTCGGGGACACCAACCTCCAAGCCCTCTACGAGGACGCCCTGTACCGGGCGCTGACCGACCGGGCACAGTTCCGAGCCGTCGTTGACGTGGGCCTCTGCCACGGCTGGGCGGGCATCTACCAAACCGTCGTACGCGCCGCCGCCGACTCCAACGATCCCCGCCTACCTCACCTGCGCCACCAGCTCGCCAAAGCCCTCATCACCCATGCTCGCCCGAACACCGCCAAGGGCAGAGGGCTTCTGGACGGCGCTGCAGGCACGGCCCTTGCCCTCTCGACCCTCGCCCACAGCAAGCCCCCGGACAACGGATGGGACGCATGCCTGCTGATCGACTGAGCGCCGCAGCCACGAGCGACATCGAAGGAGCCGTCCGCGAAGTCCTTGCCGGAAACGCGGTGGACGAGGTCGCCCTGCACCACAGCCTCACGCCCGACCATCTCTGCGACGCCGTATCCCTCTTCACGGCAGCCGGCCGCGAAGCCCTGGTGCAGCACGCTGCCGTGGGCAAGTGGTGGCAGATCAACCTCGCCTTCACCGACCCCTCTACCGGCGACCGCGCCTTCGCCGCCCATCTACTCCCCCTACTGCGAGCGACCGACGTCGACAGCTGGTGGTTCATGCGCAAACACCCCGGCTACCGCGTGCGTGTCCTGGCCAGCCCCTCAGCGAAAGCCACGGCGAAGGCTGCCCTGGACCAACTCGTCGCCGAAGGAGACATCCAGGAGTGGCAGACCATCATCTACGAGCCCGAAACCGTCGCCTTCGGCGGCGAGACGAGCATGCAGATCGCCCACGACCTTTTCGCGGCCGACAGCCTCCACATCCAGCAGCTCGCCGCCCAAGACATCCGCCTGCCCATCGGACTCCGCGAGCTGTCCATCCTCCTCTGCACAACCATGATGCGCATCGCCGGCCTGGAGTGGTATGAGACCGGCGACGTTTGGAGCCGCATCATCGCCGCCGAACACCGCTCCGCCCTCACCGGCCTGGACCCGGCCGTCCTGACCGATCGAGCCCAGCAGATCCGCGCACTACTTCTGGCCGACACCAGCGCCCTCTTCGCAAGCAGTGGCCCGCTCGGCCAGTTCGAAAACTGGGCGGCGGCCTTCCAAAGTGCTGGCCGCAGCCTGCGTCAGGCCGCCAACCACGGAACACTCGGCCGCGGCCTCCGCCACGTCCTCAGCCTCCACGTGATCTTCCACTGGAACCGCCTCGGCCTCCCCCTCCGTGCACAGAGCCACCTCGCCTCAGCAGCCCGAAGCGCAATCTTCGAGGGGGATTAGGCGACGGCACCTCTGGCCGAAGACAGCGGCCCGTTCCCACCGCCGGACCGGGTACCGCGCGGCCTGCCACCGCTCCCGTAATTCCCGCTCCTTGCGCCGCTCCGCAGATCTGCCCGCCTCCGCAACCCCACCCCCCTTTCACATGGAGCAATGATCATAGGAATTGCGCGATGAGGGCGGCAGCCTGCGTCGTCCGCCGAGCCCTCGACTCGGCGGACGGCTGCCCCGGCGAGCTTCCCGCTACAGGCCATTGAGAACGTTGCGGCAGGCGCGGCAGTACATTGCGGCGAACCGTCCGTACCTGTGCATGAGCTGGCCGCACCCCGAGCACGGCCCGAGCTCATACGGCGGGCACCCCAGGGCCGCGGAGGCGGCGGCCCGCTCAACATCGGTGATGCGCAGGGGGTCTCGGGGCGGCTGGATGGGCATACAGGGAAGGGTGAAGCCGCCCGTCGGCTGACCGAGATCGCGGACCGGCCGAGCATCGCCAGCGAACCACCCCTCTTCCCGGCCCTGCAAGTGCAGTCGATCTCCTGCTCGGCGAAAGTGATCCGATCGTCGTCTTCCTGGGCAGGTGCCTCGGGCAGCGATGTCTTCTCCCCGACCAACTCCTCCCAGCTATCTCGATCGTCGGCCGACACCCACATGTGGCGGCCCGCACGGCCGCCGCTGCGGTTCGGCACGTAGACCGGAACGCTCTCGCCTGTGGCGCTCCGCAGAACCAGATCCTCCAAGTGCACCGGCTTCTTCTCCGGCAGGCACAGCGCCGGCACGAACCAGTCTGCGTGGATGGCCCCGCAGTGTCCGGCCCCCTCGCTGACGAGGCAGTGACGTTCGCTGCTGGGCACGCACCTCCAGACCTCAAGGTGCCGGTATCCACCGCGGATCAGAATCTCCTTGCCGTCGGCGATATCCCTCCAGGGCATGTCATCGACACGAACCCACGGCGCCCTGTCGATCAGGGCAGCGGTGCGGTCCTTTGCCACCCACAGCGGCGTGATGCCCTGGTCCACTGCGTTGACCGACCGCCTGTGCACGCTGCTCGGGCTGAGGTGGTGGTACTGGATCTCCCACCCGATCCGCAGACCGTCGGGCCCCGTGACGACGGCATCCGAGACGCTCCTCCGGTTCGCGGTGGCCACCTCTGCCTCGGCCTCCAGGCCATACCTGGTGGCGGTGTCGACGACCCGCTCTTTCGTGGCCTTGTGCTGCGCGCTCTCCGCCGGGGTCGCCTTGTGGGTCACCGGTAGATGCGAAGCAACCAAAGGACGATTGCCGCCGACCCGACCGCGGCGGATGAACATCCAGGGCGACTTGCCGCCCGATTCCGAAAGGCATCGTTCCCCGCGGTGATGTGCGAGGCATTCCAGTAGTCGCGGGTCGCGTTCTGTGACGCTCGCGGTGATCTCACGGAGGAGATCCGGCCGCCCCCGGTGACCGAGGTCGGGCAGCGATAAGTTGATCTCTATACCATACCGGGTGTGCCACACGCCGTTAGCCATGCATCAAGGATAAGAGCGAGGACTGACAGAGGGAGGAGCCAGTGCGCCACCGTCGGCCGCATATGCCTCGGGTCCGAGCCCACATGCTCCGCCTTACGAAAGCGCACAACGCCGTTAGTGGACCTCCTCATAAAGGATCCCTTCGACCTCACGCAACTCCCGTTCAACAGCCTCGGTGAGGCTCGGGTTGTCGATGAGAATGCCGAACTCGACGTTGTTGTTCTCAGCGCTCCAGGAGAAGTTTGCGCTGGTGACCAGCAGGAGACGATGGTCGATCGCCAAGAACTTGGCGTGGTTGCGGACGTAGCCGCCGTCGAACTCCTTCGTCCGCCACACCTCGGCCGGAGCAAGGTGCGCGGCCACCTCGGAGGTGGACGGGGACCAGTGGTGGCTGTTGTTGTCGGCTGCGCGTGCGTCGAGGTAGACGCGGACGGCGACGGAATCGCGCTGGGACGCCGATCGGAGGGAGGTCCAGAGAGTCGAGCTGCGCTGGAAGTTGAAGGTGGAGCAGGTGATCGCGTGGCGAGCGCTGTCCACTATGCGGGGTACGGACGTGGTGAGCGGGCCGCTCTGGGCGAGATGGCCCGGCATCGTCCAAAGGGGGGACAGCGTGCTGGGGAGTGCCCGTGCGCCCTCGATCGCGCGCAGGACGAGCACGTGCTGGCCCCTCGCCGTGGAGCCGTGCCCCATGGCCTCCAGGAGTTGTCGAGCCTCTGCCCTGCGACCGGAGGCAACGACCTTGAGGGCCGTGGTCAAGGTGTCGCCGTCTGCCAGGCGATCGGCGACGTCCTTGGCCTCGGTGCCGGTGAGGAGCCGGCCGAGTAGCCGCGGCGCGTTCGCGGCGGTCGAAGGTCCGCTCATTCAGCGGCCTGGAAGAAGCCGAGGGTGCTGCCGGGCAGGTCCAGGAGGAAGCGGCGGTCGAGGAAGCGGTTGGCGCGTTCGCAGGAGGTCTCCGATGCCATGACGCAGCAGTGGCAGGCGGCGCCGTGCAGGAAATCCTCGGGGTCCTGCGGGGCGCGCTTGGCGCAGATCGGGTCGGACGAGCAACGCGCGGCCTTGCGGAGCGCATTGGCGACGACGCCCTCCAGGCGCTGCGGTTCGCTGAGCTGGACGAGGCCGCCGAGGGTGCCGTCGCTGTCGGAGGCCGTGGTGCAGATGAGCAGGCCGGCGGCGGGGGGGCGGTCCCCGTCGGCAGGCCAGGCGTAGAGCCGTTCGCTGAGGCTTGCGGCCGAATAGCCGCAGGTCAGAGCGAGTTCGCGGATGAGGACGTGGGCAAGGGTGTGCACGAGCCAGTAACGCGGTGGCTTGAGGCGGCTGCTGGGCTTGATCTTGCCCGCGGTCTCGGAGAAGCGGCGCTCGAAGTTCCTGTCGTGCGCTTCGCGGTGCATCGTCCACAGGGCGTTGTTCTCGACGCGCTTCTCCCAGGCCGCGACCGCGCCCTCGTCGAGCTGGAGGAAGATCCCCTCGCCCCGGTCCTCGGTGGCCACGGTCCAGGCCGGCCTGGGTGTGCGGGTGAGCGGCACCAGGCGGCGCGGCAGGTCACCGGCGCGCTCCATGTCGTCGATACGCGTGAAGCCGACGAGGGCGTTGACCTTGCGGAGGCGCTCGACCGCGAGTACACGGGTGATCTCCGCCGGCAGGGACTCACCCCGCGCCCGGGTGGCGAGGGCGAGGCCGCTTGTGGGGTCCTCCACTCCGAGGCCGATGATGTCACGTAGCAGGTAGTTCCATTCGGGGACGAGGAGGTCCACTGGGTCCCAGTCCCGAAGCCTCCGCTCCTGCTCCTCCGGGGTGTCGGTGGGCGCTGAGGCCGCCTGGAGGACCTGCTCCAGGTCGTGGTCGGTCAAACCGGTGACATCGACGCCGCCGGGCATCCCGAGCAGGTCCCTGACCATGTCCAGGCTGTTCCGGTACTTCGCGAGCTTGTCCCCGAGGGACGTCCGGACCCGGTCGGCCAGGTCGCTCTCCTTCTCCTCCTTCGACTCCGGCATCACGATGATCGAGTGCGTGGCCGGGAACCACAGGTTGGAGGCGCCGACGAGCATCAGCCTGGTCTCGTTCCCGCAGCCCTTGGGCTCGAAGGCGTCCAGGTGCGGATGGCGGCCGCGGCAGCGGGGGAGCTTCGCCCTTCCGGCCTCGCCCTGGGCCTCGTTCATCGGCCGCCGCATGTCACACGAAGCGCAGCGGATCAGGGCTGAGGCGCCCTTGCCGGCGGTCCGGTCGACCATCTTCAGGGCGGGCAGTTCCGCCTGCGCGCAGGGCTGCCCGTGGTGCACCCACAGGTCGTAGGGGAACTCGTCCAGGTGCCCGTCGACGCAGGCCAGCAGATACCGTGCCGGGATGGCGGTACGCCGCATGGGTTTGCGCCCGCCGGCGCCTGCGCGGCCCGTGCATTTGGCGTGCTCGAAGACGGCTAGGTCGGTTCGGAACGGGTGTGTATTGCGGTAGTCGAACTGCGTGACCAGTCCGAGCATGTCGCAGCCTGTGCACCGCAACCACTGCGGGAAGACCCGCGCGGGGACTCCCAGGTCGTTGCCTTCCGTGGAGCGGCTGTGTTTCTTCGGCTGCCAGGGATACGGCCGCAACTGCACGTCCGGCGACCGCAGCATCAGTCGCACCACGTCGCGCAGGCGCGGGGCGTGGATCTGTGGCGGCGCGGACTCGCGGCGGCTCCAGATGCGGTCCCACTCGTCGAGGCCGGTGGGCATGATCGTGAACTGCGGAAGGTCCATGATCGCGCCGGGGCCGTAGGTGTAGAGGAGAGACGAGGGGCGGGCCGAGCCGACCTTGGCACGGTTGTGCTTGGTCGCCTTCTCCGCTTCCTCTTCCAGATCGCCCAGCGGATCGACGGCGTGGGCGACGTCGTAGACATAACGCGTCTCGTCGCTCACGAGTCGTCCTCCTGCATCGTCCACTGGGGGGCGTTATCGGGTGCTCGGTACACCAGTCGTTCCTTGATCGGGCTTACGAGGAGATTGATCTCCGGTTGCACCTCGCGCATCGAGTTCGCCACGACGAAGGGTGGGGCGTCGCGTGTGACGATGCCCGCTTTGGCATTCTCCGCGCTCATCATCAGCGCGTCGTGCAGGCCGTCGTCAAGCACCCTCTCGTAGACCAGTGCCTTGCGGTCCTCCATCAGTTGCTTGCGCCGCTTGACCCACTGGTCGAGCCGGTTCTCCAGCCGCAGGCGGGCCCGGTTTGCCGCGTCTTCTCCGCCTGCTGAGTGTGTCCGCCGTACGAGAGCCTCGATGAGCTCGCCGGCGAAGTGCTGCTCGGCCTCGATCCACCCCGCCCCGTTCTCCGGGGAGAGCCCCCGGCCGGCCTTCGTCGCCTGGAGGACTCGCGCGGCGCTTACCAGCACGCCGTCCAGGCCACGCTCCAGTGAGGTCACCGAGAACGGCGTCACGGAGAGTGCTTCGACCTGGGCGTAGAAGGTCTCGTGGTAGTGGCGGAACTGCTCGAAGTGCGCGAGGTCCCTGGGCCGCGCCCAGTTCCCGAGGGCGAGGACCAGCCCAGGCTTGTCCGCAAGGCGGCCGACGCGGGAGGAAGCCTGGATGTACTCCGCGGTGTTCTTCGGCTGCCCCACGACGAGCATCAGCCCGAGACGGGTCACGTCCACGCCGACCTGGAGCATGGAGGTGGCGAGGACCACGTCGTACGGATTGGTCTCCCGCGTCGGCTCCGGCTTCTTCGCCTCCCGCAGGGCTCGCCGGTTCCGCCTGCCCGCTGTGGAGTCGAAGCCCGGGTCGAAGGGAAGCGCCATCTGGTCCAGGGTCGCGGTGATGTCCGCGCTGGCCACCCGCGAGGTCAGTTCGGCGACGTGCAGCGACCCGTAGTCGGTGCCCGTGCGGCGCGGGAGCCTCGACCAGGGGCGGCCCTTGGTCAACGCGGTCTGGATGTCGTCGCTCATGTACCGGGCCATGCCGGCGAGCTCACGTGTGGCGGAGAAGTACCCGACCAGGGTCATGTACGGGTCGGCGGCGCTTCCGCACCGGTCGAGTAGCAACTGCCCACTGGCCATGAGTACTTCAGCCACCCGGATCTCCGCCGTGGTCAGGCGCACCCCTGTCGTGCTGACACCGATGTAGCGACGGCCCGGATGCGCTTCGGAGACCGGGATCTCCTTGGAGAAGAAGGTGCTGCCCGCGTCCAGGACCTGCGGCGGGAAGATCCTGACGTCCCGGCCGTAGAGCGCCTTCACCTGCTCCGACGCGTTGCGGGCGGTGGCTGTAGACGCGACCAGCAGCGGGCGCACCGGCCGCCCGTCCTTCGTCTTCCAGTCGGTCATCACGTCGATGGCCACCTCGAACAGGCCCACGGTCGTGCCGAGCGCCCCGGTGATCAGGTGCAGCTCGTCCTGGATGACCAGGTCCGGGGGCCGCAGCCGCATAGCCGGGTGGACGGGGGCCGCCGGCCAGCCGTCCTTCTTCGGGTGCTTGTTGCCGTCCTTGATGTCGCAGTGCTGGTAGTCGGGGTGGACGAACCCGTGCCGGTCACAGCGCCGCGAGACATGCCCGAAGAGCGAAGCTGCCTCACCCTCGCGTGCGAGGCGGGCGAACTTGTCCACGGTGGCGATGACGAACGCCGGTGCGAGCCGGTAGATCTCCTCGTCCACGGTGAGTACGGGCAGCCCGTCCGGTACCTCGCCGCCGTCGGCGAACGGGCAGTCGGCGAGCTCGTCCCCGCAGTACACGTAGACCCTGCGGTAGGTCGGCTCGGTACGCACGTCGCGGGCCTCGACACGGGTGCCGCACCAGGGGCAGCGCTGGATCTGGAGCACGGTGAGCCGGTAGCCGCGGCCACCGTGGACCTTCTGCAGCTGCTCGGCGGCCTCCTCGTACCGCTTCGGGCTCACATCCGTCCCGACCCACAGCCCGATTCGGAAGGGCTCCTCCCCCCACGTGGCCTCGTCTTCGCGTCGCGCCAGCTCCGCCGCGCAGACCAGGGTGGTGGCGCGCTGGAACTGCTGGGCGGTGAGGAGCCGGAGCGTGTACCGCATGAGGACGGCGACACCGGAACGCCCGTCCAGCGGCCCGGCGAAGGCGTCCACGACGCCCTGGCGGCGGCGGATCGCAAACGTGTAGGCGGCAAGGCCCAGGTACGCCTCGGTCTTGCCACCGCCGGTCGGGAAGAACAGCAGCTGCGCCGTGGCGAGGTCCGCGGAACGCCGCTCAGCGGCCGGGTCGGACAGCAGCGGCAACTGCATGAGCACGAAGGCGAGCTGGAAGGTACGCCACGAATGCGCCAGCGCACCCTTCTCCGCGAGGATCGCGTCGCGGGCGTCGTCGATACTCTCCTCCGGCCGGCCCGCCCTCCGCTCCGCGACCTGTGACTGCACACGCTGGTCAGCCATCACCCGGTTCATGAACCGGAAGCAGCGCAACGCCTCCTCGTCGGCGAGGAGATGGGCCAGGCCGGCTTCGAGCTGCTGCTGCACGCTTCGCGCGTCGCCCACCGCCTCCATGGCCTCGGACCGCAGATGTTCCGGAAGGGCGCCGGCCCGCTGCTCCTCGCCGTCGAGCCAGGCCGCGTATCCGGTGACGATCGGTTCAAGGCCACTGCGCAGCTCTCCGATCGAGGCGGTCTGCAGTGCGCGCATGTCCAGTAGGGCGGCGCCGATCTCCTCGGCGGCCGTCTGCGGCGTCTCGCTGACCGGGAGCCATATCGTCCACACCTCGGTGGCCCGCCGTGCGCCCTCGGCTACCGCCCAGTCCACCGAGCATGTACGCCCGTGCGCGAACTCCAGGCGGTCGCGGTACTGGAGCCGTAGCCGGCGCAGTTCGTCATCCGGCTCCCAGCGGGTGTCCAGCAGCGCGTCATTGACGGGCAGGAACACCTCCGCGCCGGCGGCCGAGATGGTGAGCTTGGTCTGGTAGAGCCACGCCTCCACCGGGATCTTCCGCGGGGTCTCCCGGTCGTTGCAGAGCGCCACCTCGATGAGGCGGCAGCCGCGCTCGGGGTCGTCATAACGGTCCACCCGCAGCAGGACCTTGTCGTGGAGCACGATCTCGGTCGTGCAGGACGTGGCCAGGTCGGCAGGCCTGATGGTCTTGATGACGGCGTGCGGAACACGCTGGTAGCGTCGCTGGGCCGGGGGTGGCGCCGCGCTCTCGTCCGCTGCCTGGCCTTCGCCGTGCTTCTCCCTGATGGACTCGTACGTGCCCCACGTGGCGGTCACGGTGAACTCGTCCAGGTCGTCGGGGATTTGGCAGCGCAGCCCCATCGACGCCGGGATCATCAGCCCGCGCTTCTGCGGCTGGTCCTCGACTGCGTCCTCATCCGAGCTGGCGCTGCTGTCGTCGACGGCGGTGAGCGGCACGCCCCGGCTCTCCGCGGCATCCACGGCGTCGCCCACGTCGGTGGCCGCGTCGTCCGAGCCTGCCTCGCCGGGATCGTCGTGCCCGGCGGTCAGCCGTACGGGCGCGATCCTGCCGACTAGGTAAGCCGCATCGGGGACGCCTTCGAGGATCTCCTCCGGCCCGTTAGCCGGGCCGAGAAGCTCGCGCTCCAGGATGTCAACGAGGTTCTCGCGAGCAGTCCAGGAACGCCCGTCCGGTTCGACGGCAAGCCGGTAGGCCGGCGCCTCGGCTGCGCCGCCGGTCTGGGCGCCATCGCGCCGGGGGGTGGTCACGTTAGCCCTCCTCGTCCTCGCTGTCGTCATTCTCGTCCAGGGCACTGACATCGCCCTGCGCGGCAGCCCGCCGATGGTTTTCTTCGAGGAGCCGGTCCAGGATGTCCACGCGGGCCGTCGGGCTCACCGTCCAGCGCTGCATCTGGCGGTAGGTGTGGAAGCCGTGGTCCAGCGGGACGTCGTCCCACCCGTAGGCCGCCATGACGGCGTGGTCGAGTTCAACGTGGATCTGGCGGAGCCGGGCGACGTCGGGGTCGGCGGAATCCGCGATGTCGGGGTCGTTGACGAGGTTGTAGAGCTTGGTCAGTCCGAGGTGGCGGCGGATCATGATCTCGCGCCGCTCAGTGTCGAGAGTGAGGCCAGCCGTGGTGAGATCATTCGCGTTCCGCGGTAGGGGAAAGGTACCGAAGACGTCTGAGGGCGTGTATCGAGGGTCATTCCGCAGGCCTGACCCGTACTTGATCGCCCAGGTCTGGTGCAGCGCAGAGGACAGCAATGCTTGATCGGCGTAGGAATCTGTGGCAAACACCCCAAGAGCGTGACTAAACACGGTTCCCGTAGGCACGCGCATGGGCATCACAGTCTTACTGACGAGCGTAATTGCCAAAACCTCATTCAAGTTTGCGATCGCCTTCCGCAACGATGGCAACCTTTCACCGAACTGCCACCAATACTCCCTGTACACCTTTCGATTATTTTTCGCTCGTTCTGGCTTCACTCGCTCCAGAACTCGCTCGTAGGGCAGTCTGTACGAATGCGCCTGCGACTGCGTCCGATCGTTGAAGTCGATGACATATCGCGAAGCGGAACCGTCAGGTCGAGAGTTGAGATCTTCGCCATTAAGGTAAGGAAAGAGGACCTCCCTGTTACGCTCATCGACATCGATCCAGGCCACTGCTTCTTCGGGCTCCAGAACAAAGCCCATCCCCAGAACGTAGCAGCCGATAAAGGCGACTCCAGCGTTCTCAACCAACCGCACAGGAACACTGTGCACTCGGCCCCCTGGTTCCAAGAGCGTAGAAATCCACTCCGCCTCGGTCTCGTCGGCGAGTCGGGGGACCCCCACCGCCACGCGTTTTCGAGTCCCCCATACCGCCGCATACTCGAGATTCGCACTTACGGCGGGCCATGGTCGGCTTTGGATTGCCCGGGTGATCGTGAATTCTTGCGCAGCCAGTCGATCGAGGCCGACCTTCCGAGTGGCACCCTGGGCAACCGTATTCGTTGCAATAAGCCCGAGCCCACCTCGTGACGACAATATCTCATACGCGCGAAGGAAGAAATACGCAACAAGATCAGCACTACCCTTCGCGCCACCCGCAAGCACATTGACGAACCAGTCGCGAACGTTAGTTCCCAGAGGCCCGCTGAGCTTCTTTCCCCCCAGAAACGGCGGGTTCCCGACCACCGCGTCGAACCCACCCCGCTCCATCACATCCGGAACCGCCAGAATCCAATGGAGGGGCTTCCACCGCTCGTAATCCGTCACCGCTGTCGGCGTGAGCCCGGCCGCTAGGATTCCATCGAGCATCGCTCGATCCGGTTCCGCACCCGCCGCGGGGTAAGCCGCCTCAATCGCAATCCGCAGGTTCTCGTACGCCGCCTTCAGCTGCCTCCCCGGCTTGCCGCCCCATCGGAGACCAGCCGCGATCACTCCGTCAGCGATGTCCGCCGCTTGCGCTGTCAGCTCCTGGTACCGGCGCCACAGCCGACGCTTCGACGCTGCCGAGCGCTGGGGGTCGTTGTCGTCCACCTCCGTCGCGAGTTGACGACGCAGGCGGCTGGCGCGGTCAAGGACATCGTCGATGTCCACGGAGAAGACGCTGAGCTGGTTGCCAGCCGAGTCAGGGTCGATGTGCAGACGGCGCAGCTGCTCCGCGTCTGTCAGGCCCAGCAGCGCGTTGCCGTGCAGCACCTTGTCGTCGACGAAAGAGAACGGGAGCTTCGGGTCGAGCGACACGAGCCACAGCGACAGTTTGCACATCTCCACGGCCATGCCGTTGATGTCCGCCCCGTACAGGCAGCTTGCGACGACCATCCTTATGGCGTGGACGTGCAGGTCATGCGGGGTCCGCCCGTGCGCCACGCCCTCCCGCTGCCACGCCTCGACCAACCGGTCCGCCAAGAACCGGGCCGCAGCCACAAGAAACGCGCCCGAGCCGCAGGCGATGTCGGCGATGCGGAGGTCGAGGATCTGGTCGGAGTCGATCGGCTGCCAGGCTTCCTGGTCCGCGGTCTGGTGGGGGCCGGGCGAGTAGACGAGGGGCATCAGCGCGTACTGCACGACCTCCTCGGCCAGCGAGCGTGGCGTGTAGTGCGCGCCCGCAGAGGCGCGGGACGGGGTTTCCACGAGCAGGACGCCGCCGGGTTCGACCACGAGGGGGCGGTTGCGCAGGTCGCGGCGGATGATGCCGATGAACGGGCGCAGCCGGTCGCGGAGTACGGGGTCGTCGGTGACGTCGCGGAGGGCGGTCTCGGTGTCGCCGAGGGTGTCGCCGGCCTTCAACGCCTTGGTGAGGGCGGCTTTGCTCGGCGGCTTCGCGGCTGGCTGGTCCTGCTTGACCCAGGCGAGGATCGCGTCGGCAAGCGCAGCGTCCGTGTGCTTGGCGGCGGCGAGTTCCTCGAGAGCCGCGAGCGGGATCTCGGGCTCCGACCCGGCGCTTCCGATGAGGCCGACGATGCCCTCTTCCACGGGTTCGCAGGAGTAGCCGAGCAGGCCCTCGTAGATGTAGCCGATCTGCTCGACGTCGATGTCGCGGAAAGAGATCCGCCGGGCGCCGCCGGTCAGGTGGGCGATCTGGACGGCGCGCAGGACTTCGAGCATGACGCGGTCGCTCACCGTGATGGCGAGGGTGTCCTGGGAGTTGCAGGTGGTGAGGAAGGGGTAGCGGGCCGGGTCGAAGAGGGAGCCGCCGTATTCGGGCAGCCGCAGGTCTTCGAAGGTCGCGCCCCGGTAGAGGGCTTGGGAGGTGGCGAGGAGGCGGTGCCAGGTCAGGAAGGTGGCGTCGAGGGACTGCTCGCCTTCCTCCTTCTCACGGGCGTCGAGCAGGTCGAGTTCGTCGCTGATGCCGTAGCCCATGGCGAAGAGCCGGCCCTGCGGCAGGAGCCCGCGCTCCTCGGCGAAGAGCAGGAAGACGACGCGCATCATGACCGTGACGGCGGCTTCGTAGACGTCCCCACGCTTGTCCGGCAACGGGTCGGGCTCACCGCGGCGGCGGGCTTCCAAGGCGCCTTCGGACAGGGCCTGGACGATGAGTTCGACGGCGCGGCGGACTTGGGTACCGAGGGCTTCGGTGATCTTCTCGGCGGCGGTGACGGACTCGCCGAAGAGTTCGGTCAGCCGGTCCTCGGGCTTGCCGCCGACCAGGCGGCGGCGCTGGAGGAGTTCGATGAAGGCGTTGCGGGTGGCTGGCTCCTCGATCCAGGTCTGGGCGTCGACGATGCCGGAGGCGACCATGGTCTTCGCGCGGGCGCTGACGATCGCCCACCAGCGGCCGTCGGTGACGACGCCGATCGGGACGCCGGAGGCACGGAGCAACTCCTCCATGCGGTCGATGTAGCTGGCCGACCAACCGTCGGTGAGGGGGTCGCGCAGCGAGTCCGTCGGGTCCGCGACGAGGACGAGGGCTGCTGCGGCGTCCGCGTGGACGAGGGCTCCGTCGGCACGGACGGTGACGGTGTAATCGGGTGAGCGGACCTCGGCGGCGGCCGGGGCGTGGGCGGTGTATTCGGCGCCCCAGCGCAGGCCTTGGCGCAGGACGAGGTCCACCCAGGTGCCGCGGGCACCACGGTAGAGGTCGAGTGCGGCTGGGTCGTCGCGGTTCTCGTCCCAGTTCTCCCACGCCTTCTCGAAGGCGGGCTTGGCGTCCTTGATGGCGTCCAGGGCTCGGGCGTCGGGCTGCGGGATGCCCTGCCGGTAGACGCGCTCCAGTGCGGGGACCGCAAGGAACGGGCCGTCGGCGTCCACGAGTTCGAGCCAGGCTCGGTGCAGGTCGGCAGTGCTCGGGGGGCGCTTGCGGCTCATGCGGTGACCGCTCCGTTCTCGGCGTCTTCGGGGGTCAGTGCGAACACGACCGCGGCGGCGGACACGTACGGCTTGATGTCGCTGTAGCGCTCCTGGATCGAGGCGACTTCGCGCTGCTCCTCGTCGTCCAGGCTGTCGAGGCGTTCGTACATGCGTTGCAGATCGCGGCGGCGCTGCTTCTGCTGGTCGTCGGTGAACAGCAGCTCGTCCTCCGCCTGGATGGCCCGCTCCAGGCGGTCGCGGGACTCGCACAGGTTGATCCGGAAGGCCTCGAAGATCTCCCGGGCGCGCTGGATGTCGGCGTCCCGGCGGTGGGCGAGGGCTTCGGTGACTTTCTCCTGCCTGCTGGCGCTCTTGCGATCCATCGCCGTCAGCAGGCGGGTGCGCAACCGGCCACCGTCGTCGTTCCACTGGGCGGCGAGCCTGGCCCGTACCGGCTCGTCGGTCAGGACCAGGTCCTCGGAGTCGAGCGTCTCGTCGAGCACCTGCTCGACCTTCGACTCCGCGAGTGCCTGGCCGCGCAGGCGCACACCGGTGAGGAAGACCTCCTCGTGCAGGCGCAGCCCGCCCCGGCCGACCAGGACGAGCCGTGAAACGGCGGCGACGCAGGACTCGGGCAGGCCGGGGGTGACGACGGCGGTGACCCGGTGCACCGGGGAGTCCGCGCTAAAGAGCGCGGAGCGCAGGGTGCGGGTAGCGCGCTGCATGAGGGCGTGCCCGAGGTGGATGTGGACGAGGTCGGTGCGGTGCTGCGCGGCTTGGTCGTCGAACGTGATGGGCCGCGGAACCCCCGGCTCCAGCCGGGTGTCGAGGCCGCGTAGGGACGGCTGCCAGGAACGGCCGAGGTTGGGGATCTCGAAGACCTGCGCGTCGGTGCGGTCGTCACCGATTTCGACCAAAGGCGGTTGGGCAGTCAGGGTGAGCGCGGTGTCCAGGACCCGTCGGGCGTTGGCCGGGGTGAGGTGCATGGCCGCTTTGCTGTCCTGGTACGTCTCGGAGAGCCGGGTGAGCTTGCGGTTGAGCTCCATGCCGCCGGCCAGCACGCGGGTGATCACTTCGTTGCCGTCGTCCGGTGCGGTCAGCCGGGCTTTGCGGGTCTTGCGGAGGGGGGCGAAGTGCTCTTGCACCTCGGCGTCGATGACCTGGTTGACCTTGCCGAGGTCCGCGGTGGCGTTGCCGACCTTGGTGGCGATGATGCCCATGAACTTCATGTCCGCCTCGTACGTCGTGGAGGACGAGACGGGCATGAAGTGGTAGATCTGGGGGTTCTCCGGCTGGCCGTAGCGGTCGATACGGCCGATGCGCTGCTCCAGGCGGGACGGGTTGAAGGGGATGTCGAAGTTGACCAGCCGGTGGCAGTGGGCCTGGAGGTCGATGCCTTCTCCGGCGGAGTCGGTGGCGAGCAGTACGCGCACCGGGTGCTTGTCGGGGCTCTCGGTGAACCGGGCGCGGATCCGCTCCCGTTCGTCGGTCGGTGTGGAGCCCTGGATGACCTCCAGCACGTCGTCGTAGCCCCGCTGGCGGAGGATGCGCTCTATCCATTCGAGAGTGGCCGCGTATTCGGTGAAGACGACGACGCGTTCGTGGTTCCACGTGCCGTCGGGCCGGCAGACCGCGTTGAGGTAGGTCAGGAGTTCCGTCAGCCGGGAGTCGGGTTTGTGCTCGTACCCGCGCCCCCATGCGATGAGTTCGGCGATCTCGTCCGTGGTGGCGGTCGCCAGCGGGTCGGAGCCCTTGGAGTGCCGCAGTGCGGTGAACTCGGGGTGCTCGGCCGCGCCCTCCTCCTCGTCGGACTGGCCGCTGCCCAGGACCTCGGTGTAATAATCGTCCTCGTCGTCCATCCGGAGCTGACGGTCACTGGCCGCCGCGTCCTCGTACAGCTCGAGAGTGCGGGCGAACGACCACGGGCTGGACAAAAAACGCTTCTTCAGCAGCATCGCGACGATGTCGCCGCCTACTCCCTTGCCGTTAGCGCGGGCGCTGTCGGCCAGCAGCCGCTCCAACTGCGCGAACTGCTCCTGCTCCTTCGTGGACGGGGTGAAGGGGAGGGTCCGGAGCCTTCTGGGCTTGAACCCCTTGTCCGGGAGGTCGGTCTTCAGCCAGCGCACCATCACGTCCCGCAGCGCCTGCTCGTCGATGCTCGCGCCGCGGGTGAAGCGGCGGCCGTCGATCATTTCGAGGAGGGCCGTGAACGACTCCGAGTAGCCGTTGTGCGGGGTGGCGCTCAGGAACAGCCGGTGCTCGCAGGCCTCCGCCAGCTTCATGGTGGCCGTGGTCCGCTTGCTGTCCACCGCGTAGCCGCGCTGGCCAGGCGCGGTCGTCGGGCTGGCCGGCGCCACGTGGTGGGCCTCATCGACCACAAGTACGTCGAACGCGTACCGCCTGGCTGTGGTCGAGCTGCGGACGTCCGCGAGCACGTCGCGGAGCAGGCGCTGGGCCCGTAGCGACGGTAGCCACGCCATGCTCACGATCACACGCGGGAAGAGGCGGAAGGGGTTGGCGTTCAGCCCGTGGCTGCGGCGGACCTTCGCCATCAGCTCGCTGTTGACGATGACGAAGTCGAGGCCGAACTTCTCCCGCATCTCATCCTGCCACTTCAGGGACAGGCTCGGCGGACAGACGATCACCACGGACCTCGCCCGGTGCCGCAGCAGGAGCTCCTGCACGACAAGGCCGGCCTCGATAGTCTTGCCGAGGCCCACGTCGTCCGCGAGCAGCAGGTTCGTACGCGAGGACTCCAGGGCGCGGCTGAGGGGCACCAGCTGATACGACTCGACGTTGGCGCCGCTGCGGAACGGGGCCTGGTACGAGTCCGCGTCCGCCGAGGTCACCGCGCCCCAGCGGACGGCGTCCACGAAGGCCGCGAGGGTGTTGGGGTCGTCGAACGCCTCTACGCGCACGGTCTCGGGCAGGCCCTGGTTGGGCGCGACGGTGTGCCCGACCTCCAGCTCCCAGACGACCGTGAGCTCCTGCCCGAGCCGGTCCTCGTCGAGCGACTGCAGGCTGACGGCGTGCGTCAGCCCCGGAGACCCCTCGTCGGCGGGGCTTCGCGGCAGTCCCTGGCGCTGGACGTCGGACACGGCCCACGTGGAGCCCCGCACCTTGACGACCTGCCCCGGCTCCGGCAGGGGCGGGAGGGCCCTCGGTGCGCCCTCGGGGGTGCCGGTCGCCGTTCCCTGCGCATCATCCGTCGCGGTCGCCACCTGGGCAAACTCCTTCACCAGCGCAGTCATTGCCAGAGCGTGATCTCCTCGGCGCACCAGCTTCCATCGGGGCCGCGGACCACCGAGCTCTCAGTATCTCCGACCCGGACGCGCCCGGGAGTCATTCGGCACTGGCCGCCAATACCGCGCCAGGCAGCGCGGCCTTGATGCCGGGTGCGGCCGCCGCAACCTTCCGGAGATCCTCGCCGCTCAGGTAGCGGTAGCTCTGCGGGGGGTGGAACGCGCCAGCAGTCCGGAGCGCGGCCAATGGCACCGGGGAGTCGAAGGCAATCGGCTCTTCGAGGCACAGGCCGCTGGCCCTGGTCGCTCCGCTCATGTACTCGTCGTACTCGCGCCGGCTGATCCCGGCGCTCGTACGACTGGCCGACCACACCTCGCCCGGGGAAGCCACCTGCACGGAGGTGATCCGCGCCATGCCCACGATGGCCATCGTGGGCGCTGTCGCGTAGAGGAGTACCGGGGTTCCCGGAAGAGCAGCGACACGTTGCCGACGTACCTCGACCGTCTTGGTCCCGGCCAGGATCGCCGTGGCGAACCGCGGGTGGACGGACAGCAGCATCGCGCGCTCCGGATCACTCACGTCTTTCGGTGCCCCTCTTCGTACACAGCCTGGAACAGCGCACTGCTGATCTTCGACAGCGTGATCAGCGACAACGGTAGCCCCAGCCCCTTGGCGAGCGCGGCCAAACGCGCATGCGTCACCGGTGCCGGAAAGATCTCCGTGTCCGAGAACCTCAACGCCATGACACTGCCGGTCGGTTCGGACTGATTACGCACTTCCGAAAGACCATATACGCCCAAGTGTTCGAATCGCGAGAAGAGGGCCTCGGGATCGCCAACGACCACGTCATCGAGCCGTGAACAGCCGATCGCCATCTTGCCCTGCTCCCCCGCGCTCCCCTCGCTGACATACCAAAGGATCCGAGCGGGGACCGACTCACCGCGGCGGCCGGCGGACCGGTAGTAGACGTGCTCACGGCTGATCCCGAGCACGTCCGCTCGCGGCAGGAGCATCGCGGGCACGTTGAAGAGCTCCGCGGAATAGCGGGGCTTCACCGGCGCGATGAAGGACGGCAGGGCCGTGTCGGTGAGCTTCGCGGGCCACCACACCCGCTCTGCCACACTCACGATCTCGGGCGAGGTCTTGGCATCCAGACCTGATGTTGTACGCCCAGCTCGTGCGGCGATCCGTCCTGCCTCCTCGGAGACCGCTTCGGCCGGCCCGCACATGTCGACGACGAGCGCCGTGAAGCCGTTCCCGCCTTCGACGAATCCGTCCGCGCCCGCTGCTGACTTGGCAGCCGGCGAGAGGTGAGAATCGGCGATACAGACCGCTTGCGCGCCCCGGTCCCGCGCCAGCCGCTTGAGCATGAAGAGCAGCTGCCGGGCAAGCGTCTCCTCCAGCGGGTGTGCGGCCGTCCGGAGGAAGGAGACGTTCAACCTGCGCCCGTCCATGGCCCAGGCGTACAGAGCCACCGGGTGTCCGCTGCCGTCCCGCAGCAACTCCCTGCGCCACAGCACCCCGTCGGAACCGAGGCCCGCCAACCGCGCGGCGAAGCCGGTCCCGCTGTCGCCGTCGGCTTGCTGGAAGAAGGCGACCAGCTCTCCCTCGCGTCCGGGGATGACCTCCTCAACCGAGAACGCGGTGCCAAGGAGGTCCGCCGGACGGTAGACCTGGGCTTGACGGAGTTCGTCAACATGCTGTGTAACCAGCGCCGGGGAAACGACTCGGACACGCGCGACGTCCCAGACAAGGTCGGCCAGTCGCTCCAGTTCGGGATCACGCGTGGCCAGGACTTGCAGGCCGGCGCCCGCCGTCTCGGCCACGTACCGCAGCCGGCCGCGCATGTCGTCGTCGATCGTCACATCCGCCATGCGCTTGCCCAACGCCGCAATCAGCTCCTGCTGGCGCGCGGACACGGAAGCCTTCTCCGGCGAGGCCGAGCGGAGCCGGGACATGCCGGCTCGCTGGTGGGTCCGCTCCGCCCGGTCCTCGATCTCCCGTACGTCGAGGAGGAGCTGCGGCGTGTGGGCAAGTTCGATCAGGTCCGCGAGCCAGCCGGCCTCCAGGGCCCGCGACTCCTCGACGTTCTGCTCGTCTCCCGCCCCCTGAAGCCCGGAGAAGACGCTGTGATCGACCGCCACGACCAGTAACGCATCGCTCTGCACCTCGGTGAACAGGTCGTCGTGACCGAGATCGAGCCACCACGTATCAAGAGTCTCCTTGTCGCCGCCGCGCCCGAACCCCTCGCCCTTCGGGACGAAGCCGAGGCTGCTCCACATAGGGCCCAAGTCGTAGTTCCGTCGGCATCTCACCCGGATGCCCAACCGGTGTGATTGCCGGCGTCGCAGCTCTGCGATCAGAAGTGCCGCGATCCCCTTACCCCGACGTTCCTCCGCCACGCAGAGGTGAGCGAGACGCACGTGCTGGTTGCGTTTGGGCAGCCCGAAGAGCGTGTACCCGACGACCTCGGCCCCCTCCAGCGCCACGAGCAGCCCGCCGTCATCGGCGTACTTGCGGTATGCGGGGGGCGTGAGTAAACCCAACCGCTTCTTGTGGCGGTCGCCAAGTGCGATGGCTGCAGCGAGTAGTTTCGGCTGCTCCCCTGTCACTGGCAGCACGTTGATCGCCATGTGCCCCTCCGAACTCGACATAGTTCGACAGATCCCGCCCTGGGCGCATACTGCCCAACCTGCGCTACACCCGGCCACCGCTTGATCACATCTGACCTATTTAGATCGAATGACGACCAAGTCACACCAGCGCAGTTGCCCTACAATCCCCACGTCCCGGATTGCGGCTACGGTTAGCGCGTCGTTCGTAAAGGGGGGAACTGCCGGGGCTCAACTCGCAGCACGCACCGACTTCTCGGTTCCCGGCACGGACGAGCTCGAGTGCCGGGAGGTGCTCAACGCGTGGCTCCGCGTTTTGCCCGTGCCCGCGAGTCTGCCGCTGCCCTGCGCACGCTGGAGCCCGCGGTCGATTGAGCGTGCACGCGCGTCTCTCCCCACGGGTGTGTCGATCGACTTCTATGCTGCCACTGAGAGCGCGTCGTCGCGGCCAGTGTCCAGGACCGCGACGGCCGGAAGCGGCCACTACTGTGGACCCGCCTGGACCATCCCACCGTGCTCAAGGTCTGGGCGGACCGGGCTTCGCTGGCCGCCCCGTCCAGTGGGCCGCCGACGCCCTGCGCCGCAAGGTAGGCATCGTCCGCAAACAGCCCGGACAACGCTGCTTCCAGGTCCAGCCCAAGCGCTGGGCAGTCGAGCGGACCTTCGCCTGGATCTCCATGTGACGAGGCCTCGCCAGCGACTACGAACGCAAACCGCCCACGCAGAGACCATGATCCACTGGGCCATGACCGACGTGATACTCCGCCGACTCACCCGCGGAGGACCCGCCACACGACCTGGCCCCAAACCCCTACGCCGAGTCTTCTGAGCGATCTCAAAGGCGCTCCTCTATCGACTCGGGTCCGAGCTCCGAGAGGCTGTCTGTTACCTCGGATGGCGACAGATCGGCGGGAGCCGTGAGGACTTCAGAAGTCTCTCCAGCTCCGGGACACCTTCCAGTTGAACGGCTGGACCTGATGCGCCTGGCAGGAGTCGGCGCAAGGCGCGGGTTGCAATGTCAGTAAGGGCAGTCCCGATGTCGCCCCCCACGTCGATGGACATCGTGCCGACAAGGTTGACCTCGCGATCGTCCCACTCGTCAATGCGTTCCGTGAGGAAGTCCACCGCCACCGACTGCCGGCGGGCAAGAAGAAGCATTTCACAGGCGTGCACGGCGTCACGGAGATCGAAGCGCAGGCGGGCCATGATGCGTGAGGGTCCGGGCCCGGGCTCCTGGCAGGTGACGAAAAGCTCGTCAGCGCCGTAGCTCTCGGCGGTGATGCCCAGCTGCATGCCGCCGCAGGCAAGCAATTCCTGCGCCCCCCGTTGTTCACGTTCGTCGTGAAGGGCAATCGACCACCATGGGAGTGGACCCCAGGTGCCATGCGTCGTCGTGTGCTCGGGGAAGGATGTGAAGGTCTGGTACCGCTCCAGCAGATGCTGCTGGAAGGTGAAGAGGCAGCCGTCTTGGAAGTGTTCGTCCCGGCTGCGCTCGCGAAGCAACTCGTACTCGATGGCGCTCATGCCCTCCACTGCCAGGGCGATGTACTCCAGCTGGTCCTGGATGATCTTGGCAGCCCGCTCTAGAACACTCCGAAACTCATCGCCAGAAGGTGCCCGATCGAGGAGACGAGCGAGGGCACGCTGCGCAGCCTGGCAACGGGCGAGATCTCCGCCTAGGCTCACCAAGTGGCGAGCGTTAAGGATGTTCCAGGGGCGGGTGGACATCCAGCGGTCCCAGGCGCGGTCGCCGCCACCGTGCTGACCGAGCACCATGGCTCCGGCATTGCCGACACGGAAGTCCGGCTCGCCCTTCAGTCTCTTCCAAAGGTCCGGGTACGCCTCCAGCGGAGATGACGGCAATGCCGAGAGCGCGCTGTGGACACGTGAGTCCGTGCTGTCCCACAACTCCCTGAGTTCACGCTCCACACGCGTCCGGGGCACTGTACGACCTCGTTGGGCAGCCCAGTACTCGATGAGGAGCATGTCCGTGCTCTCTGGATTCCAGGCAAGCAGTCCCAGACCCTCGAGAACCACAATGGTGCTAGCAAGCCCGTCGCGCTCGAACCCGAACTTGATTCTGGCGATGAGCTCGTTCAGTTCATCACGGTTGGGGCCGGGCACTGTGAAAAGCGGACTTGCAGCAAGCGCCTCCCGGATATCTGCGGTTCTTTCGCCCCGAGCAAGGCGGACGGCGATACGCGCGATGAGAATAGAGCCAATAAGCTTGGTATCACCAAAGTCCGTCCGGAGTCGTCCATTGCCGAGCGCCACAATATCCCTTGCGTGCCAGAGTAGCCCGTCTTGGATCGCGCGGAACCACTCCTCTCGAAGTTCTGCGAGCGTTGACATTTTCGTTGGCCGCTGCCACTTGTTCCGGAACAGCGCGATAGTGTGTCCCTGGCCATCGGTCCGTTGTTGGGGCAGCGGCATGCTCTGCGAGGCCAACCGCCGCCTGAGGTGACCGTAGAGCGTATTCATGTCGAGTGGGTCGTCCGCGTCGGGGACCCCGTCACTGATGGCTTTCACGAGTTCACTTGTGAAAGCGGTAAAGGACGCGCCGACAGGAGCCACAGCAGACTGCGTCGCCGATGTGGCGGTCATAACATATGCGCCCTCGATGGCGGTCTGATCCGCGAGTTCGTTTGGAGTACCCATGTACCCCTCCATTGCAGCACCGCTGTAGCAACAGTCGAGGATTACGACCTTCTTAGGCGCCACACTCTCCAGCACTTCGGTGCGGAGATAACTGAACGCCACTGATTCGTAGAGCTTCCTGCCTCGCTCGGAATTCCCTAGGGCAAGATGAAGATAGCCATCGGGCGAAAGCATGCCATGGCCAGCGAAGTACACCACCAGCGTGTCCGTCGCCTTGCTCGCTGCCTGGTGAACGGCGTTGAGTAGGGCCCTAGTGTCAGCAGGGTTGCGTACTATCACGCACTGTCCGGTAGAGAGGCCCCCAACATGCGGGGCCGTGAACAGTTCAGCCAGCTTGGCGAGGTTGTTGCGGACCGCTGGCAAGTCCGGGAAGTGCTGATACTTGTCTGCCCCTATCAGCACCACCTGAGTTCCGTCAGGGTTGGGCAGCCCCATCACTGATTCCCTGAACCAGACGGCGCAGACGGCGGTTCCGCACGATCGTCCTCTACATCTCCGTCGTGAACGTCGGGCGCCAACAGCCCTACGACTCGGCGCAAGCTGTCGTCCGACCCATCGTGCACGGTCACTGTCATGCCGTCGCGTTCGAAGGTCACGGCCCCTGGTGGCGAAGGGCGCGCTGATTGCCAGGCACCCACGATGTTCACCAACAGCCCGGCGGCGGCAATACCGTCACTGACTAGCATGTTGATGATCTCGCCGGCGCTCATGCGGCCAGAGCCTTCGGAGGGTCGAGCCAGTTCGACCTCCACATGACGCCGGAGTTCGCGATCCCGTCTGAGCCAGTAGTACAGATCAAGTGCCGCTGCGTCGTCGCCCTGCGCATCGACCGTGATCTGAATCTCCACGAAGCCTCCCCCTGGTCACCTGCGCTGTCTACGTTCAAGCAGGAGCGGGTACGGGTCCCCCCACTCCTACCCGGCTCTCAGCCCAGACAGAAGAGTACGTCTCAACTGCCGCACGGACAGTGAGTGCCTCGACTACCACAGTGCTGTCTACGCGACGTCAGCAGCGTTGGCCGCATTGGCGAGCTGACGGCAGTCGAGGCAGCTCTCGTGGCTCGATGGTGTGGGCTGTCGAACTACTCGTCGCGGTCGGACTCCGTGGACACGGCCATAGCCGGATCCGAGCGCCGGCTACCTCTCCGTTGGGAGCCATATGGGAGCCGATCCGCTCCCCGAGACCCCGCGACACCACCCCAGACCCACCCAGCCCAACGCCCTGACCAGCAACAACGCCAACCGCCCAGCCAGCGACCTCGGTTCGACGGCATTCGGGACGAAGAGGCCGTGGGTTCAAATCCCGCCACCCCGACTCCAAAGCAGCAGGTCAGGGCCCTGATCCTTCCGAGGATCGGGGCCCTGAGCCGTCCCTGGGGGTCCCTTGGAGGCCGTTCGGGGAGCCGAGTACGGAGTCCCGGCTCCCGGGGCGGGGCCCGGGCTGCGGTAGCACCGTCGCCTCCACGGATTCGTTCGTCGGGTGGGGCGGGGGGAAGCATGCACTGTGTTCGCTCACAGATTCGTTGCCGGCCCACGGGAAGCACGGGCCGAGCCCGGTCAGCGGGACCAGCGGCTCGCGGCACCGGGGAGCGCGAGGCGTTCCGAGCCGCTATTGGATTGGCCGGCGAAGCGTCGGAAGCGTCGGCCGCTCCGCTCGGGTCAACCGTCCATCGTCACCAGGATCTTCCCCGTCGTGTGCTCACGCACGAACGCCACGCACGCGTGCGCCGCGTCCGTCAGCCGGAAGCGGCGGCCGATCGTGGCCTTGAGGGTGCCGGCGACCGCGTCGGCCGCCACCTCCGGCATGCCGCCGTAGTGGCCGTCCATGTCCAGCACCATGCTGCCCGTCACGTCCGAGCGGCCCAGCGCGTCGGCGTCCGGCGGCGGGGGCGTGATCGTCAGCAACCTGCCGCCGGGCCGCAACGTGGAGGCGAGGCCGCGGAGTTCGGTGCCGGGCAGGTACAAGTTCAGGATGGCGTCGACTCCTCCGGGGTGCCGCCGCAACGTCTCCGCGGTGACGTCGTCGGTGCGGTAGTCGACCACTTCGGCCGCGCCCAACTGCCGTACGAGGGTGGCGTCGGCCGCCGTCGCCGTGGCGGTCACCCGCGTTCCCGCGGCGGCCAGCAGCGGCAGCACGGTGGTTCCCACCCCACCCGTGGCCCCGACCACCAGAACCGTCTCGTCCGCGCCGAACGCCCCGGCCGCGACCAGCGCGCGGGCCGTCGTTCCGACGATGGGCAGCGCCGCCGCCTGGTCGACCGGCAGCGCGGCCGGGCGGTGGGCGACGAACGGCGTGTCGGCCTCGACGACCACGTACTCCGCGAGCGATCCCGTCCCCAGCGACGGTCGCGCCGCACCCGCCATGGGGCGCAGCACCCGGGGCAGCGCGAAACCGAAGACCTCGTCCCCGGCGGTGTAGCCGGACACGTCCGGGCCGACGTCGGTCACCGTGCCGGCGAAGTCGTTGCCGGGCACGTGCGGGAAGCCCACCTCGACCATGGCACGGTAGTCGCCGCCGGGAAGCACCAGGTCGGCGGCGTTCAGCGCAGCCGCCGCCACCTTGATCCGCACCTGCCCGGGTCCGGGCCGCGGGACCGGTACCTCGGTCACCACGTAGGTCTCGGGGGGTCCGTAGCCCGGGGCCACGAGGGCCCGCATCGTTCGCGTCATGTCGCATCCTCCCGAAGCACCCACGGGAACCCGACCGCACGGTCAGGTTATTCTGGGAATGGACGGTACGATAATGCGACCGAGCGGTCAACTTACGGCCGCAGGACGCCGAGCGGTGAGGCCCGCGCCGCGAGGAGTCGTCGGGTACCGGTCCGAGGAACATGCCGAGCCGATACCGACGCCGAGGAGCGAGCGAACCGCATGACCCCGCCTGAAAGTCCACGCCCGCGGCGTTCCCTGCGGGCCGACGCGGCACGTAACCGCGAACTGCTGCTCGCCGCCGCCACCGCGGAGTTCACCGAACGCGGCGTCGACGCCTCCATCGCGGACATCGCCCGCCGCGCGGGAGTGGGAAAGGGGACGGTCTTCAACCACTTCCCCAGCAAGGACCATCTGCTCACCGCGATCGTGGTGGCCCGCCTCGACCAGCTCACCGGGTCCGCCGAGGCGCTCCTCACCGGGGCCGATCCCGGCGCGGCACTGCTGGACTTCCTGACCCTGGGTGCGGAGCAACAGCAACAGCTCGACCTCTCCGCCATGTTCGCCGGCGGCACGGCGGACATCCAGGACCCGGCGGGGGTCGATCAGGCACGCGAGCGGATGGTCCGCGCCGTCGACGCCTTGGTCGCCCGAGCGCGCGCGCAGGGGGCCGTACGGCCCGACATCACCGGAGCCGACGTCGTCCTGCTGATGTGCGCACCCGCATACGCGGCCGGCCCCCTCAGCCAGGCGTACCCGGACCTCTGGCGCCGCTACCTGATGGTGGTCTTCGACGGCCTGCGCCCCGAGGGCGCCCACCCCCTCCCGCACCCACCGCCCCCGTTGCAGCCTTAGGCCAAGGCCGCACCGAGCCCGGCACTCACGCCGCCGGCCGGCCCCCGCAGATGTGCGACGGTTACCCCGACGGCTACCCGTTCGTATGGGCGACGACGGCTTCGAACCTGTCGCGCTTGAGGTAGAGGTCCCAGCAGGCGTCGGCGAGGTCGGCCGGGTCGAGGGGCTCCGGCAGAGTGCTCGGGTCCCAGTGCTCGGCGACGTACCTGGCCGAGTCGCTCCCGCCGACCATTCACGCGACCTGGAGCAGGCCCGCGTAGACCCCGGTGCCGGCCAGATCGGCGTGGAGGTTGCGCAGGTAGGCCCGCGCGGCCGACGCCGCCACGGCCACGTTGCCGATCTGGGTGGCGGGGGTGCTCGCGGTGACCGGCAGTCCGAACAGCACCGCTCCGCGGCCGCTTTCGATCATGCCCGGCAGGATGTGGCGGACCAGGGCCACCGGGGTGCGGAGCAGCCCCCGGGTTGTGGCGCCGCCATCTCGGGCTCCTCCTGGACGGCTTCCGCAGCGCAGCCGCACACCCGCTCCCGGAGCCACCGCTCGCGGCCGGACAGGCGCACCAGGCCATGGCCGCGGACTGATCCCCACCGGCACCGACCGGGCTCGCTCACCGGGAGCCCGCCCGGGTGCCCACCGGGACCGCACCGGGAGTTCACCGGGAGACCACCCGCAGCCCACCGGGAGCCCAGCGGCAGTGCGGCCGGTGCCGGCGGAAAATTCTCGGCGCCTGGAACCGCAGGTCCGGATACTTGTCGTATGGAAGCGATCGAAGCAGCACGAGCCGTAGTCGAAGAACTCCATGCCGACGCAAGAGCCGCGTTCTTGGGCGGCAGCGTCGTGACGGAGCGCCGGACCGTGAAGTCCGACCTCGACCTCGTGGTGTTCCTGCACGGCGCCCCCGCCCCGTACCGGTCGAGCTTCCGGCGCCATGGCTGGCCGGTGGAGATGTTCGTGCACACCGAGGAGACCTGGCACGCCTTCGTCGACCGGGAAGTGCCGCAGCGCCGGTCACCGCTGCTCTTCATGTGCGCCGACGGGCTGCTGCTCTTCGACGCGGACGGAATCGGCGAGCGCATCGCCACCGCGTCCCGGAAACTGGCCGCGGCCGGACCTCCGCCCGTGACCACCCGGGAGATCGAGGACCGCCGCTACGCGATCACCGACCTCCTCGACGACCTCGACGGGTCCACCGACCCCGGCGAACGGCTCTTCATCTGCTCCGAGTTGGCAGTCCGCACCGCCGAACTCGCCCTGGCTGTCAACGGTTCCTGGGACGCAGGCGGCAAGTGGCTCGCCCGCCTCCTCGACACCGCGGCACCAGGGCTCAACACCCAGCTCCACAACGGAGTCCGGCTGGCACTCGAAGGGCAGGCAGAGAACCTCGTCGGCGTGGTGGACCAGGTGCTGGAGCAGGCCGGCGGCCGGCTGTGGGCCGGCTACCGGCGCAGCGGCACGCCGTAAGCCGGCACAGCGCGCCACACACAAGCCGCTTCACTTCGAACCGCGGCAACCGGGCTGCCGAATACGGACGCAGCCGAAGTCCGGCCGACGAGGATCGGTGATGCCGGCGCTCCCCGCCGTTCCGTGACACCGTTCCGTGACACCGGAGCCGTTGCGGCATCGCCTCCTGATGCGCGGGGCGTTCGACGCGTATCGTCCGGACGTGGACACCGCTGGTACACCCCGCGTCCTCGTCATCGGGCTTGATCCGTATCGGGTGCCCGGGCCGTGGAATCCCGAGCCGGCCGCCAGGGCGGTCGAGGCGGGGCTGGCCAAGTTCGCCGAACACGGCGTGGGCGTGGCGAGTTGCATGATCGGCCTTGACGGAAGTGACGACGTCGACGTGGTCGTCGCGAATGCGCTGCGAGCCCATCCGTGGGAGTGCGTCACCGTCGGCGGTGGCCTGCGGCACTCGGACGACCAGGTCGAGCTCCTGGAGCGGATCATCAACCTGGTTCGGCGGCACGCCCCCGACGCGGCCATCGCGTTCAACAGCAGCCCGGACACGACCTACGAGGCCGCGGCCCGTTGGATCGGCTGACGGCAGCGGGCTGGGCGGCTTGAGCGTCACCCCCTGATCCGTCGTCGGGGCGACGGGGTGCGTTCGGCGCCCGCCACCGCTGCTGGGGAACGGGGAGTTGAGGTCCTCGGCCGGTCCGCCACCCCCCTGCTCCGGTGTCGGGGCCCGATGGAGGGGAGAACGGTCAGTGGGTTCTTCCCGGGAACCTGGACCCGGGTTGCGGTGCACCGCGCGTCAGGAGCGCGCTTGCGCGAAGGCGGTTGGCGCGAAAGTGAAGGCCGCGTACGTGCGTCCGCCGACCTCGAAGTGGGCGGCTTCCGTCATTCCGTAGTGCCGGTGCACCGCCAGGGAGCGCTCGTTGGTCATCTCGACGAACGCGACAGCGAGGTCGAAGTCGTCCTTCAGGGCGCGGCTGAGCGCCGTGAGCAGTTGCGTCAGCACACCTCGCCCTTGGAAGCGTGCGTCGACCGCGACGGGGCCGTAAAGGAAGAGCCTGCCCAGGTCACGCCCGTCCGCCGCCTTCGTGACTGCCGTGACGGCTGCCGCGGCCGGGTGCTGCGGGGGCAGTCCGCCCGGCTCGCTCGTGATCGCGAACCCGGCGAGCTCCCCGCCCGCGTCGGCGACGAAAATGCCCGGGCCGTCCTGGAAACGGGCGAGGAGGTCCTCCGTCAACTGGCCCTGCACGAAGCCCCGACGCGCCCGTTCCTCATCGCTGAGCCCTACTCCCCGGGCCTCGTCCATCAGGGCCAGGATCGAAGCGTGATCTTCGGGGCGGGACCTGCGCACGTTGATCGCCATACCGGAGACCCTACGCAGAGGACGGAGTGCCGAAGGGCCCGCCGCCTGTCCTCAACCGCCTTCGGCTACTACCGCAGGCTGGCTACGGCAGTTGATCCTTTCGGCGCCCCACCCGACGCCGTGAACGAGCGGCCCGTACCGCCGCCCGCGGCCGACTCCCGGTCCGTGCAGCCCTCGACGGCAACCGACCAGCCCCGCCGTCCGCCACAAGAGCCTGACCTCACCTCTCCACGGGCCCTGAATCCGCCATGAAACCGTCCTCGGCAGCGACTCAGATCGATAGCGGTGCATGCAGATGAGAACCTGAAATCAGAGGTCCCGGGTTCGCGGCAAAGGGGTCCTACGCGCCCTCGGCCGGGGACCAGAAGCGTTGTGACCGCGGCCGGCGGTCCTTGTGCGGGCCGGAGCGCGGAAGGTGCGCACGCGCGCATCCATGAGCACACCAAACCACCCCTGAACTGGCATTTTCCCGCAACTCACCTAGCCTGGTGACTCGGTTGGAAACGGTCGGAGGGGGACCTCGTGAGTGAGGACACCAACAGCTACGACGCGACGCACATCACGGTGCTGCACGGGTGGGAGGCCATTCGGAAGCGGCCCGGGATGTACGTCGGCTCGACCAGCGAACGCGGCCTGCACAACACAGTGTTCGAGGTCGTGGGCCGGGCGGTGAACGAGGTGCTGGCCGGCCGCGCCGGTTCCGTCGACGTCACCCTCATGACGGACAGCGGCGTAAGGGTCGCCGACGACGGGCCGGGGGTTCCCGTCGAGGCAGCCGGGCACACCGATGGCCCCGGCCTCGAAGCCCTGCTGACGCGCATGCCCACCGAATGGAGGCCGGTCGGCCGCAACACCGCTGCCTTGGGCCCGACAGTCCTCGGTCTCTGCATCCCCAACGCCCTGTCGAGCCGCCTGACGGCCGAAGTGCGGCGGGAGGGGACCGGCTGGGTCCAGAAGTACACGCACGGCGTTCCCGTTGCCCCGCCCACTGCCGTGGGACCGGCGGCGGACGGCGGGACCACCCTCACCTTCTGGCCCGACCCCGACATCTTCGAGACCGCCGAGTGCTCGTTCGCGGTGCTGGCGGAACGCTTCAGGGAACTGGCCTTCCTGAACCGGCGCCTGGTCATCTCGCTGACCGACGCGCGCCACCTGGGCGAGCCCCGGTCGGTACGGTTCCAATCCCCGGGCGGGGCACAGGACTTCGTCGCCTTCCTCGACACGCCGGAGGAATCACCGGTCCACCCGGACGTCATCGGCTTCGAGTGGGAGGACCAGCGGATGGAAGGGACCGCGGAGGTGGCCCTACGGTGGTGCACCTCCCGCGAAGAGCGGGTCCACGGCTTCGTCAACAGCCTTCCCACCCGCGAGGGCGGCACGCACGTGCTCGGCTCCCGCGACGGGGTGGCGAACGCGGTCAACGCCTACGCGCGCGAGCGGCGACTGCTGCCGGCAGCACACACCGACCTCCGTACCGAGCAGATCTGCGAGGGCCTGACGGCGATCGTGTCGCTGAAGCTGGACCAGCCCTTCTTCGAAGGCGCCACGCGGGGCACTCTGGGGAATCCCACGGTGCGTCCCTGCGTCGCGGAAGCCGTTCAGGAGCATCTCGGCGACTGGCTGGAGAGCCACCCGGAGCAGGCCGCAGCCGTCGTCGACCGGATCGTCCCGGGCACCCCCGGGAGTTGACCCGCAGCAGACCACCTCACCGAGCCCAGGGAACGGGGCGGGCCCGCAGTCGGTGAATCTCGGCAGTCGGCGGCTGGAAGGCAACGTCGACCGAGTCATGACGTTCACGAGGGTGGGCCCACATCGATCAGTCGTCGGCCGCGACGAGGAGAGTCAGCAACTGCCGCTCATCGTCGATGGCGATGAACTCGTGGAAGTCGATGTGCACTCCACCCCAGTCATGGAAGCACGTGCTGCCGAGGTCGCGGAGGCGGTAGAGCCGGCCGGCCGAGTTCACCACGGTGAACAGCGCCGCACCGAGTGCGTCGCGCAGCGAGTCCGGGAGCTCGCCGTGCTGACGCGCCCAGCGCCGCAGCGTCTGCGTGGCGACGGTGCAACTGACGGGCTGGTACCCGTCAGGGCTGACCGAGCAAAGCCAGTAGGGACCGTGACGGGTGCCGTCCGGGTCGACGCCGCCGCCCGCGTAGTCGTCGCGGAACTGCTCGTGGGCGATGACGGCTGCCAGCAGTTCCGCGTCCTGGCTGCCGCGCTGAAAGCGGAAGGACTTCAGGTCGACCCACCGAAAGCCGTGGGTGCTGCCTTCCGGGAACACGTGGTCCCGGAAGTTCACGAACGTCAGGCCCACGAGATCCAGCTCGGTCACGGAAGCACGCTATCCCGGGGGCGTTGACGAAGACCTGGGGATCGCGTGCTCAGCCCGGGATACTGGCGCGATGACCATCGACCCGACTTCCAAGGCACCAGAAGGCTGGTGGGATGAGCCTTGGTATCGGGTCCGTACGGAAAGGTTCGTGGCGTCCTTCCTGCCCAACGCCGGCGAGGACTTGGCCGCCGTCTGCAACGTCGATGTCGAAGTTCGGCTGATGGACGGGTCGCGGTGGAGCGCGACCGTGTTCACCCTCGCCGAGGTGCAGCGCCTGATGGAGAGGTGGGCCGAGACCGGCGAGGAGGCGGGTGGCCGCTACTTCTGGTGCTCGGACGGGCTCATCGTCCGCGAGTCGGGCATCGACAACATGACGCGGGCGATCAGCGGTGTACTCGACGAAGGCGACTTCGAGCAGATCCTCCAGCGGCTCGAGGACGATGAGTAGCTGTCCCGGGGCTGCCCCGATGAACCCGCCAGGCTCTCTGGCAGCTTCATAGCCCAAGCGCCCTACGGACGTCGGTAAGTCGCTCGTCCCTGATGCCGGCGGACGCCTCGCCCAAGGCGACCGCGCGGGTCTTGAAGCCATCCCCGCGGTGGAAGACCGCCGCCCCATGCAGCCCGTCGGTCACCGCGACGACGTCCTCGCGGCGCAGCCGGTACGTGGCCAGCGGATTGACGATCACCACCGTCCCGCCGCGGAGTTCCACCCGTGGCCGAAGCAGAACCAGCCCCCAGACCGAGGAGACCGCCGCGACAAGAACCGTCGCCACAGCGGCCTGCACGACATTCCCCTCGGTCCGATCAAGCCCCCACGCCAGCCAGGCACCCAGCACGGACAGCACCGCGAGTGTCCAGAACACCCCGGCCCAGAGCAGCAACCGAGGATGCACTCGCCACACCATCGTGTCCCCACCACGCTCGCGCATGGAGTCATTGTCCGGGCTCTCCGACCCGCGGGAGTCCTTGCCGCGGCTCAGCCCGCAAGGCTGAAGAAGGCCACTTCACGGCGGCTGATCGCGTCGGTCCCCGGCCCGCGACACGCTACGGATCTCCTGGCACGGAAGGCCGAGCCCGTTCCTGGCACCGTTCACCGGCGCGACTGATTGGCCTTCTCCGACGCGTCACGGCACGCGCGGGACCTGGAGCAGCGTCGCCCACGCGTGCCGATTGAGGCAGGGGTCAGAGGGAATCCGCGCCCTCCCCGGTCACGTGACGGCGGTTGGCCTGCGCGACCCTGTGCGCGAACCACTCCAGCACCGCGCACAGTTCATCGCTGTGCTCGGCGAAGACCTCCAGCGGGAAGGACGGGCGCAGGTCCAGCTTGGCTTCGGCCAGGCCGATGCCGTCGATGGCGTTGAGGCGGTCGAGCAGCTCGCACCGCAGGGGTTCGTCGTCGAAGGGCGGGCGGCGCTTCAGGTACTGGAAGACGACCTCGACCGTGCCGGACACCGGGTAGATCCCCAACGGCCACGTCGTACGGATACCGGGAGTGCCGGCGAGCCGGGCCGTGGGGAAGCAACTCGTCTCGCTCGCACGGCCGTAGGCGACGTGACCGCCCTGTCGCTCCCAGAAGAGCAGCGCGTGCAGGACTCCGTCGGCGGTCTGCGCGGTCTGGTTGTCGCGGAGTTGCGTTTCGAACCGGGCCGACTCCGACTGCCGCCCGGCGTCGTCCTCGGGAGTAAGTCGCTGGTCACTCCGGTTGCACGGATTGCTCCTGGTCCTCCAGGGACGGCAGGCGGCGGACTTGCGCGCCTAGGGCAGCGGTTGGGCAGCATGCGCACCGGTGAAGGTCGAGCTGCTCCCAGCCGTACCGAAAACCTGCTCGGGGCAGCGCCGCGCAACCGGTTCACGCCGGGGGCTCACAAAGACGCAGGTCAGCAGCCCCGAACGGGCGCGGCGCAGCAGACATGCTCAGGGAGTCACACAGCGACTCCCCGGCTTCGGGAGAACGCGCAGCGACGCCCTTCCCTCCTTGCGGTTCCCCTCGGCGCCCGGCTGGGCGTCGCTCGCCCGATCAGGGGACTTGCGCCGCTAACCACCGACTCCTCCAGAGTCTGCTCACCCAAATCCACCGTATGCCGTCCGGCATGCACGACAACAAGGACTCGCCATGAGCACCACTGACACCCATTCGAATGACCCGCAGTCCCACGAAGCCGCTCCGAGCGAGCCGCACGCGCCGGAACAGGGCTCCCCGGACCGCACACGTGCACAGAACACCCTGGCCTGGACCACGGTCGGGTTGTCCGCGGCCCTCTGCACCACCGGTGCGGTCCTCTCCCTGACCGGCCACCAGGAAACGGGC
Source organism: Streptomyces sp. NBC_00448 (assembly GCF_036014115.1). Classification (NCBI taxonomy): domain Bacteria; kingdom Bacillati; phylum Actinomycetota; class Actinomycetes; order Kitasatosporales; family Streptomycetaceae; genus Streptomyces; species Streptomyces sp. NBC_00448. The sequence goes on from NZ_CP107913.1 coordinate 4,537,974, forward strand.
ATCGCACTGATCCGCGCCGGTTCCTTGGGAGGGGCCATCCGCATCCGGAAGTAAGGCACTACTCACTGGCCCCGCTGCCGAACGCGCCCCGTCCGGCAGCGGGCCACTGCCTCTGCGCGCCTCTCCACGTCGTTCGCGAAGCCTCTCCGCAGACCTCGTCGAGGACACACGCCGCCGGACGGAGCTCGGCTCGCCGGGCGGCACGGGTGATCGCGTCCGGGCTCGCATCGTCCACGGCGCAGGATACCGACTTCCACGGGCGCGCGGTCAGGGGCGGCGTGGTGACCAGTCGAAGACCAGGCAGCTCCGCGGCTTGCGCAGCACGTGGCCGGTGGGCAGTTCGGCGTCGGGGGTGTCGGCGGGGTGGACGGTCAGACGGGGGCCGGGGCCGTACCGTACGTCGCGGTCCCACGCGCGCACCCGGTCCGCCAGCAGATCGGACAGGGCCCGGGCGCGCGGGCCGAAGGCGTGGACGCCGAACTCCCATACGGACTGGGCCTCTTGGCGAGAATCATGGGTCGGCTCCTGGTTCGTCTCGCGGATCTTGACGTGGGTCAGGTACGCGAGGGAGTCGCCTTGCGTGACCGCGGCGGCGTCGGTGCCGCTCGGCAGTTCGAGGTGCGCGGTGTCGGGGTCGTCGGGACCTCGGGTGAGGGACAGCCGGCAGAACCCCTGCACGGTGGTGGCGAGGAAGAGCTGAAGCGTGGCGAAGGGGACGCCGGACTCGATGGTGACCCCGGTCGGCGTGTCCAGGCGCGGCATCGTCAAGGCGGCGTCCAGCCGGGCGGTGTCGCCGGGTTCGCCGTCCTCGAACCGCAACTGGACTTTTCCGGAGACCAGTTGTACGACGGGTGTCTGCCGGCCGCCGATGCCCTGGTCGCGTACGAAGCCGCAGACCGTGAAACCCTGGGCGACCAGCGTGTCGCCTTGCCGTTGGAAGGCGATCGCCCGGGTGTAGCCGCCGACTTCGAGCGGGACGACCAGGTGGCCGCCCTGGGCGAGTTGAGCGGTCCACGCGGGCGCGAGGTCCCAGCAGTTGTGGGTGAGGAAGATCGCGTCGAAGCCGGTTCGCGGCACGTGGTGCTCGGGTGCGCCGAGTGCGCCGTCGCCGAGGAGGAGTCGCACCCGGCCGTAGCCCGCCTCGTCGGTGAACCGGCTCGCGCGGCGGATGACGTACGGGTCGATGTCGAGGCTGACGACCGTCCCCGTGGGGCCGACGATCTCCGCGAGCAGGGACGCCTTGTAGCCGCCGGAGCCGATCTCGAGGACCCGCATGCCGGGTGCGAGCCGGGCGTTCTCGATCATGTCGGCGTGCAGCCAGGCCGCGCTGACGGAACTGATCGCCCGCCCGTCGCCGTCCCGGCGGGTCACCACGGCCAGGTTGGCGTCGTACGCGGTCTCCAGGGGGACTTCGGGCGCGTAGCGGTGGCGGGGGACCGTGCGGAACGCGGCCTCCACCAGCGGCGTACGCACGCATCCGTCGGCGACGATCGAGTCGACGAGCGCGTCGCGCAGCCGGACGGCGGCCGAGGGTTCTCCCGGTACGGGGACGGCCGCGACGGCGTGCGGGTAGCGGTGGGGCGGGTGGGCCGGGTCCAGGCCGGGCAGGATGCCGGGCCAGACCGTGTCGAGCGCGTGGACGGCCGGCGCGGAGAGCGGCCCGATGCCGGACAGGGTGTGCGGCTCGTGCCACTCCCATTCCCCTCGCGTGGAGTCATACGGTTCGAGGCGCGCGAGCGTTCCGGACCAGGTGGTGACGCGGACCACGGCGGTCAGCCGGGGCACTCCGTGGGCGTCGTCGGTCACCATCGCCAGCAGCTGGGCGTGCGCGGGGTCGGCCCGCAGGCCGGTCCGCTCGGCCAGTTCGCGGACGGCCGCTTCCTCGAACGACTCCGATCCGCGGTTCTTCCCCCCGGCCAACTCCCAGCTACCGCGCGGCGAACGGCCCAGCAGAATCCGTCCACTTGAGTCGGTGACGACCGCGTACGCCGCGGTCAGCGCCTGCGGGGAGGACGGGCCGTCCGGTTCGCCGCCCACCGCCAGGGCCCGATCTCCGGTGCCGGGAGCGGGAATTCGCTCGGACAGCACCACCTGCTCGGCACCTTCAAGATGCTGGCGGCCCCGTTCGCGTGCGCGGTGGCCATCCCGGTCGTCCTGCGTGCCGTCTCCCATGATCTGCCTAACTGGGCTACCGGGCACGTGGTTTCGGCCGCGGGAGGAGTGCCGGGTGGCGCCGCGCGGGTCGCGTCGCGGGTGGGAAGCGGTGGCCGCGGCCCTCCTACCCGGCGCCCGGGAAGAGTTCGAAACTTTCGAAGCGAGTCGTCGCTGATCGGTCGACCATCTCACCTTGAACGACAGAAGGTTGGGAGGATCTGGAGCATCAACCGTCTGGCCTGCGGAGTCAGAGGGGAGAAGGTACTCCAGCTCTCCCGAATCATTCGTCGGCAGCGCCGAAAGTGTTGACAGCGCTTGAGGGTTGGCCAACACTGTTCGCCGTCGGCGGACCCCACTCGCCGGCTCGGGTCACCTCCCCACCCCGGCTCTCCGACCGCCGAGCGCACGGCGCTCGGTCGCGCTCGGGTCGCCGCGCGGCACACCACCGCGCGGTCGTCACACCGCTCGTCCACCACCGGTGACCCGCGCAGCGTCCACTCACGCTGCCTTCCCCCCACCCTTGATCAGGAGGAAGCGCCCTCATGAACCTCGCCTCGGCCCGATCGACGCGTCCCATGAGCACCAGACCCCACCTGAACACCGGACCCCACCCGACGACACGCGCCCTGGTCACCGTTCTGGCGGCCCTCGGACTGGCCGTGGCGAGCGCCTTCGCCCTCGGCGTCGGCGCGGCCCCGTCGAACGCCGCCACCTGCAACGGCTACGTCGGGCTGACCTTCGACGACGGGCCGTCCAACGACCACACCCCCGCCATCCTCAACGCCCTCAAGCAGAACGGGCTGCGGGCCACGATGTTCAACGAGGGCCAGTACGCCGCCGCGTATCCGGCCCAGGTCCAGGCCGAGATCGACGCCGGAATGTGGGTGGGCAACCACAGCTACACCCACCCGCACCTGATCCAGGAGAGCCAGTCGCAGATCGACTCGGAACTCTCCCGCACCCAGCAGGCGATCGCCGCCGGTGGCGGCGGCACCCCGAAACTGTTCCGGCCGCCCTACGGCGAGACCAACGCCACCCTGAAGGCGGTCGAGGCCAAGTACGGCCTGACCGAGATCATCTGGGACGTCGACTCGCAGGACTGGAACGGCGCGAGCACCGACGCCATCGTGCAGGCCAACTCCCAACTCACCAACGGCCAGGTCATCCTGATGCACGAGTGGCCGGCCAACACGCTGGCCGCGATCCCGCGGATCGCGCAGATGCTGGCGGGCAAGGGCCTGTGCGCCGGCATGATCTCCCCGCAGACCGGCCGCGCCGTCGCCCCCGACAGCGGGAGCGGCAGCACGGGCGGCACGGGAGGAACGACCGGCGGCACCACCAGCGGTACGACCGGCGGTTCGACCGGCGGTACGGGCGGGGGCAGTTGCACCGCGACGCTTTCCGCCGGAGAGCAGTGGTCCGACCGGTACAACCTCAATGTGTCGGTCAGCGGTTCCAGCAGCTGGACCGTCACCATGAACGTCCCCTCCCCCGAGAAGATCATCGCGACCTGGAACGTCAACGCGACCTGGCCCAGCAGCCAGGTGCTCACCGCCACTCCCAACGGCAGCGGCAACAACTGGGGCGTGACGATCCAGACCAACGGCACCTGGACCTGGCCCACCGTTTCCTGCCAAGCCTCCTGAGCCCTCCACCGTCACGCGAGGGGGAGGGCACCCAGGACGACGGCAGGATCGACGTCCGGCGGTTCGGCAGGCAGCAGCGGCAGTTCGGCCCGGGCGGCGGCGTCCTTGCAGGGGGCGCCGCCGTGGGGGCGGTGGGGGCGGTGGCCGGCAGCGGGGCTACGCGGCGGCTTGGGGGGCCGACTCCACCGCGTCCGTGCGGCAGTCGGCGCACAGCGCGGTGGGGTCGTGGGTACGGAAGGCGCGGTCGCAGCCGTCGCAGGTGGTGAGGGGGGCCGGGCGGGCGGTGGGAGCCGGATCGGCCGGGAGCGGAGGTGGGAGGTGAGTGGCGAGGCGGTGTTCGAGTAAGCGGGCGGGGTGGTGGATGGGCGCGGAGGGCAGCCCGGCGGTCAGGGTACGGGTGATCTGGGCGGGGCTCGCCGCGCGGTCCAACCAGGTGTCGACCTGTGGCGCCAGGCGCGCGATCTCCCGTACGGAGAGCAGGAGTCGGGGGTCCGCCAGACGGAGCCGGGCGAGCAGATCGGCCGCCGGGCCCGTCGCGGTCCCCACTGCGGGCACGCCGTCCGAACGCGGGCTCCGCTCGCACGGCGCCACGGGTACGGGTACGGGTACGGGTACGGGTGGTGATACGGGTGCCGATACGGGTACGACCGGGGGCGGTTGACGCGGCGGGGCCGCGGGCTCCCGAGCCGGAGGCACGGCTCCGGGACGGTCGTACGCAAGAGTGCGGGTCGCGAACCGGCCGCCGCCGAGCGGGACCCGGCGGCGTTCGAGGTAGCCCGCCGCTTCGAGTTCGTTCAGCGCGCGGCGGACGGTGATCTCGCCCTCGGGGAAGCGCAGGGTGAGCGCCTTGACGGTGACCGAGGCGCCGTCGGGCAGCGACTGGATGTGTACGGCGAGCCCGATCGCGACGGCGGACAGCCGGGGATGCTGGGCGAGGTGGTTGCCGATCACGGTGAAGCGGTCGGTGTGCCGGTGCCGGACGTGCAGCACTCCGGAGCGGGGCGCGTCGTCGGGGATCTGGTACGCGGGCGGGGCCGCGATAGACTGGGGGTCAGCCATCGGGAAGTCGTTCTCTTCCTTGGTGGTCAGGCCCTCGATCAGGATTGCCGTCCTGCCGGGGGCCGTACTTATGTCCGGACTTGTGTCCGGGATTGATGCGGCCGACCCTACCCGCCCGATCGGTTATTCGGACATTCCGTCACCCGTACGGGTGAACGCCGGGGGTGGGTGGGGTTTGGTGGGTGCTTTCCCGTTTCTTGACAAAGGGTCAGGTGGCGACCGGCACCCGTTCCACCGCGCCCCGGCGGGGCTGGGCGCGTCGGGGCCAGGCACGGCGCTCGGAACCGTTCACCACGAACTCGCCTTCCCAGGAGGGGCGGTGACCGTGGGCGAGGGGCGTGCCGCGAACCCGGTGCGCCTCACCGGTCGAGCCCGGGTCCCGAGCCTGCCCCTCCGTACGAACCTGCGCGCGGTCAGCCGCGGGGAATCCGGGCACCGGTCCTGCCGTTCTTACGCGGTGGTGCGAGAGCGCGCCGCTCGGGGTCAACGCACCACGTCAACACGCCTCGTCAGCGCAGCGCGTCCGCGATCGCCTCGGTCAACGGCACGGTCGGGCGCCCGAGCAGGCGCCGCAGGTCGCCGGAGTCGGTGAACAACTCGCCGCGGCCCATGGCGAGATCGGCGTCGACGAGGACGTCCGCCAGTTCGGCGGGCACGCCGGCGGCGGTCAGCGCCTGGGCGAAGGCGTCGGCCGGGAGGTCGGTGTACGTGATCGGCCGCCCGGTCGCCGCCGAGATCGCCTCGGCGAGCTCCGCCAGCGTGAACGCCTCGTCGCCGCCCAGCTCGTAGACATTGCCGGCATGGCCCTCGGCGGTCAGCACGACCGCGGCGGCGGCAGCGTAGTCGGCGCGGGTCGCGGCGCTGATCCGGCCCCGGCCGGCCGCACCGATGACGGCTGACTCGCGCAGTACCAGCGGGAGTTGGGCGGTGTAGTTCTCCAGGTACCAGCCGTTGCGCAGCATCACGCTCGGGACGCGCTCGCGCAGGTACTCCTCGGTGGCGTGGTGGGTGGCGGACAGCGCGGTGGTGGAGGTGTCGGCGCGCAGCATGCTGGTGTACGCGACCAGGGTCACGCCCGCCGCCACCGCGGCGTCGATGGCGCGGCGGTGGTTGGCGACCCGCTCGTCCACGGTCGTGGTCGAGATCAGCAGCAGCTTGTCCGCACCCGCGAAGGCCGCGGCGAGGCTGTCCGGCTCGGCGAAGTCGGCCCGGCGCGCCACGACGCCGCGGTCGGCGAGGTCCTTGATCCTGGCGACGTCCCGGCTGGTCGCGACGATGTCCGAGGCCGGCACCCCGCGCGCCAGCAGTGCTTCGACGGTGAGCCGGCCCAGCCGTCCGGCGGCTCCGGTGACGACGATCGACATGGTGAAGTCCTTTCCTGCCGCGGGCCTCCCGCGGCACGAAATCCAGCGTGACCTGGTCACTCTCCTTTGGTAAGGAGCCACTTCCGGGTAAGGTGGCCACCCGGAGGAAAGGATCGAGGTGAGCGGGGTGACGACCGCCGAGGATGTGAGCGAGCCCATACCGTCCTGGGACCCGTACGCGCGCGGCTGCCCTTCGCGTGACGTGCTCGACCAGATCGGCAGCAAGTGGGCGGTGCTCGTGCTGGGCGAACTCGGCAGGCACGGTGCGTGCCGGTTCACCCAGCTGCGGCAGCGGCTCGCGGGAGTGAGCGAGAAGATGCTCACCCAGACGCTGCGCACCCTGGAGCGCGACGGACTGGTCCTGCGGACCGTGTACCCGGAGGTGCCGCCGCGGGTGGAGTACGCGTTGACGCCGCTCGGCGAGACGCTGCGAGGTCCCCTGAAGGCGCTCACCGAGTGGTCGGTGCGGTACATCGAGGACGTCCTCGCCGCCCGTGAGGAGTACGACGGCCGCGCGAAGCATTAGCCACCCGGAGCCACCCGGGCGAGGCGCGGCCGAGCGCCGCGACCACGGCGGTGACGGGGTCAGGGGAAGAGCGGGGAACCCAGCGGGCGGCGGGAGTCGAAGCCGGGGAGGATCAGGAAGGTCGCGCTCGCGGTCGTGGTGGTGAAGCCCAGCAGCGCGTCGGAGTCGTCCATGTGGGTCAGGGTGCTGGTGAAGGTCCGGATGTCGTTCTGGAAGCTGATGAAGAGCAGGCCGGCCGCGGGTGAGTCGGTGCTGTAGGAGCGGCGGAGCATGAGGCCGGCGCCCACGGCGTTGGCGTTGGCGCGGCGTACGTGGGCGTCGGCCGGGATGAGATAGCGGCCGTCGGGGGTCTTGGCGCCGAGGGACGGGTCCGCGGTGATGGTGCCGCCGGACAGCGGGTCGCCGGTGGCCCGGCGCCGGCCGAAGACCGCTTCCTGCTCGGCGACGGACAGCGCGGCGAACCGCGCCAGATCGAGTTCCATCCGCCGCACCACGGCGATGGTGCCGCCCGCGACCGGGGCCGGTCCGGCCAGCCACAGGTGGCGGTCCTGCGCGGCGGTCGTGTGCGGGCCCACGATGCCGTCGATGAAACCGAGCAGGTTGCGCGGTGCGGTGAGGGCCTTGTCCACGGCGATGTTCGGGCCGCGGTGGGCGGACTGGCGCCAGCGTTCGCGGAGGCGGTCACCGGCTTGGTCCAGAAGCGCGGTGGCGACGACCGGTGGTACGAGGGCGTCGCTCGCGCAGACCTGTATCAGCAGGTCACCGCCGCGTGCCTGGGCGGCGATCCGCTCGCGGGAGAACCGTGGGAGGTCGGTGGTGCCGGGCAGCGACCGGCCGGCCATCCGGACCAGCCGGGGGCCCACCCCGATCGTCACGGTGAGATCGCCGGGCGGCAGACCGAGCAGCCGGGCGTCGGACCCGTCGGCGAGCGCCCTTACGGTCGTGCCGAGTTCGGCCAGCAGCGGGCCGGCGTCCGCCGAGGCGGTCAGGTCGGCCACCACGGCGAGCAGGTTGCTCTGGGCCGGCTGCGGGAGGGTGATGCCCGCCTGGTGCGCACCCGTCGGCGGAACCGGCGCGGGCGAGGCCGCCGAGGCGGGGCCGGGCGCACCCGAGGAGGCCGAACCCGGCCCGCCCGAGTGCGACTTGGCGGAGTCGGACGCGGAGGAATCCGCGGTGCACCCCGCGGCGAGACCGAAGGCCACCATGGCACCGGTCGCGTCCAGGAACCTGCGACGTGACGGGTGGTGATCGGGCGTGCGCATGATGTGCAGCGTGCCATACCCGCATCCCCGTACACCGCTCAACTCCCCAATTCCCGCGGGGATTTCACCGCCGTGCCAGACTGTGCCCATGCCTCGATCAGCACTTCGCGTGACGGCTGCGTTACTGGTCGCGCTGGCGCTCCTGGCCGGCTGCGGCAGCGGCGGTGGCGGCCATGGCGATGACGGAGCGGCCAAGGGGCGGCGGCCCAGCGGCACGCACGTGACGATCCGCGTGCCCGCCGACGCCCCGACCATCTCGGCCGCGGTGTCCCTGGCCCGGCCCGGCGACCTGGTGCTGGTCGCCGCGGGCGTCTACCACGAGTCCGTGCGGATCGACACCTCTCGCGTCACGCTGCGCGGCGAGTCCCGGCAGAAGGTCGTCATCGACGGGCGGTTGCGGCAGCCCAACGGCGTCGTCGTCGCCGCGCCCGGGGTGGCCGTGGAGAACCTCACCGTGGAGAACAACACCCAGAACGGGGTGCTGGTCACCGGTTCCGCGGCGGCGGTCGCCGGGCTGCCCGGGCAGAGCGGCGGCTACGACACCGGCGACGAGCCCGTCCACTTCCTGAAGGCGTTCCTGGTCTCGTACGTGACCGCGACCCGCAACGGGCTCTACGGCATCTACGCGTTCTCCGCGCAGAACGGGGTGATCGAGCACTCCTACGCCTCGGGCGGAGCCGACTCCGGGATCTACGTCGGGCAGTGCAAGCCGTGCGGGATCGTCGTACGGGACAACGTCGCCGAACTCAACGCGGTCGGCTACGAGGGCACCAACGCCAGCGGCGACATGTACGTGGTGGGCAACCGCCTCGCCGGCAACCGCGTCGGTCTGACCACCGACTCCGACCACCAGGAGAAGCTGCTCCCGCAGCGCGGCGCCGTGATCGCCGGCAACCTGATCGCGGACAACCAGCAGCCGCGCACTCCCGAACAGGCCGACGGGGGCTGGGGAATCGGCGTCGGGGTGGACGGCGGCAGCGGCAACCGGTTCGTCCGCAACCGGATCAGCGGCAACGCCGACGCCGGGTTCGTGATCACCGCGACCGCCGACCTGCAGCCGGACGGCAACCAGATCACGGACAACACGTTCAGCGCCAACGGCGTGGACGTCGGCTGGACGTTCCCCAACGCCACGCGGGGGAAGGACAACTGCCTGCGGGGCAACGTCCTCCACACCACCACGCCCGCGCGGATCGCGGCGACCGCGTCCTGCCCGGTGCGGACCGACTCGGCCACGCCGTCGGGCAGTTGGACCAGGCCGCAGGCGCCCGCCGGCATCCCGTTCACCGACGTGGCCGCGCCCGGCCCGCAGCCGCAGTTCCCGAACGCCACCACCACCGGGGCCACCGTCGTGCCGGCCGTTCCCGCGCTGCCGGACACCGCGGACGTCCCGCTGCCGTCGCCGTCGCTGCTCGCGACCGGCGCCCGGGTGCAGACCTCGTGAACGGGCCTACGCAGATGCGCACTTGACGTCATACGCCGGGGAGCCACCAGGAGCCGGGATTCCGGTCACGGCTTCGGCGTGGCTCCCGGCAGCGGCCGGACCGCTACGTACTTCTGGGTGTCGAAGTCGATGACCACCGGTTCCGGTTCGGAGGCCACGCCGGCCCGTACCCGGTACATGGTCCCGTCCGCGCCGACCCAGTAGCGCACACTGCCCGAAGTCCCTTGCCCGGAGCCGGATTTCGGACCGGTCATGACGACCACCTGGTGGCCGTGCACCGTGCCCTCGCCGACCCGCGCGGCGCCGTTCTGCGGCAGCAGTTCGGCGTTGTCCGGGCGGTCGCTGCCGAGGCTGAGCGCGATGGCCAGCGCGCTGTCCAGGGAACTGCCGGCGTTCGTCAGCGGACGGCCGTACCAGCCGGAGGAGGGCGGCGACGCCGGCGCGGTGGCCGGGGCGTTCGCCATCGGGTGGACGAGCACCGTGCCGGCCGTCCACTCGACCAGCCCGTCGCTGGAGGTGTCCCGCCCGCTGCCGCGGACCACCCCGTAACCGATCTCGGCGCGGTAGTCGATGGACCCGCTGACGACCAGACCGCCGCCGGTGCTCGGCACGGTGATCGTCACCGCGCGGCCGCCGGCCTGGTAGTTGCGGAACCGGGTGATCGCCAGACGGTTCGCCTCGTCCGAGGTCAGGGCGCGCCGGCCGGTGGAGCCGCCACCGCTGCCGCCGACGAGTACGAACGCGGTTGCCGCGGCAGCCGCGAGGACCAGGGCGGCGGCCGCCCAGCGTAACCGCGTGCGCCGGGGGCGGCGGCTGCCCGCCGCGCGCCGCGGGAGACCCTTCGTGATTCTCACGCGGCGCGATGCTAACAGGTCTCCTGGGCAGGACCCGCCGAAACTTTGTGTTTCCGGTGCATGACGCTCCGTCAACTTATACCGTGGCGACCGAGCTTGCTGTGTCGGCGTCGGCGGTCGGCGCCGACGTGGTCCGAACAAGGGAAAGCCATGCCATTACACAGGCTGGTGCGAGTGGGGCTCTCAGGGCTTCTCCTGATGGGCGCCGCCACCGGCACGGTCGTGACGAGCGCCGGACAAGCCGGCGCGTCGACCTCCGACGGCACCCTGACCGTCGAGGTGTTGAGGGACTTCTTCGGCACCGGCGTGATCAACGCCACCACGGACGTGCCGCAGCGGGGCATGAAGGTCGATGTCACCGATGCCGCCGGCCACCACGTCACCGGCACCACGGACGCGACCGGCAAGGTCGTGGTACCGCCGTCGGCCGAGCTGACCGGCGGCCGCTACCGCGTCGACGTCACCGTCCCCGCGCCGTACAGCGGATATCTGCGGGCCGCGCCCGCCTCGACCGCGGAGAACCACTTCGACAGCTTCACCAGTTTCGTCGACGTCTCGGGCGGCAAGGACGCCTCGGTGATCACCGGCGTCTGGGACGCGGCCGACTACACGCTGCCGGACTCGCGGTACTACGTACCGATCCAGAGCGGTGGCAAGGGAACCGACACCCGGGCGCTGGTGGCGTTCGGCACGGACGTGCGGGGCACGTGCCCCACCGACGCGTCGTGCCCGACCGCCCTGGACACCCAGGCCGAGGTGGGCACCACGTTCGGGCTGGCGTACGACCGCTACCGCGGGCGGCTGTTCCAGAGCGCGTTCGCCCGCCGCTACGCCCCGTACGGGCCGGACGGCGGCGGCGCGATCTACACCGTCCCGGTCGACGGCGGGGACGCGAAGCTGTTCGCGACGGTGCCCGGCGCCGCCGTGACAGCGCACGACACCGGCGACATGATCAAGGACCCCGGGTTCACCGAGGCCCCGGGCAAGGAGAGCATCGGCGGGGTGGCCCTGTCGGAGGACGGCTCGACGCTGTACGCGGTGAACCTGCTCACCCGCACTCTGGTGAGCTTCGACGCGACGGGGTCGACCGCTTCGGCGCCCAAGGCCACGGTGCCGATCCCGGACCCGGGCTGCGCGGCGTCCGGCGACTGGCGGCCGTTCGCCCTCGCCGTCCACGACAACAAGCTGTACGTCGGCGGCGTGTGCGACGCGGAGAGCACGAAGGCGCGCTCCGACCTGAAGGCCGTCGTCTCCACGTACGACGGCAAGGGGTTCGACACCGTGCTGACCCAGCCGCTCGGCTTCGAGCGCGGGACCGTCTTCACCGGTATCGGCAACACCGACCAGGCCACCCACTGGAACCCGTGGGACACCAGCATCGCGACGTGGGACCAGCGGGCTGCGTCGGGCACCACCTTCATCGACCCGCAGCCGGAGCTGTCCGGGCTCGCCTTCGCCAACGACGGGTCGATGGTGCTGGGCTTCCGCGACCGGTTCATGGACGTCCTCGGCGCGAACGGGCTGGACCCCCGCCCGGGGAACAACACGCCGGAGTTCGGCATGTCCGGCGGCGACATCAACATGGCCTGCGCCGATCCCACCGGTGGGTACGCGTGGGAGGGCACCGGCGACTGCCCCAACAACGCCACCCCCGCCAACGACGACAACGAACCCGGCTCCGTCGTCGAGTACTTCCCGGGTGACTTCTTCTCCGGCGGCCACCAGGAGACCGCGCTGGGCGCCGTGGCCCACATCCCGCGGGAGCCGTCGGTCGTCAGCACGGAGTTCGACCCGACGGTCAACGTCGAGACCGACGGGACGGGTTACCACGACCTCGCCACCGGCCAGGGCCCGGGCAACGGCACCTCCACCAACGCGTACCAGTTCGTCGGCCAGGAGCAGAACGGCTTCGGCAAGGCCGGCGGCCTCGGCGACATCGCGTACGCCGCGGCGAACGCGCCGATCCAGATCGGCAACGTGGTCTGGTACGACGGCGACCACAACGGCATCCAGGACGCCGGGCAGGTGCTGCTGCCGGGCGCGACGATCAACCTGCTCGACGCCCACGGCAAGCAGGTCGCCACGACCACGACCGACGCCGACGGCGAGTACTACTTCGGCGGGGTCGGCGCCGACTACCAGCTGACACCGGGCGCGAAGTACACGGTGGAGTTCGACGTGTGCACCGCGGACACCAGCGACGTGCCGGGCACACCGGGGGCGGACAAGCTGCGCTTCACGCTCCCGCTGGCCGGCAAGGACCGGGCGCACGACTCCAACGTGGTCCCGCCGACCACCGGCCGGTTGTGCGACGGCACCGCACCCGTCACGGCTCCCGCGCAGGCGGGAGGCGTGGACCACACGATCGACGCGGGTGTCTACATCCCGAAGAAGACGCCGCCGACCTCGCCGCCGCCGACGTCCTCGTCCCCCACATCCGCTCCGACACACGGCTCGGCGCCCACCAACTCGGCTTCAAGCAGTCCGAGTTCGGGCTCCCTCGCCGCCACCGGCCTGTCCGGCTTCGCGGAGATCCTCGCGGTCGTCGCCCTGCTGGTCTGTTCGGGTGCGGTGATGGCCTACGTGAGCCGAAGGCGACACGCCGGCCACCACTGACAGCCGTACGTACCCCACAGGCGGGGCGGTGCACCACGCACCGCCCCGCCGCCATGTCCGCGTACGCGTACGCGTACGCGATCGGGCAGGAGTCTCGGGCCGGAGTTGTCGTACCCCCGCGGTAGCGTCAACGGTGTAGGCAGGTTCACACTCTGCGGTCGACGGAGGCGCGCGGATGACGAGCACGACAGGCGAGCCGGTGGGGGTGCTGCCCCGGGTGCTGCCCGCACGGCACCCGGACCCCCTGTGGGCCGCCCGGTGAACGCCGAACTCACGGCCCTCAAGGGCGCCCTCGACCAGCAGCGCGAGCACATCGCCGGGAACCTCGAAGGGCTCTCGGCGGAGGACCTGCGGCGGCCGGTGCTGCCGAGCGGCTGGAGCTGCCTGGAACTGCTTCGCCACCTCACCGTGGATGTCGAACGCTTCTGGTTCCCGGGGGTGATCGCCGGAGAGCCGGACGTGGCCGCACAGCTCACGACGGGCGCCGAGACGCACTGGTACGTCCCCGAGGGCATGAGCGCCGAGGAGGCCCTCGCCGACTACCGGGCGGCGATCGCGCGCGCGGACGCCGTGCTCGCCACCGCCGTGCCCGAACAGGAGCCCGCCGCCTGGCCGGTGGAGATCTGGCCGACCTGGCGGCTGCCTGACGTCCGGCACATCGTGATCCACGTGCTCACCGAAGTCACCTGCCACAGCGGCCACTTGGACGCGGTACGCGAACTGATCGACGGCCGCACCCGGCTCGGCGGCAATCCGTACGGAAAGGCATAGCCCCGGTGGGCCCGGGTGTCGCGGCCGGGCCCACCGGGAGTCGTGAGGCGGTTCAGCGGGTGCGGTCGTCCTTCGCGGGCAGCGTGCGGTCGTTCGGCGCGGGCAGGTGGGCGCCGCGGGTCTGCACGGTCAGCGACGGACGGCCGGCGGCCGACGCCTCGGACGCGGGGCCGTGGACGGTCGGCAGCGCCTTCGTGAGGGTCTTCGACGACGTGCCGCCGGCAGCCGCGGCCGGGGCGGCGCCGCCGGCCCACCACACGGTGGTCAGCTGCGCGCTGCTGATGCCGATCGCGTCGCCGATGCCGGCGCGGGCGGCGGGCGCGTACGCGTCGTTGCCGCCGAAGGTCGCCACCTCCTGGATGCTCGCGGACTCCTTGGTGAGGTAGCCGGAGGTCAGCGAGGACAGCGCGTCCGCGCCCGACCACAGGGTCGGGCCGTAGACGGCCGTCACCGCGTTGCCGGTCACCGCGTTGGACCAGGTCGAACCCCCGTCCACGGTGGCGATGTTGGGCGCGGTCCACCAGAAGTTCGCCAGGTTGACCGCGGTCTGCTCGTACGAAGTGCCGCTGACGTCGTAGAACTGCCACTGCTCGGCCAGCGGCGTGTTCTCCAGCGCCGTCCTGGCGTTGGCGCCCACCGACACCAGCCCGGTGGTGTCCGGGTCCAGCGAGTCGAGGTACGTCTTGACGGCGGCGGGAATGGTCGTGCCCTTGACCAGCAGCACCACGCCGAGTCCGTGGTAGCCGAGCGCGCCGGCCGCGGTGGAGGCCGAGACCGGGTCGTGGTAGTCCATGCCGTCGGCGACGAACACCCAATCGGGCTTCTTGGTGATCTGCGTGGCGGTCCGGGCGGAGACCGACGCCAGGTCGGCGCCGTCCATCCGCAGCGCGGTGTAGCCGAGCGCGCTGATCTGGGAGGACACCGTGGAACTCAACTGCGAGGTGTTGCCCTCCAGGTAGACCGTGCTGCCCTTGGGGAGCGTGCGCTTGAGTTCGGCACTGGCCGTGGCGTCCAGCGAGCCGCCGGCCGTCAACACGATCGGGCCCTGCTTCTCCGCGGCCAGCGAGATCGCGGGGGTGGCGTAGGTGGCGTTGGTCTTGTTGACCAGGACCGCCGAGTGCGCGGTGATCAGGCCGGGTACGTGGGCCGCGCCGGTGGTGTCGAAGGTGAAGCGGGACGCGGCCTGGTCGATGGTGATGCCCCCGGTGCCGTACACCCGGTCCAGGGTGTTGTTGCGGACCGGTTGCCAGGCCGGCTTGGTGCCGAAGGAGCTGAAGTTGGCGACGATGCCGTCGCTCAGAGAGATGATCTTGGTCGAGGTGGCGGTCGTACCGGACGACGAGGCGGAGGCACCGTAGGCGATCCGCCCGCCGGCCGGGTCCCAGGCCGGGTCGAAGTGGTTCACCGCGTCGGTGGTGATCTGCTTCTCGCCGGTGCCGTCGGCGGCGGCCGTGAAGACCTGGCTGACGCCGTCGACGACCCGGG
The DNA here is from genome assembly GCF_036014115.1 of Streptomyces sp. NBC_00448. NCBI lineage: Bacteria > Bacillati > Actinomycetota > Actinomycetes > Kitasatosporales > Streptomycetaceae > Streptomyces > Streptomyces sp. NBC_00448. Next base: position 4,553,155 of record NZ_CP107913.1, read on the forward strand.
TGAAGGCCAACTGGCTGCCGTCCGCGGAGAAGGCGGGGTCGGCGCCGTCGGTGACGATCCGCTGCACGGCGTTCGTGTCCGGGTCGAGCGTCCAGATGTCCGCACCGGACGCCCCGCAGGTGGTGCGCTCGAAGGCGAGCGGACCGAGGATGCTCGCGCTCGGGTGGGCGTCGCAGGTCCCGGCCGGCGGCTGGTTCGCACCGGTGAGCAGCGGCTGCTGGCCGATCGACGCGTCGGACGGGCCGTAGAACAGCTCCCGGCCGGTGCTGGTGACGATGTCGCTGCCGTCCAACCAGAAGGCGGCGTCGGTGTACTGGGTGCCGCCGGACGCGCTCTGCGGCCACTCGGTGGTGACGTGCGAGGCGTCGCCGACCAGGCGGGTGCTGGTGAGCCGGGTCGGGTCCTGGCCGCCGGCCACCAGACGGCTGCCGTCCGGGGACCAGTTGGCGGACAACCCCGCGGTGTTGGGCAGGTGCGGTACTTCGGCGGCCTCGTTGCCGTCGGCCTCGGCGGTGTTCACGCCGGAGCTGTCGACGATCGAGATCCGGCCGGTCCCCGCGGCGATCGGCATCGCCCCGGCCCGCGGTGCGGTCGCACCGAGGATGCCGGCCGCCAGCGAGGCGGCCGAGGTGATCGCCGCGAGGCCGCGGCGGGTACGAACTCTCAAGTGGAGCCCCCCAAAGACGCGATGCGGTGAGGCATCGACATACGGTGTGTGCGCCGTCAGGCCCGACCCCCCGGCCCCCGTGGTCGTCGGCGCGTCCCCCGGCGTGCGCCCGTGTCCGCGCGCCGCCACTCCTGACGATCTCCTGTCGCCCCGTGGACCCTATGGCGGCCCGCCGGTTCGCGACCGGGGCGTACGGTCGAACTCCTGGTGAACATCCGGGCGAGCCGTACCGTACGCAGCCGGGCCGCCCGACACGGAGCAGCGCGGGCCGTCCGACACGGAGCGGGCCGTCCGTTCCACGGTCGGGGCGCCGCCGGACCGCCGCAGGTCAGGCGCCCCGCACTCGCTTGTATGCGCTTACATACGGTCGTACAATCGCAGCCTTCGACGAAAGGGCTCCCGTGCGGTTCAACGGACAACGCAGTGACAACGCATCCGAGGGCGCGCATCGGAACCCACCGCCCTGGCTCGCCGATGCCGTGCTCTACCAGATCTATCCGGCGACCTTCGCCGACTCCGACGGCGACGGCATCGGCGACCTGCGCGGGGTGCGGGAACGGCTGGACCACCTGGCCTGGCTCGGCGTCGACACGCTCTGGCTCAGCCCCTGCTTCGCCTCGCCCTTCGGTGACGGCGGCTACGACATCACCGACTACCTCACCGTCGACCCCCGTTACGGCACCAACGAGGACGCCGACGCGCTGATCGAGGCCGCCCGCGAGCGCGGGATGCGGATCATGCTCGACCTCGTCCCCGGGCACACCTCGCACCAGCACCCCTGGTTCCTGGAGGCCGTCGAGAACCCGGACGACCACCGCTACATCTGGTCCGACCGCCTCGCCTCCCCGGTGCGCGGCTGGATTCCCAACCACGCGACGCGCGGCGGCTACTACCTCGCGAACTTCTATCCCATCCAGCCCGCCCTGAACTTCGGCTACGCCCGGATGGACCCGGCCGAGCCGTGGCGGCAGCCGGTGAGCGCGGAGGGCCCCCAGGCCAACCGCGCCGCGCTGCGGGAGATCATGGGGTACTGGTTCGACCGCGGTGTCTCCGGCTTCCGCGTCGACATGGCCGCCTCGCTGGTCAAGGACGACCCCGGGCTCGTGGAGACCGGCCGGCTCTGGGCGGAGATGCGGGAGTGGATCGACCGGACCCACCCCGGGTGCATCCTGCTCTCCGAGTGGGGCGACCCCAAGACCGCCGTACCGGCCGGGTTCCACGCGGACTTCTTCCTGCACTTCACCGGGCAGGCGCTGCGCTCCCTGTGGGACAACGGCACCGGCAGCCAGGGCGGGTGGGCCGACGGCCGGCCCTGCTACTTCGACCCCGAGGGCCGGGGCACGATGAGCACCTTCCTGGCCGCCTGGCGCGAGGCCGACGAGGCGATCGACGGCGTCGGCCACGTCGCCCTGCCCACCGCCAACCACGACTTCTCCCGGCTGACCTGCGGCCCCCGCACCCGCGACATGGTCGCGCCCGCCTTCGCCTTCCTGCTCACCTGGCCGTCGCTGCCGGTCATCTACTACGGCGACGAGATCGGCATGCGGTACGTCCCCGGGCTGCCGGACAAGGAAGGCAGCCAGCTCGACGGCGAGGCGCGCCAGGGGTCCCGTACCCCGATGCAGTGGGACGGCTCCGCGAACGCCGGCTTCTCCACCGCGCCCCAGGACCGGCTCTACCTGCCCGTCGACCCCGACGAGCAGCGGCCCACGGTGGCCGCCGCCCGGGCCGACGACGGCTCCCTGCTGCACCACGTCCAGCGGCTGATCGCGCTGCGCAAGGCGACGCCCGCCCTCGGCACCGGCGGCACGGTACGGGTGCTGCACCGCGACTACCCCTTCGTCTACCTGCGCGGCGACCGCCACCTCGTGGTGATCAACGGGCGCCGCGAGCCCGCGACGGCCCCGTGGCCCGCCACCGGCCCCGCCCCCCGCCCGCTCGCCGTCCACGGCGTCGACGTGACCGCGTCCGGCATCCAGGCCGCGGGGTTCTCCTACGGCGTCTACGAACTCGCCCCGGACACGGTCCTGAACGTCTGAGGGCCGCGGGGAAAGGGGAGTCGGCGTCCGGTACGACCCGGGCGCCGCTCCCGGGGCCGCCTGCCCGTATCCGCTACCCGCGCCGCTGCGCCGGCACGGACTCCCCGCAGCCGCAGCTCGCCCGCAGCAGCAGCGAGACCGGCAGCATCAGGGCGTGCGGCTCGCGCTGCGGTGCGCCGATGCGGTCCACGAGCAGCGCGACCGCCTCCTCGCCGATCCGCCGGCTGGGCTGGCGCACCGTGGTCAGCGGCGGGTGGGCCATCGCGCTGAGCGGGATGCCGTCGAACCCGGTCACCGCGATGTCCTCGGGAACGCGGATGCCGTGCGCGGAGAACTCCTCCAACGCCCCCACCGCCATCTGGTCGTTGGCCAGTATCAGCGCGTCGGGCAGCCCCGCCGCCCCGCGCGAACCGGACCGCGAACCGGACGTGGCGCCGGACCCCGAACCGGACCCCGAACCGGAGCCCGACCCCGATCCGGCCCCTTCGACGAGCGCCCGCACGGCGTCCCGCCCGGCGACGCGCGTGAGGTCGCCGCGCCGGACCGGCTCGGGCGGCACCGGCAGGCCGGCCTCGCGGCAGGCGTCCTGGTACCCGAGGAAGCGCGCCTCGGCGTCGGGGGAGTCCGAGGGTCCGCCGACGAACGCCAGCTCGGTCAGGCCGTGTTCCTCGATCAGATGGCGCGTCAGTTCCTTCTGCCCGCCGCGGTTGTCGACCTGGACGTTGTCGAGGTGGTCCAACTCGGGCGGCCCGGCCAGCATGACCACCGGCATCCGGCGGGAGACCGTCTCCAGTTCCCTCGCGTCCACGGTCCGGGACATGACCGCGAAGCCGTCGACGTGTCCGGCCAGCGTGGCGACCAGGCTCGTCGGCCCGTCCCGCAGCGAGGCCGCGATCAGCAGGGCGTAGCCGCGGCTGCGGGCGGCGCGCTCCATGCCGCGGATGATGTGGTCGGCGTAGAGGGTGGCGGCGTTCTCGTCGCCGTCGCCCGGGGCGTCGCTCTCGGGGTCGGTGTAGTCGGGGAAGCACAGGCCGAGGATGCCGGTGTTCCGGCTGGCCAGCCCGCGGGCGCTGCCGCTGGGGACGTAGCCGAGGTCGCGGGCGGCGGCGAGCACCTTCTCGCGGGTGGGCGCGCGCACCGCGTCGGGCGAACGGTAGACCCGGGACACTGTGGCGATCGACACACTCGCGCGCTCGGCGACGTCGTAGACCGTCGGCGTACCGGTCGTGCCCGACGCCGGCTTCCGCGCAGTGGCCACCTGATGCTCCTCTTCCGGTCAGCGTGTGCACGCCCGTTCCCCGTATGCGCATACACGCAGGAACCACACCGTACCCTCCCCGGCCGCGCGTCGGCCGCCGGCACCGTCGCGGTGCGCTCGGCGCGGGCCCGGAGGTGGTCCGCAGTTCACAGTCCCGGAACCTTGCGGAAACGAAATGTATGCGCATACAGTGCGGAAAGCGCAGGACAGGAGCCTGCGCCCTCCCTACTCGGAGGGCCTCAAGGGAGAGGATCGCCCGACCATGACGCGTGCCAGCGGGAGACGGCTGAGGGCCGCCGCCGCTTTCGGGATCGCCGCCACACTCGTCGCCACCGGATGCTCGGTCTCCGTGAAGTCCGGCACCTCGAATGTCGGCCCGACCACCCTGCTGGTCGGGGGTGCCGACAGCGGCACGCCGGCCCTCTTCCGGAACTTCAACCCGTTCTCGCCGAACAAGCGCAACCTGACGACGTGGATGTACGAGCCGCTGGAGGTCGTCAACAACCTCGACGGCAAGGAGACGCCCTTCCTGGCCACCGGCTACACCCAGCCGAACGCCAGGACCGTCGACTTCCACATCCGGCAGGGCGTGCGCTGGTCGGACGGCAAGGCGTTCACGGCGGCCGACGTGGCCTACACCTTCGAGCTGCTGCGCAGCCACCCCGCGCTGGACACCGGCGGCGTCTGGCAGCACATCGCCTCGCTGTCGGTCAGCGGCGACCACGTGGTGTTCCACCTGAAGAACGCCGACGTCCCCGCGGCGAAGGTCATCGAGGCGACCCTCATCGTGCCGGAGCACATCTGGCGCGGGGTCAAGAACCCGGTGACGTACACCGATCCGAACCCCGTGGTCACCGGCCCGTACACGCTGGCCCGCTTCACGCCCAACCAGTACACCCTGGAGAAGAACGACAGCTACTGGCAGGCCGACAAGGTCTCCGTCCAGAAGGTCGTCGTGCCGGGCTCCAGCCCGGACCTGGCCATCGCCACCCAGGGCTACGACTGGGCGTACTCCTTCTTCCCGAACGTGGACAACACCTGGGTGAAGGCGGACAAGCAGCACCACAGCTACTGGTTCCCGCCGGGCGGCATCGTCGGGCTGCTGCCCAACCTCACCAAGGCGCCGTTCGACAACCTCGACTTCCGCACCGGCCTGTCGCTGGCGCTGGACCGCCAGCAGATCGCCGACAAGGCGGAGCAGGGCTATGTGAAGGCGGCCAGCCAGACCGGCCTGCTGCTGCCCAACGAGAAGGCGTCGCTCAACACCGCCATCCCGAACCAGGGGATGGTGGCGCAGAACACCTCGGCCGCGCTCGCCGCCTTCGCCAAGGCCGGCTACACCCGGCGCGGCGGCAAACTCGTGAACAGCGCGGGCAAGCCGCTGAGCGTCAACCTCACGGTGCCGGACGGCTGGGCGGACTGGATGCAGGGCGCGCAGGAGATCATCCAGCAGCTCCGCGCGGTCGGGATCACCGTCAAGCTCGACAAGCCGCAGCCCGCGGCCTACCAGCAGTCCCTGCAGAACGGCGACTTCGACCTGGCACTGGGCACCGTCGGCGGCTCCGGGTCGCTCTACCAGGACTACAACAACCTGCTGAACTCGGCCTTCAAGAAGCCGGTGGGCACCTCCACCGCGTCGAACTACGAACGCTACGGCGACCCGGCGACCGACGCGCTGCTGGAACGGTTCAAGACCACCACCGACCCGGCCGAGCAGAAGCGCCTCGCCGACCAGCTGCAGAGCGTGGTGTACCGGCAGTTGCCGGAGATCTCGCTCTTCTACGGCGGCCTGTGGGGCCTTTCCAGCGACAAGAAGTTCACGGGCTGGCCCAGCCCGCAGAATCCGTATGCGTCCTTGATGACCTGGGGTTCCACCCCGCTTCTGGTGATGACGCATCTGCGGTTGGCGCAGTAGGCGACCGCGGAAGGGACGAGGAGAACCCCTCATGCGCTACATCCTGCGCAAGTTCGGGCTGCTGCTGCTCACCATGTGGGCGGCGGTCACGCTCAACTACGCGCTTCCCCGGCTGATGCCGGGCTCGCCGGCCGACGCGGCCGTCGCGAAGCTCTCGCAGAACGGCCCGGTGTCACCGTCCACCCGGGCCGCGATCGAGGCCCAACTGGGCGTGCCCAGCGGCAGTTGGTGGCACCAGTACGTGGAGTACCTGAACACCGTGGTCCATCTGCGGTTCGGGGTGTCCTACACCTTCTTCCCGCAGTCGGTCTCCGGCATGGTGGGCCAGGCACTGCCCTGGACCCTGGTGATGGTCGGCCTGGTGACCGTGCTGGCCTTCGTCGTCGGCTCGCTGATCGGCGTGGCCGCGGCGTGGAAGCGGGGCACCTGGCTGGACTCGCTGCCCACCCTGTCCGGCGCGTTCCTCGCGGCGTTCCCCTACTTCTGGACCGCGCTGCTGCTGGTCTTCTTCGTCGGCTACGTCTTCGGCTGGTTCCCGACCTCTGGGGCGTACTCCGCGGACGCGGTGCCGAACTTCTCGCTGGACTTCCTCGGCGACTCGCTCTACCACGCGGTGCTGCCGGCGCTGACGATCCTGCTGACCTCGCTCGGCGGCTGGATACTCGGCATGCGCAACACGATGATCGGCACCATCGGCGAGGACTACGTGACCTTCGCCGAGGCCAACGGCCTGCGCGGGCGCACCGTCGCCCTGCGCTACGCGGCCCGCAACGCGCTGCTGCCCAACCTCACCGGCTTCGGCATGGCGCTGGGCGGCGTGGTCGGCGGTTCGCTGCTGGTCGAGCAGGTCTTCAACTACCCCGGTGTCGGCCATCTGCTGTACAGCGCGGTGACCAACCACGACTACCCGCTGATGCAGGCGCTCTTCCTGATGATCACGGTGTGCGTGCTGGTCGCGAACTTCATCGTGGATGTCCTCTACGGCGTCCTCGACCCCCGGACCAGGCGGTGACCGAGATGACTTCCCCTACTGCGACCCCGCCGAACCCGCCGTCCACGCCGACCGCTTCGGCCTCACCGGCCGCCATGGCGCCCGCGGCGCCGTCGAGCTCGGCAGTGGTGCGCGCGCTCCAGGTCTTCGGCCGCTCGTTCGGCACGGTGTGGAGCAACGGCAAGGCCCGGGTGGGCCTGGTGATCCTCGCGGTCTTCGTCCTGGTGGCGATCTTCGCGCCGCTCATCGCGCCGTACTCCCCGCACGCGAACAACTTCCCGCCCGACACCGGCGGCAGCTCCGCGCACCTGCTGGGCACCACCGGCGCCGGCGAGGACGTGCTGTCCCAACTGCTCTACGGGGCACGGGTGTCGATCGTGGTCGGCTTCGTCGCCGGCGGCCTGACCACGCTGGTCGCGGTGGCGGTCGGGCTGTCCTGGGGCTATCTGCGAGGCTGGCTCGGCGACGTGGTCAACTTCGTCGTCAACCTCTTCCTGGTGGTCCCCGGCCTGCCGTTGATGATCATCATCGCCGCCTACCTGCAGAACGGCGGGCTGAAGATGATCGTGCTGGTGGTCGTGATCACCGGCTGGGCCTGGGGAGCGCGGGTGCTGCGGGCGCAGACCCAGTCGCTGCGCAGCCGGGACTTCGTCACCGCGGCGCTGTTCAGCGGCGAGAGCGCGACCCGGGTGGTGTTCCGGGAGATCCTGCCCAACATGACCTCGATGATCGCCGGCTCCTTCTTCGGCGCGGCCACCGCGGCGGTGCTGGCGGAGTCCGGGCTGTCCTTCCTCGGGCTCGGCGACCCCTTCACGGTCAGCTGGGGCTCGATGCTCTACTGGGCGCAGAACTCCAACGCCCTCCTCACCGGCCAGTGGATTCTGCTCTTCGCCCCAGGGCTGTGCGTCGCGCTGCTGGCCACCGCGATGACCCTGGTCAACTTCGGTGTCGACGGGCTGAGCAACCCGCGGCTGCGGGAAGGGAACGGACGATGAGCCTGCTCGACGTCAGGAACCTCAGCATCGTCTACGAGCCGCGCGGCGCCGAGCCGACCACCGCGGTCAAGGACGCCTCCTTCTGCCTGGAGGAGGGCGAGTTCGTCGGCCTGGTCGGCGAGTCCGGATCGGGGAAGTCCACGCTGGGCTTCGCGCTGACCCGGCTGGCCAAGCCGCCGGCGCGGATCTCCGAGGGCCGCATCCTCTTCGACGGCACGGACATCGCCGGGCTCGACACCGAGCAGGTGCGGGTGCAGCGGCGCGGCGGCTTCGCCATGGTCCTGCAGTCCGGGATGAACGCGCTCAACCCGGTACGCACCATCGGTCACCACTTCGGCGACGTCTTCGCCGCCCACGGCCATGTGCCGCGGCCCCGGCGGCGCGGCCGGGCGGTGGAGTTGCTGGAGAAGGTCGAGCTGACCGGGTCCGTCCTCGACCGCTACCCGGGAGAGCTGTCCGGCGGCATGCGGCAGCGCGTCTCGATCGCGCTCGCGCTCTCCCTCGAACCGCGGATGATGGTCTTCGACGAGCCCACCACGGCGCTGGACGTGATGGTCCAGCACGCGGTGATGCGCACCATCCGGGAACTGCAGGAGAGCGAGGGCTTCACCGCGGTCCTGATCAGCCACGACCTGGGTGTGGTGCTGGAGTCCACGGCCCGGGTGATGGTGATGAAGGACGGGGTCATCGTGGAGGACGCCCCCTCCCGGGAGATCTTCCAGCGACCCCGGCACCCGTACACGCAGACGCTGCTCGGCCACTACGCCGACCCGCGCGCGGAAGTCGTGGAGCTGCCGGGGTTGCCGGCGGTGGAGCCGATGAAGACGACGGAGCCGACTACGGCTACGGCTACGGCTACGGACGACGCCTCGCCGGCCGCCGCCGGGAGCCGTGGCCACGCGGCCGGTCGCTCCTCCGGCCAGGCGGGCGGGCACGCGGGCGGTCGTACCGGGACCCGGGCGGCCGCACAGGACGCCGTCGTCGTGGCGGACGTCAGCCGCGTCTACCCCGGGCGGCGGCGCGGGGACGCCCCGGTCACCGCCGTGGAAGGGGTCTCCTTCCGGCTGGAGCCGGGCGAGTCGATGGCCCTGGTCGGCCAGAGCGGATCGGGGAAGTCCACCCTGGCCAAGCTGATCACCGGGGTGGAGCAGCCCAGCAGCGGCACCGTCTCCTTCGGCGAGCTGCGGGTGGACCGGCTGCGCCGCCGGCAACTGCACAAGCTGCACGCCGACGTCCAGATGGTCTTCCAGGACCCGTACGCCGCGCTCAACCCGCTGCACACGGTCGAGTACACGCTCACCCGGCCGGTGGTGAACTTCACCGGGCGCAAGGGGGCGGAAGCCAGGAAGCGGGTGCTCGAACTCCTGGAGATCGTCGGGTTGACCCCGGTCGAGCAGTTCGCGGCGCGGCTGCCGCACGAGTTGTCCGGTGGACAGCGCCAACGTGTCGTCATCGCCCGCGCGTTGGCGAGCGACCCGCAGGTGCTGATCGCCGACGAGCCGGTCTCCATGCTCGACGTCTCGCTGCGGGCCGGCGTGCTGGCCCTGCTGCGCGACCTGCGCAGCGACTTCGGCGTCTCCCTGCTCTACATCACCCATGACCTGCTGTCCGCGCGGATGGTGACCGACAAGATCATGGTGCTCCACCAGGGCCGGGTGGTGGAGTCGGGGCCGACCGTCCAGGTGCTGCGCTTCCCCGAGCACGACTACACGACCCGGCTGCTGGACTCCATCCCGCAGCCCGCGCGCCGGTTCGCGGCCGCCGGACCCGACGAGGGCGCGGCATGAGCGGGCGCGGCGGCGTGAGCGGGGGCACGGGCGTGGCCGGGACCGGCGGCGCCGGCGCGGACGCGCGGGCGCGGGCCCGGACCGAGGCGGCGCAACGCGTCCGGCCGGGGCGGCGGTTCAGCGTGCTTCCGGTGCCGGCCTCCATCGAGATCCTCGAACTGGACGTTCCGGTAGGGCCGTTGACCGCCTTCCGGGCGCTCCCCCAGGGCCGTCCCGGCGCGCCCGTGCGCGGCACCGCGCTGCTGGTCCCGGGCTTCACCGGCTCCAAGGAGGACTTCGTCCCGCTGCTGCCGCTGCTCGCCGAACGCGGCTTCGACGCCTGGGCGTTCAGCCAGCGCGGGCAGGGCGACTCGGCGGCGCCGGCCGGCGAGGAGCGCTACACGCTGGACGCCTTCTCCGGTGACGTGCTCCATGTCGCCTCGCTCGTCGCCCAGTTGACGGGCCGGCAACGGGCCCATCTGGTGGGCCACAGCTTCGGCGGCACCGTGGCCCGGGCGGCCGCGGTCAGCGGCGGCCGGGAGGCGTTCGAGGACCTGACCATGCTCTGCTCGGGTCCGCACGGCTGGCCGGGCCGCAAGGCACCCGAAGAGGCGAAGCTGCGCGGGGCCGCGAAGCGGATCGACCTGTGGACCCTCGACCGGCCCGAAGCGGCCAGGACCGCACGGCGCGACCCCGACCGGCTCGGCGCGGGCGAAAGGTTCCTCCGCGAGCGCTCGATGCGCACCAGCGTGGACAGCCTGCTGGGAGCCATCGACATCCTCGCCGACCCGGCCGACTCCACACCCGAGTTGGCCGTCACCGCGCTGCCCGTCCTGGTCGCCCACGGCGCGCACGACGACGCCTGGCCGCAGGAGTGGCAGCGCACGATGGCCGAACGCCTCGGCGCCCGCTACGAGGTCATCGCCGGCGCCGGCCACCTTCCCAACCAGGAGAACCCGGTCGCCACCGCGGACCTGCTCTCCGACTTCTGGTCGCGCACCAGCTGACCGGTCGTCACTTTTCTCACATGAACGAGGTTCTCTCCGTGCTGCACTTCCCCGACCGTTTCCTGTGGGGCGCCGCAACCGCCGCCCACCAGATCGAGGGAAACAACATCAACAACGACTGGTGGCCGCGCGAACACGCGCCCGGCACCCGTATCGCCGAACCCTCCGGTGACGCCTGCGACAGCTACCACCGCTTCCGCGAGGACATGACGCTGCTGCGTGACGCGGGCCTGGACACGTACCGGTTCTCCATCGAGTGGAGCCGGATCGAGCCCGAGGAGGGCGTGGTCTCGCGCGCCTCGATCGACCACTACCGCCGCATGGTGGACACCGCGCTGGAGCTGGGCCTCACCCCGATGGTGACGCTGATGCACTTCACCGTCCCGCGCTGGTTCGCGCAGGAGGGCATGTGGCGCAGCCCCAAGGCGGCGGACCGCTTCGCGCGGTTCACGGAGCTGGCGCTGCCGGTGCTGGGCGACGACGTCAAGTGGGTCTGCACCGTCAACGAGCCCAACATCGCCGCGATGATCGCGGGCGGCGACGACCCGGCGAACCTGGTGGCGTACGGCCTGCCGGCGCCGGACCTCCAGGTCGCGGACACCCTGCTGGAGTGCCACCGCCGCTCGCGCGAGGTGCTGTCCGGCGTGGGCGGGGTGCGCTCCGGATGGACCGTCGCCACCCAGGCGTTCCAGGCCGAGCCGGGCTGCGAGGAGGTCGCGCACGCCTACGGGTACCAGCGCGACGACTGGTACCTGGAGGCCGCGCGCGGCGACGACTGGGTCGGCGTGCAGGCGTACACCCGTACGATCATCGGCCCGGACGGACCGCGCCAGGTGCCCGAAGGCGTCGAGACCACGCTGACCGGGTGGGAGTACTACCCGCAGGCGCTGGAGCTGGGGGTGCGCAGCGCCTGGGAGAAGACCGGGGGCACGCCGGTCTTCGTGACCGAGAACGGCATCGCCACCGCCGACGACGCCCGGCGGATCGACTACACCCGCGGCGCGCTGGCCGGCCTGCACGCGGCCATCGAGGACGGCGTGCGGGTGGAGGGCTACCTGCACTGGAGCCTGCTGGACAACTACGAGTGGGCGTCCGGCTACCGGCCGACCTTCGGCCTGATCTCGGTGGACCGGGAGACCTTCGTGCGCACCCCGAAGCCGTCGCTGGCCTGGCTCGGCGGCGTCGCCCGGTCCAACGGTCTCGACCCGCAGTAGCGGTAGCGGTCGTGCGGGGGTGCGGCCGTAGGCCGGTGCGGCCGCACGTCGGTCCGGCCGTGCGCGATTCCGTCGTCCCGGCTCTCGGACGGCTGAGCCACCGATGAGTCCGGGCCCGCCGTGTCGTCTCCAGGGGGAGAGAGATTCCACCGGGAGGAGCACACCATGAGCGAGCTCGTCGTCACCGAGTTCATGACCCTCGACGGGGTCGCGCAGGCACCGGGCGGGCCCGAGGAGGACCGCGAGGGCGGTTTCGCGTTCGGCGGCTGGCAGGCGCCGCTGATCAGCCCCGAATCCGGCGGGCTCGTGTTCGAGCAGGCCAAGGGCATGGACGCGCTGCTGCTCGGCCGGCGTACGTACGACATCTTCGCGGGGTACTGGCCCACGGCCCCGGCGGAGATGGACTTCACGCGCCTGCTCAACAGCGTCCCGAAGTTCGTCGCCACCCGCACGCTCCAGGACCCGCTGGGCTGGGAGGGCGCGAGCGTCCTTCGCGGCGACCTCGCCGAGGGTGTGGCCGAACTCAAGGAGCGCTACGGCCGCGTCCACGTGATCGGCAGCCTCGACCTGGTCCGGTCGCTGCTCGCGCAGCGGCTGGTGGACCGGCTGAACCTCTGGGTGTACCCGGTGGTGCTCGGCAGCGGCAAGCGCGTGTTCGAGGGCGGCGCGGTGCCTTCGGCGCTCCGGCTGACCACGTCGCGGGTCTTCCCGAACGGGTCGCTCCAGCTCTCCTACACGTGGGCCGGCGAGCCGACCGTCGGAGACCTCACCGCCGCCTGAACCCGGGCGATCAGTACTGCGAGCCCTGGAACAAGCCGCAGAGCCAGTTGCCGGGTTCCGCCGGGTCGTCGCTGATCCAGAACTGGCGCCACAGCAGCTCGAACTCCTCGCGGCCGAGGTGGCCGTCGCCGTTCAGGTCGAGCCGTTCGAAGACGCCCGTCATGTCCATCGGCCGTCCGTTCCAGGTCTCGACCAGCGAGCGGTGCTCCGCCGGGGAGATACGGCCGTCGCCGTTCGCGTCCACGGCGTCGAAGACCGTGTCGGCGGTCGCCGTCACCTCCGCGACCATGGAGGGCAACCTGTCGACGAGCTGGAGCAGTTCGCCCAGGTCGACCGATCCGTCCCCGTTGGCGTCCCCGGCTTCCAGCAGCGCCGCCCACCAGCCCATCAGCAGCGTCTCCACCCGGGCCCGCAGTTCCGTGCCGGGCCCCGCCTCCGGCAGCCGGCTCCAGCGCGCCACCAGCGCCCTGAAGTCCTCCTCGCGCAGGAACCCGTCGCCGTCCGTGTCGAACGCCGCGAACATCCCCCGCAACTTGCGCTCCTGGAACGCGCTGGCCATGAGCGGTCTCCCCTCGACGCCGGAACACGACCCGTCCGTGCCCGCCGTCAGCGCCGACAGCCACCCCGCAACGGTAAGTCGCAATGCGCCCACACCTCTATAAGCACATCTATAAGTACATATGAACGAACATTCACCCCTCCACCACCCGCTTGAGCCTGGCGAGGTCGGCGACGACCGCCTCCGCGTCGCGCCGGAACTCCTCCTCGCCCATCCCGGGCCGCCGGCGGATCGTGAACAGCACCTCGCACCCGGCACCGTCGATGATCACCCGCATGGGGTTGTGGACGGTCTCGCCGGAGGGCAGCGTCACGTCGTGATCGAGCACGCCGAACTCGTTCTCCCGCGTGAAGTCGACCGCGACCCGCCCCATGGGCGACGACGCCGCGATCCACTGCCCGTCGACCCGGTCGACGGAATCGCCCAGCCCATGGGCCCACTCGGGCAGGTGGGCCGGGTTCGACGCGTAGGCGTACACCTCCCCGGCGGGGCGGTCGATGTGCGTGCTGACATGCCGTGAGGCCGGGTTCGTCGGTTCCATGCCCCCGAGGGTAGGCAGCCGCCGCCCCCGTGGTCTTGAACGAATCGGCCACGGGGCGCCGCGTCGGCCCGGCAGGGCGTCGTTCGCCAGGACGTCATTCCGCCGTACTTGTCATGCTCACGATTCGGGCTAGCCTGAGAGCCTGCCCCGTACGCACCTCCCGCCCCTCCCCCACCACAGGAGGCCCCCGTGCCCATCCGTCCTCGCCGACTCGCCGTCGCCACCGTCGCCGCAGCGGGCGTCCTTCTGGTCGCGGCCCCGTTCGCCCAGGCCAGCGGCACCAAGATGTCCCAGTCGGCAGCGGCCGCCAAGCTCTCCGCCGCGGGCATCACCTGGAGCTCCAGCGGCAACTGCACCACCCGGTCCAACTCGACGTGCACGTCCTTCGACCAGATCAACTCCGGCACGGTCGACGCCATGGTCACCCTGAAGGGGGCCAGCGGCTGCGCGATCAACATCACCGGCGGCACCGAGGTCGGCCACGCCTCGGGCACCTACAGCCACTACAACGGCTACAAGGTCGACCTGGCGCACAACTCGTGCATCGACAACTACGTGCACAACAGCTTCACCTACATCGGCTACCGCGGCGACGGCTATCCGCAGTGGCAGGCCGCGTCGGGCAACCTCTACTGCGACGAGGGCAACCACTGGGACGTCACCGTCTACTGACGCCCGCCGGACCCGCACGGAGAACGGCTCGGTCTCCAACGCGCCGTACGACGGACGACCACGTGGTGTGTCGTACGGCCGTTCACGATCTTCGGCAGTGAAGGTGTGGCATGGCTGATTTCTCGCGTAGACGACTCCTGAAGTCCGCGTTCGGTGCCGGCGGCGCGGCGGCGGCGATGACGCTGCTCCCGCCGAACCTGCAGCGCGCCATGGCGCAGTCGCCCAAGAACCCGGGGTCGCTCGACGACATCGAGCACGTCGTGATCCTCATGCTGGAGAACCGGTCGTTCGACCACTACTTCGGCACCATGCCCGGGGTCCGCGGCTTCGACGACCCGAACGCGGCGACGCTGTCCACCGGGCGGTCGGTCTTCTACCAGCCCGACGCGGTCAACCCCGACGGCTACCTCCTGCCCTTCCACCTCGACACCAAGTCGACCAGCTCGCAGGCGATCCCCTCGACCAGCCACGCCTGGACGGTCCAGCACGCGGCGGTCAACGGCGGCCGGATGGACCAGTGGCTGCCCGCCCACCGGGCGGCCGACGGCCCGGCGAACGGCCCGTACACGATGGGCTACTACCAGCGCGAGGACATCCCGTTCCACTTCGCGCTCGCCGAGTCGTTCACCCTCTGCGACGCGTACTTCTGCTCGCTGCTCGGTCCGACCTGGCCCAACCGCCTGTACCACTGGAGCGGCACCATCGACCCCGACGGCCTGGCCGGCGGCCCGGTGATCAGCAACGTGATCCCCGCCCCGTTCCGCTGGACCACCTATCCGGAGCGCCTCACCGCGGCAGGGGTCTCCTGGCACGTCTACCAGCAGGAGGACGACTACGGCACCAATCCGCTGGAGTGGTTCCGGACCTACCAGGACGCCAAGCCCGGCGACCCGCTGTACGAGCACGCCATGACCATCGGCCCGGCCGACCAGTTCGCGCGGGACGCGGCCGACGACCGCCTGCCGACCGTCTCGTGGATCATCCCGACCTCGGAGCAGAGCGAACACCCCGACTACACCCCGGCGGCCGGCGCCGACTTCCTGGCCCTCCAGCTGGACGCTGTCGCGGCCAACCCCGACGTGTGGCGCAAGACCGTCTTCATCGTCAACTACGACGAGAACGACGGCCTGTTCGACCACATGATCCCGCCGTCACCGCCGGCCGGCACGCCGGGCGAGTTCGTCGGCGGCGTGCCGATCGGCGCCGGCGTCCGGGTGCCCTGCCTGATCGTCTCGCCCTGGACCCAGGGCGGTTACGTCGCCGGCGAGCCCTTCGACCACACCTCGGTGCTGCGCTTCCTGGAGCGGATCACCGGCGTGCGCGAGACCAACATCAGCGACTGGCGCCGCAGGACCTTCGGCGATCTGACCTCCGCGCTCGGGCTCCCCGCCTCCCCTCCCCGGCCGTTCCCCCGGCTGCCCGGGACCAAGGACCAGTTCTGGGCCGCCGAGCAGGAAGTCGCGACGCTGCCGCCGGCCACGTTCCCCGGCGCCGACCAGACCCCGCCGCACCGGGAGCCGGCGGGCGGGAAGTCCACGGCGAACACGGTCGCGCCGAACCCGGCCACGGGGAGCCCGTCCACGACGAACCCGGCCGCGCCCAAGGCCGGTTCGGCCGGGCACTCCGGCGGCCGCCCGTACGCCATCAGCCGCATCGTCGAGAACGCCACGACGCACCGCTCCGACTTCCCGCACGGCACCGCGGGCACCGACTTCCCCGGCATCCAGGAGGCCGTCCCCGGCGTCGGCCCCACCACCGGCACCTACGTCTACACCGTCGGCGTGGTCAGCTTCACCCTCGCGGTGATCGACGTCGCCGCCCACCAGCTCGTGGCCAGCGTCAGGGCCGGGGTGAGCCCCTACGGCCTGACGAAGTCGGCCGACGGCGGCAAGCTGTACCTCAGCAGCTCGGGCGAGAACGCGGTCTCCGTCTACGACACCGCCACGGGCACGATCACGGCCGGCATCACCGTCGGCCCGTACCCGCACGGCCTGGCCACCTCCCCGGACGGCCGCAGCGTCTACGTCGCCAACACCGGCCCCGACACCGGTTTCGGCGGCTCGCGGACGCTCTCGGTGATCGACACCGCCTCCGACCAGGTCACCGCCACCTGGAAGACCGGGAACGCCCCGCACTCCCTCGCGCCCGCCACGGACGGCAGGACGCTCTATGTCTCCTGCTACGACGGCCTGTCCGTGGTGGACACCGGCAGCGGCGAGCAGCGGGCCCTGCTGACGGACCAGGCCGGCTCCAACGGTGTCGCCGTCCACCCCGACGGCACCCGGCTGTACGTCGTCAACACCTGGCACGGCACCCTCTCGGTGATCGACGCGCGCACCCACCGGGTCCGCACGCGCGTCCGTGTCGGCCGCGTGCCGTGGCAGGTCGCGGTCAGCCCCGACGGCTCGCGGGTGTACGTCACCAACTCCAAGGACGACACGGTCTCCGTGATCGACGCGGCCCGCGACCGGGTGATCGCGACCGTCGGCGTCAACCACGTCCCGACCACCGTCACGGCGACCGCCTCCATCGTCTGGGTCGCCACGAACGCCTCCTCGACGGTCGACGCGATCGACGCGAAGTCGCTCACGCTCGTGGGCAGTACGGCCCTGGGTCTGACCACCAACCCGGCCGGGATGGTCGTCGCGTAGCACGCACGGAGTTCCGGGGCGGTGGGGCGAACGCAGCCGAGGAGCCGGACAGACAGAGCCGTGGAGCCGGACGGGCGGTGCGGGTGACCCGCGGGCGGAACCTTGGAGCCGGACGGGCGGTGCGGGTGACGGAGCACGATCGGCTCCCCGTCACCCGCACCGCCCGCCCGGCTCCCCGAGGGATACGGATCAGTTCGTACCGCGGCTGAAGACCCCTGCCTCCAGCGCCGAGGCGCCCACGTCGCCCAGGACGACCACGTGGAAGACCGCGCCGGCGACAGCGGCCACGAAACGGGAGATCTTGCGGGTGCTGCGCATGATGTGTCACCTGTCCGATCGGGTGTGCGGGACGCTGCTGCTCGGGGCCGTTCGCCGGGGTCACCAGGCCAGGGCGAGGTCCATCGTCTGCTGCCAGTAGGTGGTGGCGAGGGAGTCGTCGATGTAGACGCCCTTGGCGGGCAGCGAGGGGTGGGCGGCGCTGCCGACGCTCCCGACGCCGGAGCGGCCGGAGAAGTAGACCTCCAGGCTCTTCACGGTGCGGCCGTTCTTGCCGCTGCCGTCGCTCGCGGACAGGGCGACCGAGGCGTAGCCGGACTGGCCGGGCTCCAGGGTGACCACGGCCTGCGGCACGGAGTCCTTGATGACCGGCGGCACCGCCTGCGCGTCGGTGAACCTCAACTCCGGGTAGTTGTAGAGGTAGCACGTCTTGCTGCCGGTGTTGGTGACCGTGAGCAGCATGTGGTTCACCGGACGGTTCAACGGAGCCGCCACCACCTTCGTGTCGGAGCCCTGGCAGGTGACCGGCGCCCCCGAGGCGGCCGGGACCTTGGTGGGAACACCCTTCGCCGCCGGCCGGGTAGCACCCGACCCCGCGGACGGCTTGACCCCGGACGGCGCCGTGGTGGCCGGCGCGGACCCGCCGTCAGCGGAACCCGCGGCCGTGGAATCCGCGGCCATGGGGGCGCCCGCCGAGGGCGCCAAGGTCGCCGAGACGTCAGCCGTCGAAGCACCCTCGTTCCTGCTGCCCGATCCATCGTCACTGCAGGCGGTCAGGGAGAGCGCAGCGAGCACGACGGTCGCGGCGGCACCTACGAGGCCAAGACGGGGGTTGCGGATGCTGAACATGTGGGAGTTCCTCTTTCGCCGTTCGAGTGGCTGTGTTGCTTGGATGACCAGAGCTTGTGGGGTGACTTGTCCCAGCCGCCATGCCTGCCGGGCAGTTGGGGACGCTGGAACGCCAAAAGCCCATCTGACCAGCGGAAATACGGCGCCCCTGGAACGCCGGAACGGGACGCCGCGGGTTGGCGGCACGACCCCGGGGCCCCTCCCGGGGTACGGCTACCGCCGCGGCAACGGCGAAGAGGCCGACGCCCGGACCGGCGCCCCCCACGCGACCTCACCGGGTGGCGGGCGGTGGGCGGCGGCGGTGGAAGCGGACGCGGGCGCCGTGGGCGGAGACGAGCGTGACGGAGAGCAGCCGCGCGGATTCCGGTGGGCCCGCGGGGGCGGGGACGGCGCGGGCGAGGATCTCCGTGAGGACCGTCTCGATCTCCAACTGGGCCAGCGGCGCTCCGACGCAGCGACGCAGGCCGCCGCCGAACGGCGTCAGGGCGTACGGCGGCGGGTCCGCGTCGAGGTGGCGTCGGGGCTGGAAGGTGTGGGGGCTCGGCCACAGCCGGGGGTCGAGGTGGACCGGTGGGAAGAGCGCCGCGACGAAGGCGTGTCGCGGCACTGGGCGGCCGGCGAGTTCGGTGTCGTGGGCGGCGGTGCGGATGGCGTAGAAGACGGCGGGGCGCAGCCGGCTCGACTCCTTGACGGTCGCCTTGAGGAGCCGGTCGGAGCCCGCGTCGAGATCCGCGATGAGGGCGTCGCGTGCGGTGGGGTGGTGGGCGAGCAGGTGCAGAGTCCAGGCGATGGTGGTCGCGGTGGTCTCGTAACCGGCCAGCACCAGCCCGGTCAGCTCGTCCAGCAACTCCTCGTCGTCCAGGCCCGCGCCCTGCTCGTCCCGGGCGTCGAGCAGCAGGGACAGCACGTCGTCGCGGCCGGAGTTGTCACCGCCGTCGGCGGCGCGGTCGGACAGGGCGCGGCGCCCCGCGATCTCCGCCCGCGTCAGGTCCCTTACGGTCGCGCGCAGCCGGTTGAAGCGACCGCCCGGCGACAGCGGGCCGAGGTCCCGTTGCCACGGCTTCGGCAGGAACAGCACCGCGAGGTTGTCCATGCCCACGAACGCGGTCAGCGCCCGCCGGAAGACCGCGGCCCGGCCCGGGTCGGTCAGGCCGAACACCACGCGCAGGATGACGTCGAGCGCCAGTCGCTGCGCCCACGGGCGGACGGGTACGCCGTCGCCGGTCAGCAGCGCCGGCAGTCCCGCGTGCACCAACTCCCGCATCCGCTGGGCCCACCGGGTGATCCGGGTGCCGTGGAAGGGCGGCAGCAGGAGCTTGCGGTGGCGCAGGTGCCGGGGCGGCGGGGTGCAGATCAGTGACCCCGCGCCGACCGCGGGCCGCAGCAGGGCGGCGCCGTCTCCGCCGACGAACCGTTCGTGGTCGGTCAGCACCGCCCGGTTCGCCTCGGCGTCGGCCGCGCACACCAGGCCCGCCCGGTACGGGAAGGTGCGGACCGCGAAGACCGGACCCAACTCCCGGTGCAGGGCGAGTCCGTAACCCAGGGGGTCGAGGAGCATACGGCCCGTCTGCACGGCGCGAGGCGCCCTCGGCGCAGGCGGAAACCGCCGCGGGTCCCACCGCGGCTCACGGCTGAACGCGTTGCTCATGGCGCGCGAACGCTCCTCAATCGACTCACGGGTCTACGTCGTTCGGTCCCCCGGCAACGGACATCCCCGCGGCGGCGAACGCACGGCGGACCGCCGACGGCGATCGGCGGACCGCCGACGGCAGCCAGCACACTGCGGACCGCGGACCGCGAGCGCGGGCCACCCGGCAACGGAAGGCGCGGGCAGGCCCGGCGCCGCATCCACCCGGCTCACGCCTGGCTCACGCCCGTTCGCCCGGGCTCCCGCTTGCCTCAGCCCGCGACCACCGACTGCCACGGCCCCGCCGGGTCGTCGTACGCGGCGGCGTAGCCCTCCGTCGCGATCGGCGCCTGGAGGATTCCGTCCGGGACCGCGAACGCCTCCACGAGCGCGAGCGCGTGCGGTGCCAGGTCGGCGCTGATCCGGTCGATCGCGGGGCGCAGTTCGTGGACGGCTTCGGCGGTGAGGTGGCCGTCCGCGAGGAGCGGGCCGGCGTGCGGGGCGAGGCGCTGGAGCGCGAACAGCCGGAAGAGCTGGTCGAGCACCCCGCGCGTGGTGGCGTCGCCGACCCGGCCTACCGCGGCCAGGTACGCCTCGGCGGCGCGTCGGGTGGCATACGCGTCGACGAGTTCCAGCGCCGGGTTCACCGCGTGGTTCCAGCGGTCCAACGGGTCGGCGCTGGGCAGGCCGAGTCGGCTGCGGGCGTGCTGGAGGCACTGCGACTCGTGCCGTACGAGCAGGTCGAGGAGGTGGCGGGAGTCGGTCGGTGGGCCGGTGGACGCGGCGCGGTCTGGCGACGGCGGACGGTAGCCGCGCCCGGTGAGCATGTCCGCGGCGGCCTTGGTCCAGATGACGAGGTTGTCCCCTTCGGCGGTGATGGTGCTCTCGATCGGCGTGAACAGGTCGACGACACGGTTGGCCGACAGCAGGCCCTGGGCACCGCAGCGTTCCCGGCACTCGGTCACGATGTCCCTGGACTGCCAGGTGATCCAGCCCTTCGCCGCCGCGACGAGGACATCCACATCGGCGGCCTCGGCGACATCGACGACCGTGGCCCCGACCCCACGCCCGGCCGCCCCGGCCCCGGTCCCGCGCCGGGCGGACCCGGACCCCGCCACCTCGCGGTCGTCCCCGCGTCCGCACTCGCGAACGGCCTCGCGCAGCAGGAACGACGCCGCGTACGCACGCGCCACCGCCCCGAGCAGCCTGGTCTGATGGCAGCGGTAGGCGAAGACGGGAACGCCGGTCCTGCTGGCGGGCGCGAACGTGTGCCGGCGATGCCCGTACCGCACGGCGACCGTGAGCGCTGCCCGGGCGCCGCCCAGTGCCGCCGCGCTCAGGCAGAGCTTGCCGGTGGTCACGCGCTGGATGGACCGCAGGAACCGGCGCCGCCGGCTGCCGACCGCGCTGCGGAAGGTCCCCTCGGCGGTCAACTCGGCGTGGTCGCCGGCCAGCAGCGCCGTCCGGGGCACGACCACCCGGTCGAACGACGTGATGGCGTGGTCGACGGCTGATCCCGGTATCTCCGAGAGCGGGCGCACCCGGATGCCGGGAAGCGGCCCCCGCTCGTCCCGCAGTGGCACGAGGAAGAGGAACACGCCGCGGTCCTGGCCGCGGACGATCAACCTGGCCGCCACCAGACCGCTCTTGCGTCCGCCCGCGGAGCCGGTGTTGGGCATGAACTTCTGCGCGCCCGCGGTGGGGGTGTGCAGGACGAAGTCGTCCGTCTCCGGCCGGTGGGTCGCGGTCGTCTCCAACTCGGCGGCGTTGTTGCCGTAGCCGAGTTCGGTGATGAGAACGGTGCCGTACTCCCGGAGGCGGTTGAACGGCGTCGGGTCGATCGCGTGCTCGCGGTCGAGACGCAGGAGGCTGCCCAGGAAGAGGTTGTAGTGGACGGTCGCCAGGGTGGTCAGGGTGCCGTCGACCATTCCCAGCCATTCGTGCAGCGCGACCAATCGGTCCGTCGCCGTGACGAGTTCCTCGACCGAATCGACTTCGTCGTTGACGGCCCGTAGCCGCGTATATGCGAGTTCGGCGCGCTCAGGAATCGACAAGCCGTCCTGGTATCGGAATAAGCGCCGGGAGAGAACCTCCGTCCATTGCCGGTGCAGGTCGTCGAAACGCCCGTCGAAGAGCACCTCGGTCAGCAACTCCGCGCGCACCGCGCCTCCGGGGTCGGTGGCGCCGTCGGCCGTACGCTCCGAGGTGCCGCCGCCGGTGCGCCCCTCGGGCAGCCACGCGGCCGCCGTGCGGGCGGGGTTCACAGGGGGCCGAAGAGCTGATGACTCGCGCTGTTGGCCGGGTCCTCGTCGCAGTAGTACTGGGTGGCCGCGGTCATCAACCGCGCCAGCGTCAGCGTGCCGTCGGCGCCGCCGGCCAGACGCTCGAAGGTCGCGCCCGCGTCGCCCTCCGGGACGCCGATGGCCGCCACGACCGCCGCGAACTCGTCCCTGCTGACCAGCCCGTCGCCGTCGCGGTCGGCGAAGTGGAAGCCGGCTTCGTAGAGCGGGCCTATCAGCGTGTCGAAGTTCTCGCTCACGTGTCGCACGGCCCGGCGGAACTCGGACTTGTCGATCCGGCCGTCCCCGTCGGTGTCGGCCGTCGCGCGCAGCGCATGCCAGTAGTTCAGCAGCTCGTCGGCATACCTCTGGCCCTTCACCGCGGTGCGTTCCTCACCGAACGAGGCCCGCACGCGGTCGGCCATCAACACGAAGTCGTCCTCCGCGATCACGCCGTCGCCATTGACGTCCAACAGCGAGAAAAGCCTTTCGTACTTCTGATCCAGCAGGGCCCCCATAACGCTCCTCCACCCCTTCAGTTCGGAGATTCCGCCACACCGTGAATTTTCCCCATGCATAGGCGGGAGCAACCCCACTCGATCGAGTGAATCGGCGCCTCCAGAAATCCCGCGGGACGAATTGCTGCGCCTACGGGACGACCGGGGGCCGGACGTGGCGACACCGCGGAACAACGAAACCGCACGGGCTCGGCGCCGCGGAACGACAATCCGCTCGACCAGGGCGGCCGGCGGAAGGGACCCTGGGCGCATGGAGTTCCTCTGCTACCACCGCGATCGGCCCGGTTCCCTCACGCTGCGCGACGAGTTGACCGAAGCGCACTGGTCCTACATGGACCGGTACGCCAAGGAGCTGATCGCGCGAGGCCCGACGCTCGCCGACGACGGGGACACCCCCACCGGCAGCGTGCACATCGTCGACCTGCCCGACGTCGCCGCCGCCCGCGCGTTCGCCTTCGACGAGCCCAACTACCAGGCCGGCGTCTACCGTGACGTGCTCCTGCGCCGATGGCGCAACACGCTCGGGCGCACCATGTGGGACTTCCCCGGCGGCCGCACCGGCGGCAACCGCTACCTGGTGATCGGCCTCGGCGCCGGCGAGGCCGCCGACCTCACCGCGCCGACCGACCGGCACGAACTGATCGCCTACGGGCCGCTGGTGTCCGACGACGCCGCCCGTTGGCTGGGCACAGCCGCGCTGCTGCGGGCGCCGGACCCGGCGACGGCACGCACCGTCCTCACCGCCGGCCGGTACGCCGACATCGAGGTCCACGACTGGCAGTTCGGCGGCCGCCCCTCGTGAACCGAGCCGCCCTGCGGGCGTCGCGCCCCGGCCGCCGCTGACCGACGGCCTCCCCGTCGCCGCCCTGCCCCTGCCGCTCTGCCCTACACTTCCGGGCGTCGGTCGCGTCCGAGGACGCCCCAGGAACGGCCCGAGGACGTCCCGAGGACTCCTGAGGACGTCCTGAGGACGGCGACCCGCCGGCCGACAGGGGCACGCGGACGACCCGGGGGCAAAGTCATGCGCAAGGCAAGTCAGTTGGGGACGCTTGCGGTGGGGATGGCCGCGCTGGCCGTCGCCGTCACGGGCTGCGGGAACCAGAGCGGGGACGGCGGCACCGGAAGCACGGGGACGCCGCCGACGACGGCCCCGCGGGTGTCCGCGGCAGCGACGTTGGAGCCCGACGGCACCGTGCCGTGGGTGGACGAACCGGCGACGGACGCCGATTTCAGGGCGCCCACCACGGCGCCTGCGCCCGTCACCGGGCCGACCTGTCACGCCTCCCAACTGACGGGCGTCCTCACCCGATGGATTCACAAGAGCACCAATGGCGAGGTGAACGACCCGATCATGGATGCCTCGTTGTTCGGCTACGCGGTGCTGACCAACACCTCGCACACCGCGTGCAAGCTGCAAGGCATCCCGAAACTGCGGCTGGCAGCGGGTGGTACGACGGTCCCGCTCCCGCACAGCGGCTCACGATCCCGCCCGGCGGTCGGCCTGCCGCCGGGCGGCACGGCGAACTTCCGCATCGACTGGGACGGCCCCTACTGCCCCACACAGCACGGCACTTACACCCTCGACGCCGACCTGCCCGGCGCGGGCGACGTCGCGGTACGGCTGGTGGACCAGACGGTGCCGGGGTGCGCCCATGACGACCTGCACCCCCAGGTCACCTCATTCCTTTCGCCGGGACCGCTCTCCGACGGCGACGGAAACACGGACCCGCGCCCCGTGATCTCCACGCTGAGCACGCTCACCGCGCGCGCCACGGACGTGCCGAAGAGCGTACGGCTCGGCCGACCGGTCGACTTCACCGTCACGCTCAACAACCCCACCGGCGAAGCCGTGTCGTTGGCCGGGCGCCCGGGCTTCACCCTGCAGGTCCTGTGCACGGGCACGCAGGGGCGCGAGGGACTGAACAACGGCGGCAAGTCGTACCTGCTCAACAACCGTGCCGTGCACAGCGTTCCCGCCCACGGCTCGGTCCGGTTCGCCGTCCGGGCGACCATCCCGCGGGCGTCGTCCTTCCCCGGCCCGAACCTGTACGTCAACTGGCGCATGTTCACGCGGGGGTTGCCGAGCGGCCTGCCCTTCGTGTCGCTCACGCTCCCCACCGGGACATGAGCCAACTCCCCCGCAATCCTGACCCGTTCGACGCGTCAGCCTGGCGCGGCAGGTCATGCCCGCCGACCGCGCAGAGCCACCAGTTCGGCCAGCTCGCCGTCGCTCAGCTCGCTGAACGCCGCCTCGCCCGATCCCAGTACGGCGTCGGCGAGTGCACGCTTCTGCCGCAGCAGTCCGGCCACCCGCTCCTCCACCGTGCCCTCGGCGACCAGCTTGTGCACCTGAACCGGCTGGGTCTGCCCGATCCGGTAGGCGCGGTCGGTGGCCTGGTCCTCCACCGCCGGGTTCCACCAGCGGTCGTAGTGGACGACGTGCCCGGCGCGGGTGAGGTTCAGACCCGTGCCGGCGGCCTTCAGGGACAGCAGGAAGACCTTCGTGCCGCCCGACTGGAAGGCGTCCACCATCTGCTCACGCCGTCGGACCGAGGTGCCGCCGTGCAGGAGCAGGCTCGGCACGCCGCGTTGGTCGAGATGGCGCTCGATCAGCCGGGCCATGGCCACGTACTGCGTGAAGACCAGTACCGACCCGTCCTCGGCGAGCACGGTGTCCAGGAGTTCGTCCAGCAGCGCCAACTTGCCTGACCGGCCGGGCAATTTCGCGCCCTCCTGCTCCTTCAGGTACTGCGCCGGGTGGTTGCACACCTGCTTCAGACCGGTGAGGAGCTTCATCACCAGTCCGCGCCGGGCCATGCCGTCGGCGCCCTCGATCTCGGCCATCAACTCCCGCACCAGGGAGCCGTACAGCGCGACCTGTTCCCTCGTGAGCGACACCGGCTGGTCCGTCTCGGTCTTCGGCGGCAGCTCCGGAGCGATACCGGGATCGGACTTGCGCCGTCGGAGCAGGAACGGTCTTACGAGCGAGGCCAGTTGGGCGGCGGCCTGCGCATCGTGGTCGCCCTCGACGGCCCTGGCGTAGCGGTCGCGGAACGAGCCGAGGGTGCCCAGCAGTCCGGGCGTGGTCCAGTCGAGCAGTGCCCACAGCTCGGACAGGTTGTTCTCGACCGGGGTGCCGGTCAGCGCGACCCGGCCGCGCGACGGAATGCGGCGCAGCGCGCGGGCGGTGTGCGCGTGCGGGTTCTTCACGTGCTGGGCCTCGTCGGCGACCAGCAGTGACCAGGGCCGCTCAGATAGGAGTTCGACGTCGCGGCGCATCGTGCCGTACGTGGTCAGCACGAAAGCGTCGCCTTCGAGACCGGCCAGTTCGCGGCCGGGGCCGTGGAAGCGGCGTACGGGCGCGGTCGGCGCGAACCGGCGGATCTCCCGTTCCCAGTTGCCGAGCAGGGACGCCGGGCAGACCACCAGGGTGGGGCCCGCGGTGGCCTTGCGCTCCTGGCGGCGCAGGTGGAGGGCGATCAGCGTCACGGTCTTGCCCAGGCCCATGTCGTCCGCCAGGCACGCGCCAAGACCGAGCGAGGTCATCCGGTGCAGCCAGTTCAGGCCGCGCAGTTGGTAGTCGCGCAAGGTCGCCACGAGCGCCTTCGGCGGGCGGTGCGGCTCCCGCGCGGCGCGGGCCTCGGGGTCGGCGATTCGCGCGCGCAGCTCTTCCAGCAGGGCACCCGCGGCGACCGGGACCCGCTCCCCGTCCACCTCGACGCTGCCGGTCAGCGCCGCGCCCAACGCCTCGATCGGCGTCAGCGACGGCGCCCCGGCCCGGGCCGCCGTCCGCAGACGCCGCACCAACTCCCCGTCCACCACAACCCATTGACCGCGCAGCCGAACGACCGGACGGTGCGCGCGGACCAGCCGCTCCACCTCGTCCGCGGTCAGTTCCTCGCCCCCGAGGGCAACCCGCCAGCGGAAGTCCAGCAGCCCGCCGGAGGACAGGAAGGACGCGGCCCCGGTCGTCGTGCTCCGGCGGCGGTCGCCGGACGGCTCCAGGACGCCCGTCGCCGTCAGCCGGCGGACCAGGTCCCCGGGCCAGTGCACCGCCACGCCCGCTGCCGCGAGACGCTCGGCGGTACGGCCCAGCAGGTCGCGGGCCTCGTCGTCGGACAGGTCGAGTCCGGTGGGGGCGGTGGACCCCGACAGCCCTGCGAGCGGCGGCCATACGCGCGCCGCGCGCCGCAGCGCGAGCCGGGTGTCCGCCCGGGCCCGCACGCCGAAGAGCTCGGGTGCCGCGGCCGTCCCCGCCCAGAGGTCGGCGGCGTCGGTGAGCACCGACGGGTCGGCCAGGCTGTGCAGTTGGACGACGGCCCGGAAGGAGCCGGCGCCGGGCCCGTCGTCGTCCTCGACTCGTCCCGAGGCCCCGCCCTTGCCCAACCCGCCTGTATGCAGCAGCTCTTGGCCGCTCGGACTCTCGCCGGAGAGGCCGCCACCGACCACCTCCAGCCGCAGCGACACCCGAAGGGCCGCCTCGCGAGCGGCGGCAGCCCCGTCGGCCTCCCGGCCCTCAACAGCCGCCGCCCCGGCGACCTTCGCCTCCTCTACGGCCGAGGCGCGCCGCTCCGGCGCCGGGCGCGCCTTCCGCCAAGGCGCGGCCGCCGCGATCGGCGACCCGCCGGCCACGTGCCGAGCAGCCGGCGTACGCGTCAGCGCATCGGCCACGGCGTCCAGGAACGCCCGCAGCGTCGCGTCGGCCGACGGAAGCGCGAGCGGCGAGCGGCCCGACACCGGTACGGCGCGGGCCTCGGGCGGCATGGCGGCGGCGAGGGCACCCAACCGGTCCTCGTCCGCGCCGTCCAGCGGGCCGACCCGCCACACATCGAAGCCCGCCGGCGACTGCTCCGACCGCGATCGCCCCCGCGCCAGCAGGCTCAGTCCCAGCGTGGCCGCGGCCCCCCAGAACGCCATGCCCGCCGACGCCCGCCCGCTCGCGCCCAGCGCCCGGCAACGGGTCAGCAGCGGTACGGCGTCTGCCACCGTCACGCTCACGGCACCCGCCCGCACCGCCGGCGCCGGCTCCGCGCTCCCGGGCTCCCCCGCCGGTCGGACCACCGTGAGCCACTCCGGCTCGACCCCCAGATCCGGCGGCCCACCGCCCGGCGTCCAGAACGCCACGCGCCCCCGCCGGGGCGGATCGGCGGGAAGGAACATCGCCTCCCCTGCGGCCAGTTCCGGCAGCGCCCCGAACAGCCGCGCGCGCTCCACCGCGACCGGCTCGGCCACCTCCTCGGCACCGGCCGGCCCCGCGGGGGCGCCCGCGCCCGCGTCCACGCCCACCGCCCAACGCCCTGCCACTCGCACCACCCTCGAAGCCCGCCCGTCCCCTCGCCTACCTGATCTCCACCCGACGCCCCCACCCGCGGCCGGCACACCGCCGTCCCCATCCCCGCACGTCCAGGCTATCCACCAGCACGGACACCCCTGCCGCAGCGGCATCCCGCGAGCTCCGTACAGCCCGCGCCCGTAGCAGCCCCGCAGTCCGCAGCCCGTACCCCGTACCGGCCGTGCTTCCGGACCGCCCCGAGGCCCGTACGCGCCGCCCACACTCGCCTCCCGTACGCCCCGCGTGGCCGCCCCCACCTCTCGCACCTCGGCCTCGCACCCCTCACCAGCCCCGCACCACCCCGCATGCGGTACACCTGAGAGCAGGCACAGTCAGGGAGGGGGCCGCGTGAAGCAGGCGGCGACAGGAACGTTGATAGGTCTGGCGGTCGGGGACGCCATGGGCTTTCCGACGGAGTTCAACACGATGGCGCAGATCGTGGCGAAGTGCGGCCCTTGGCGCACGATGCCGCTGCCGCTCTCCTCGGGTCGGGCCTACGTCACCGACGACACGCAGATGACGCTCGCCCTCGGCGAGGGGATGGTCGAAGCGCTGGCCGAAGGGCCGCTGACGGCGGCCAGGTTGGTGCCGCCGGTTCGGGCGCGCTTCGTCGAGTGGTGCTTCTCGCCGGAGAACAACCGCGCGCCGGGCACGACATGCCTGCGCGCCTGCGAGGCGCTGAGCCGGGGCGGCACCTGGCAGGCCGCCAGCGAGATCGGCTCCAAGGGGTGCGGGGCGAACATGCGGGTCGCGCCGCTGGGCCTGATCCCGGGGCTGGACCGCCAACAGCGCTCCGGCGCTTCTCAGTTGCAGTCCGCGCTCACCCACGGCCATCCGACCGCGCTGGCCGCGAGCGACCTGACCGCGCACGCCGTCCGGCTGCTCGCCGAGGGCACACAGCCCGCCGAACTGCTGTCCGAGCTAGGCGCATACGCCCATGACAGCCGCGGCCACTACCCCGCCGACTGGCTCGGCGACCTCGCCGACCGCGCGCACGACGCCGACCCCGTGTCCTTCGCGAACCGCGGCTGGGACGAGTGCCTGGCCGTACTGGACCGCGTCGAGCGTGCTCTGCGCTCCCCCGATCCCGAGGCCGATCCGTGCGCGGCCACCGGGGCCGGGTGGATCGCCGAGGAGGCGCTCGCCACCGCGCTGTACTGCTTCCTGCTGTTCCCCGACGACCCGCCCGCGGCGGTCCGGCGGGCCGCGTACTCCTCCGGCGACTCCGACTCGATCGCCGCTCTGGCCGGGGCGTTCGCCGGCGCCCACCACGGCGCCGGTGCCTGGCCGGCACCGTGGGTGGACGCCATCGAATACCGTGAACGACTGCTGGCCCTGGGCGCCGCCTGGGACGTCTGACCCGACGGTGAGCGGCGCCCTGGCGGCCGGTTCTACAGGCTGCGCTCGAGGCGCTCGGCCATCAGCTTCACGAAGCGCGCGGGGTCGCCGAGTTCGCCGCCCTCGGCCAGCAGCGCCATGGAGTGGACGAGTTCGGCCGTCTCCTGGAGTGCGGGGTCGTTCTGGCGTTCACCGTGCGCCCGGTTGAGGCCGACGACCAGGGGGTGCTTCGCGTTGAGTTCGAGGATGCGCTTGACGCGGGGCAGCTCCTGTCCCATGGCCCGGTAGATGTTCTCCAGGGCCGGTGTCACGTCGTTGGTGTCGGAGACGATGCAGGCGGGCGAGACGGTGAGGCGGGAGGAGAGCCGTACTTCCTTGACCTCGGCGGCGAGTTGGGCCGTCATCCAGGTGAGCAGGCCGGCGAACTCCTCCTGCTGCTTCTCGCGTTCGGTGCCGGCCTCCGCCTTCTCCTCGTCGGTGCCGAGGTCGACCTCGCCCTTGGCGACCGAGCGGAACTGCCGCCCGTCGAACTCGGGCACGGAGTCCACCCACACCTCGTCGACGGGGTCGGTGAGCAGCAGCACTTCGATCCCCTTGGCCTGGAAGGCCTCCATGTGGGGCGAGTTCTCGACGGCCTGCCGGGACTCGCCGGTCACGTAGAAGATGTGCTCCTGGCCGTCCCTCATGCGCTCCACGTACTGCGCCAGGGTGGTCGGTTGGTCCTTGTCGTGGGTCGTGGCGAAGGAGGACGCGCCGAGGATCGCGTCGCGGTTCTCGACGTCGCCGAGCAGCCCCTCCTTCAGCACGCGCCCGAACTCCCGCCAGAAGGTGGCGTACCGCTCCGGCGAGGAGGACATCATGTCCTTCACCGTCGACAGCACCTTCTTGGCCAGGCGGCGGTGGATCAACTGGATCTGGCGGTCCTGCTGGAGGATCTCGCGCGACACGTTGAGCGACAGGTCCTGCGCGTCCACGACGCCCTTGACGAACCGCAGATACGGCGGCATGAGCTCTTCGCAGTCGTCCATGATGAACACGCGCTTCACGTAGAGCTGCACACCGCGCTGGTAGCCCTGCATGAAGAGGTCCTGCGGGGCGTGCGCGGGAATGAACAGCAGCGCCTGGTACTCGAAAGTGCCCTCCGCCTGGAGGCGGATGACCTCCAGCGGGTCGGTCCAGTCGTGGCTGATGTGCTTGTACAGCTCGTGGTACTCGTCGTCGGTGACCTCGTCGCGCGAGCGGGCCCACAGCGCCTTCATCGAGTTGAGCACCTCGGGCGCGGCCGCTTGCACGACGTCGCCCTCCGCGCCGGCCTCCGCGTCGCCGCCCTCGGCATCCGTCTCGGCCGCGGACGGCACCTGCGGCACGGCCATCCTGATCGGCCAGGTGATGAAGTCCGAGTACCGCTTGACGATTTCGCGGATCTTCCACGTCGAGGTGTAGTCGTGCAGCTGGTCCTCGGAGTCCTCCGGCTTGAGCCGCAGCAGGATCGAGGTGCCCTGCGGCGCGTCGTCGACGCTCTCCACGGTGTACGTGCCCTCGCCGTTCGACGTCCAGCGGGTGCCCTGGCTCTCGCCCGCCCGCCGGGTCAGCAGCGTCACCCCGTCGGCCACCATGAAGCTGGCGTAGAAGCCGACGCCGAACTGGCCGATCAGGCCCTCCGTCGCGGTGGTGTCCTGGGCGTCCTTCAGCTCCCGCAGGAACTTCGCGGTCCCCGAGTTCGCGATGGTGCCGATGAGTTGGACCACCTCGTCGCGCGACATCCCGATGCCGTTGTCCCGCACGGTCAGCGTGCGGGCCGTCGGGTCGGCTTCGAGGGCGATGTGCAGGTCGGAGACGTCCACGCCGAGGGAGTCGTCGCGGAGCGCTTCGAGCCGCAGCTTGTCGAGCGCGTCGGAGGCGTTGGAGACGAGTTCCCGCAGGAACACGTCCTTGTTGGAGTAGATCGAGTGGATCATCAACTGGAGAAGCTGGCGCGCTTCCACCTGGAACTCGAACGTCTCTGTCGACATTGTCCGTTGGTCCTTCGCAGATCACCGGGTGACGGGTACTGACCGAAGCACTTTAGATCAGCCGCTCCGCCCGCAGCCCGCGGTCCGGACAACAGCCCCGCAGGCCGGGTGCCTGCGGGGCCGTCGGTCGGGCCGGACCACCGGTCAGGCGCGGGCGCCGATCTGGGCCCGCCGCTTGGTGGTTGCCGGTGCACCTCCGGGGAGGGCGAGGGCGAGGTAGTGGTCGAGGGACAGGGGGCCGGGGCCGGCGAACACGATGAGCAGAAGGGTCCAGCAGAACAGGACCGCCGGTTCGCCGCCGTTCTGGATCGGGAGCAGTGCGTGGTGCTGGTGGATGTCGAAGTAGGCGAAGGCCATGGAGCCGGAGCCGACCAGGGCCGCGACGCGGGTCGCCAGGCCGGTCAGGACCAATGCTCCGCCGACGAGTTGGATGACGGCCGCGTAGCCGCCCGGCCAGCTGTCCGCGGCGATCCGGTGGGCGCCGAGCGTCCCGAACAGCGACGCGACACCGTGGCAGAGGAAGAGCAGTCCGACCACGGCACGGAACAGACTGAGCGCGTACGGCCGAGCCTCGTCGAGCCGGGCGACCGGCCCCGACACCGGAGCCGTGGCCGAGGCCGCAGCCGAGGTCGCGCTCGGTTCACGGGCGGCCGCGGACCGGGCCCGGCTCACGTGTAGATCCCGAACTCGTAGAGCGAGTAGCCGTATCCGGTGCCGCGCTGCGTGCCCTGGACCCGGACGTACCGGCCGGTGCCGTTCACGTCGATGTCATCGACGTTGCCGTCCCCGTCGGTGACGGACTTCACCGTCGTCCAGTTGGTGCCGTCCTCCGACGTCTGGATGTCGTACGCCTTGCCGTACGCCGCCTCCCAGTAGAGCTGTACGTGCTTGAACGTGGTGCTCCGGCCGAGGTCGACCTGGAGCCACTGCGGGTCGCTCCAGTCGCTCGACCAGCGGGTGCCGTTGTTGCCGTCCACCGCGTCGCCCGCGGTGCACGGGCAGCCGCCGGTCGGGTCGGTCTGGTACGAGGACGCCGTGGCGGGCTTGTTGAGCGCCACGTTGGTGCCGTCCACCTTCGGGGGCACCACCTTCAGCGACTTCGAGCCGTAGCTCACGTTGCCGTGGTTGTCGGTGGCCTTGACGTACACCTTCCAGACACCCGGCTTGTCGGGCGCCTTCGTGGTGATGGTGTCGCCGTTGACGGTGGAGTCGGCCGGGGTGAGCGCGCCGTTGTTGTCGACGTAGATGCTGCTGTAGAGCACCTGGTAGCTGATCGGGTCGTTCTCGGGGTCCGTGGTGTGGGTGGTGATGGTCACGTTCCCGCCGGTGGGCACGCCGTCGGTGGCGCCGCTGACCGTCATGTCGGTGACC
This sequence comes from Streptomyces sp. NBC_00448, assembly GCF_036014115.1. Classification (NCBI taxonomy): domain Bacteria; kingdom Bacillati; phylum Actinomycetota; class Actinomycetes; order Kitasatosporales; family Streptomycetaceae; genus Streptomyces; species Streptomyces sp. NBC_00448. Next base: position 4,585,812 of record NZ_CP107913.1, read on the forward strand.
AGCGGGGGCTGGTTGTCGCCCGAGGTGTCACCGCCGTACGCCCGCTTCACGGCGTAGTACGAGGGGCGCTTGAGGCCGTCGGGCACCAGGTTGAACCAGATGCCGCCGAAGTCGTCCTCGTTGCCGTAGTGGAAGAGGGTGGCGCCGAGCGCGACGCCCTGGTGGCTGGTGATGCAGTTCCAGGCGCTCGTGTAGCCATCGGCCTTCTGCTGGTCGGTCGGCTCGTCGGGCACGCCGTTGGCGTCGTTGGGCACCTCCCATGACCCGGCCGGGCCGCCTTCGGTGACGATGTACGGCTTGTTGTAACCGCCCGCCTCCCAGTCCGACTTGACGTTGCAGACGTCCTTGTAGGAGTTGACCGCGTACAGGTCGAGGTCCGGCGCGTCCCGCTTGTAGTACGGCCAGGCGCCGGTCCACGCGTCGGTGGACGTCACCGGGTGGTTCGGGTCGACGGAGTGGATCTTCTGCGCGATCTGGTTGACGAAGGTGACGTACGCGTCGCGCTGCTGTTCCAACGCGTCGCCGCTGTAGCAGTTCTGGAGCCCGAGCACCGACTCGTTGCCGACGTCCCACATCAGCACGCCTGGGTTGTCCTTGTAGGTCTCCACCCACTTGGGGAACTCGGTGAGCATGTCGTTCTTGTAGGTGTCGTCGGTCAGGTAGTTGACGCAGCCGCCGGCGCCGGGGCCGCCGCCGGGCTGGAGCCAGAACCCGGCGATCACCTTGATGCCGTTGGCCGCCGCCGCGTCGAACAGCGGAGCGCTGGTCGCGTCGGTGCCCCAGGTGCGGACCGTGTTGACGCCCATCTTGGCCAGGTCCGGCATGTCCTGTGCCGCGTCGGTCGCCGCCGGCCCCCAGGTGAGTCCCTTCACCTCGTAAGGGGCGCCATCCACGGTGAGCTGCCAATTACCCTGCGAGCCGGTCACCTTGACCACGCTTCCCGCGGCGTGCGCGGCCGGCGCCTGGATCGCGGCGAGTCCCGCGACGGCGAGAGCGGTCGCCGCGAGTGGAGCGACGGCGCGACGCGCCCGTCCCTTCCTGAAAGGTCGCTGCATGTCTTCCTCCTTGGTGCGGATGGGCCCGGTCACGGGTGGCTCACGAGGTAAGTGACGTCAGATGCAGTGCTGTTGACGGGATGGCCGGTCGTGTTGACGACGTGGTCGAACGGCCCGGCGCCGGCGAGCGCAGTACGGCGCGACAGCCGGGAGGAGACGGGCGAAGCCCGAGGAGGTCGAGGAGGAGGAGCGGGCGGGTCGAGGAACGTGGGGGGTTGATGCGAGGGAAGTGCGGGGGTGTGCATAGATCACCTGTGGTGTTGGGGGGACAGGCTGGAACTTGGAGAGCGCTCTCCCGGGGGGTCCGAAGAGACCCGCCCGGGAGAGACCCGCGGACGGGTTACTGGATCAACTCGTAGTTGCTGTCGAGCACGGCGCCCTTGTCGGGCTGGCTCTGGTCATAGCCGTGGTCGTCGCACTGGAGGCCGCCGTTGATGCAGTGGGTGACCATGGCGGACAGCGTCGCGTCGTCCCAGTCCGCGAAGAAGTCGTAGTGGAACGAGAAGCCGGCTCCACTGGACAGGTGGACCTGGGACATGTCGCCGTTGACCGGGAACGCCATCTTGAACTCGATCATCGGCAGCGCGACCGGGTGGTCGGCCGGGCAGACGTTCTCGTTGTCGCCCGTCGCGATCGGATACGCCATGTGGCTCTGGTGGTCCGGCGTGTCCAGGTGGATGCCGTCCCAGCAGCTCGGCGCCTGCAAGCGGATGTTCAGCTGCACGTCAGGGGTGTCGGGGCAGGAGACCGGGATGTCGAAGTTCCCGTAGCTGTCCCCGCACTCCCAACCCTCCACCGTGCCCTTGAGGTTCTTGAACTGGTCCTCGGTCTGCATCGGGTTGCCGACCACGAACCGCAGCCCCTTGGGGAACGGCCGGACGCTGGTGTAGTCGTTCACGCCCGACTTGTAGTAGATCGTCTGCGGGCCGATCGGCAGGATCTTCTGGTCGCCGTTGAACAGACTCGGCATCCAGTACGCCGACTTGTCGCCGGGCGCGTTGCACGTCGTCCCGCTCGCCGCGTCCAGGGACGCGGTGGTCGAGTCGGCGTTGGTGCTGACGTTGCCCATGAACGTGTGGTCGTGCGACTTGCCCGGCTGACCGGGGAAGACGATCGGGTCGTCCGGCAGCGTGTGGGACGGCGCGCACTTCGCCTGGAACTCGTGGAAGTACGCGTGCGGCGGGTCGTACGTCGACGGCGTCACGCCGGTGACCGGCGGGTCGGCCATGATGTAGCCGTCGCCGTCGGGGTCGTCACCCGACGTCTTGGTCGACACCGGCATGTTCATCGGCATCGCCTGACTGCCCTGCTTGGCCGAAACCGCGTGCGCGGCACTCGCCGTGCCGTGCGACGACGGTGCGGCGGAAGCGTTTCCGGTGAGTGCCACCGCGCCGCCGACCGCGGTCAGCGCGAGGGCGATGAGCAGCCCTGGAAGTTTTCTCGACCTGTGTGCCACGGAGACCTCCTCGTTCTCGTGGCTCCGGCGAATATCGCATGGCGGCCGTTCCGCCTCCGGGGTTCCGCTTCCGGGGCGCACGCGGTTCGGCCGCCAGGCCGCGGAGAGTTCGGAGAGCGCTCTCCCGCGTCACGGCATGTTGCGCTCCTGGTTCAGGAGTGTCAACAGTTCTTGAAGTGGGCGCAGGACGGCGGACCTCCGTGCAAGGGCGCCGGAACCGGGCTGGCCTGGTGCTTCACAGGTCATGGTGATTCCGTGAAGAATGTGAAGACAAGGTGAACGACCCGATGCCCGACGTGGTTCCGGTACTTGGTGGCCGTGGGACGGAAGGTGTTGCCGGGGCGTGGAGTTGGGGCGCCGAGGCGGGCGGGACGGGCCCGGAGACGCCGCCTCCGGGCGGTGAGAGGGCGCGCGGTCGAGCCCTGAGCGGCTGACGGCCGGCCACCAACGAACGATAGGACGCCCGGCCGTGAACGGGCGCACCCCGGGGCGGCGTTGGAGAGGTACCGCGCGCCCGCCCCGCCGAGAGGGCCGCGCCACGGGCGCGTGTGCGTACGCCGGCCGTTTCGCGCGGAAGAGGCGCCCGGCGATCCTTCGCGTGGAAGCGCCGGATCGCATACGACCGCGCCGCGCGCTACTCCACCGCGGTGGTCACCGCCAAGGCGGCGTCCCGTACTTCGGGGTCGGGGTGGCGGCGGAGCGCACGCAGGCGGGTGCGCCAGTCGTCGGTCCAGCCGGTACGCCCACCGAGCGCCTCGGTGAGCGCCACGGCGAACTGCCCTGCCGCATGCCCGGATTCGGCGGCGGCGAGCCGGTCCACCGCGGCCAGCAGGGTGAGCGGGTCGCCAGGGCGCCGGGCTGTGGTGAGGCGGGCGCGCAGGACGCCCGCGGTGCGCACGGCCAGCACCGGGCGGCGGGCGTGCAGTGCCGCGAGGTCTTCCAGCGCGCCGATCACAGCGGCCGGCGGCTCGGCGTCGAGGTCGAGCGAGACGGCGGCGAGCCGCACGCCGAACGCCACGAAGTCCGGTTCCGCGCAGAGTATTTCGGCGGCACGCCGGGCCGCGGCGCGGGTGGCCGGGTCGCCGCGGCCCAGCACGTTCGTCGACAGCCGCGTGGTCAGGTGGCCGATCCGCTGCCGGGCCGGCCGGTCCCGTTCGCCCGCCGCGTCCTCTTCCCGTTCCGCGGCGTGCCCGTCGTCGGCGATGAGGCGGGTGAAGGCGTCCAGCAGCGCGGGCGCGCCGCCCGGGTCGGAGGCGAGCGCGACGAGCCCGTCGGAGGCGGCGCGCCAGGTCGTTCGGTTGGTGAGGTCGGTCGTCGCCGCGACCAGGATCGGAGCGGCCTCGGGGTACCACGGCGCCCATGTGCCGATCAGGCCGGTCGCGGTGTCGGCGGTCTCCGCGTCGGCGGACTCCCGTACCCGCGCCACCAGCCGCGCGTAGTGGGCGCGTTCGCCGGACAGCAGCTCGAAGGGCTTGGTGCGCAGGACTGCGGCCTGGGTGGCGGGCGGACCGGCGGCGGCGTCTTCGAGCAACTCCCAGGCGACCGGGGAGCGCAGCAGCCGCGTCGCCGCGAGGGGCACGCAGGCGGCCCGTACGTCCGGGTGCTGCCCGGGCAGGTGGTAGGCCGCGCCCACGACGGCGACGGCGGTGCCGACCGGCAGGCGATCGGCGGCCAGCCGGACCAGTTCCTTGCGGCTGGTGACCTTGGCCGCGGGTGGGGGCGTTCCGTCGACCGCGGGCAACAGCGCGGCACGCAGGACGGCTTCCAGTCCGGAGGGGGTGACGAACCGCGCGGCGCGCCCGGCGGAGTACAGCGCGACCCGGGCGCGGTCGTCGGCTGCGTGCGCGAGCAGGATCGGGAGCGCTTCGGCGGGCCGGTCGGTCCAGCCGAGTGCTCCGAGTGCGGCCTCGGCGAGGACGGTGTCGGTGGAATCGAGGTAGCGGCTGACGACCTGCAGCCCGACTTCAGGGAGTGAGGCCACGAGGCGGATGTGGTCGGCCCGTTCGTGCGGTGGCAGCGAGGCGTCGGCCGCCGCCTTCGCCAACAGGCCCGCCGCGGCGGCCTGCTGGCGCGGCAGCCACCTGCCCGCGCCGTCGGTCGGCGGCAACCAGCGCGCACCGGGGGTGAGGAAGCGCCCGTACGGCGGCCGGTCGCCCAGGAGCGCGTCGAGCAGGTCGGTGCGGCGGTGGGTGAGGACGCGCAGGATCGGGTGGAGAACGGCGGCCGAGGGTTCGAGTTCCAGCACCCGGACGGCCCGCTCGCTCCTGGTCCTGGGGGCGTCCAGCCACAGGTCGACGGCGGTGCGCACCGTGGAGTCGTTCCCGAACTGCACTGCCTGCCACAGGAGTTCCTGCAGCTCCGGCATGCGGTGGGCCCGGCGGCCGAGCGCCCGCGCCAGCGCGAAGGTCAGCGAGTGGTCGACCTTGTCCGCGCCGGCCGCCAGCCACGGCCGCAGCGCCTCGAAGACCTGGAACTCCTGCCCGCGGCGCAGCACGGAGTCCAGCCGGCCCAGGTCGGCGCCGCCGGTGTCGCCCGCCAGCCGGGTGAGGGTCGTCAACGCGAAGGCGACCAGGGGCTGTTCGCCGCCGGCCGCGTGCTCCCGCAGCAAGGCGAGGGCCAGCCGGGACAGCGCACCTCGGGTGCCGGCCGAACTGTCGCGGGCCGTCACGGCGTCGGCCGTGATCCGGTCGAGGGCGGCCGCGTCCGCGCCCGAGAACAGCCGCGGCGGGACCTCGGCGAGCGCGACGAGCGCGGGAGTGCGCACCGGTTCCTGCTCGTTGCGCAACCGCCCCAGTTCGCGAACGAGTTCGGCGACGGCCGTGGGGTCGGCCGACCTGGCGGCGTTCCGCACCAGCAGCGGGTACGCCTGGGCGCGGTCCTCGGCCGCGGGGCGGCGGGTGGCGGCCAGCAGCCGAGGACGGGCCTCGGCGACCGGCAGGTGGGTGACGACGGACAGCACGACGGCCCAGGGCGCCCCGCGCCGTTCGAGCTGTTCGGCCATCCGCCGCGCCTCGGACTGGGCGCGGCGGCGTGGAAGTACGTCGAGCAGGGCGTCGGACAGGCCGGTTCGGGTGAGGTCCTGGCCGGCGGTGGCGGCGTCGTAGCAGGCTTCCCGCCGGGACGGCGGCAGGGCGTGCAGCAGCAGGGCGAGGTTGCCGGGGGTGTGGCTCCAGGCCCGGCCGAGGTCGGCCAGTTCGGGCGGGTCGAGCCGGGCGACGCGGGCCAGGGCAGTGCTGGAGAGCAGGTCACGGGCGGGGATGGTGCCGCGCCGGGGTGCGGTGATCAGCCGGAGGGTGCGGCCGGGCGCCGCCCTGGCCAGCCGCCCGAGGATGTTCCGGACCGGGAAGGGAAGTTGGGGCGGGCAGTGCGCTTCCAGCAGGTCGAGGACGCGCAGCGGCCGGGCCTCGGCCACCGCCGGGAGGACGTCGGCGTTGCGCGCCCACCACTGCGTGCGGGACTGCCTTGGCAGCTCGGCGAGTTGGCGGGCGACCTCGGCCAGCACCTGGTCGGGGTGGCTGCGTCCGAGCGCGCGCCAGTTCGCCACGGCGGGGAAGAGCTCGGGCAGCAGCCGCGCCACCGTCGCGGGCGCGCAGCCGGGAAGCAGCCGTCCGGACTCCTCGTCGCCCCACAACTCCCTTACCGACGGCAGCAGACGCTCGGCGAGGGCGGTCCGGCCGCTCGCCACCACCACCGAGGCGAGCTGCCGTCGTGCGATCTGGGGGGCGTCGTGCATCGCCCGTTCCAGAGCCGCGTCGCTCACCGGCAGGCGGCGCGCCGCCTTCACCGCGTGCCTGCGCACCGCCGCGTCCGGGTCGGTGAGACGGGCCGCCAGGAATCCCACGTCCTGCCCGATCACCGCCGCGACTCCGGCGAGCCGGCGCCCGTAGTGGCCCCGGCTGTCCAACTCGGCCAGCACGGCGCGCAGATCGGACGTCCGGGCCGGGTCCGAGCCCGGTCGCGGCCGTCGTACCCACGCGGCCAGCTCCCGCGTGCGCTCGCCGTACGGCAACGGGTCGAGCGTGGCGAGCAGTTCGTCGACGGCGGCGCGTACCGGCCGGGCGGGAGCGTTCGGCATGCCCCCATCCTGCAACTCCGGTACGGGGTTTCGTACAGGTTTTCGCCCGCGGGTACGGATGGCGGGCGAGGTGCCTGAACGGGGGCCGGTCCCGGGGCGGCCGGGTGCGGCTGACCAGGTCCGACGGGGCGGGGCCCAGCGGGCCGGACCTCAGAGGGACAGGACTCAGAGGACCGGGGTGAGGGTGAGGTACGCCATGCCGAGGTGGCCGCGGTAGCCGCGCAGCCAGGTGGCGCGGTGGGTGTCGAGACGGGTGCGGGTCTCCTCGGCAAGTTGGTGGCCGGGGTGGGCGGCGAGCCAGTCCTCGACGTCGGACTGGTAGCCGGATTCGAAGTCCTCCCACTCGGCGGCGGAGGCGGTCTCGATCCAGGAGGGCCGGAAGCCGGCGGCGACCGCCAGGTCCACCAGGCCCGCGAGGTCGGGGAGTTCGTCGGCGGTGGCGTCCGGCCACATGGCGGCGAGGCGTTCGGGCGGCGGGGGATGCTCCCAGAAACCCTCGCCGAACAGCACGCGACCGTGCGGGGTCACCAGGCCGCGGAGTGCGTCAAGTGCGGCGCGGATGTGGTCAGGTGGGCTCTGGTCGGTGAGCGCGTGCCCGGCGCCGAGGCACACCACGAGGTCGGCCGGGCCCAGCGTCGTACCGACACCGGACTCCTCGACGAACGCGACACGTCCGGCCAGACCGCGGCGTTCGGCGTCGGCGCGGCCGCGCGCGGTGTCCTCGGCGTTCAGGTCGATCCCGATGCCGGTCGCGCCGGGCACGGCTTCGAGCAGGCGCAGCATGAACGCGCCCCAGCCGCAGCCGATGTCGAGCACCGTCCCGGGCGGCGCGGTGCCGGCCAGCCGGTCGATGATCCTCGTCGCCCGGGCTTCGGAGAGCGGTCCGTGGAAGGTGAGGCGGGTGAGGCGCGGTGGCGTGCTCTGGTCGTCGTCCATGTGCGGGCACGCTATGCGGCCGGATCAGCCGACCGGAAACGGATTTCGGCGTGGACCGCGAAAGGCGGACCACGAAAGGGTGGCACGAAAGGGTGAGCGGCCGTACGCGGGCGTACCCCGGACCGTTCCCGGCCCCGCCTCATGGGACGGTTCAATCCCGCTGCGTGGGTCGCGGCTCGCGCCACATCGGGTACATGTGCGGGCCGCCGGGCAGTTCGACCGGGGTGCCGAGGAAGGTGTAGCCGAGGCGCTCGTACAGCCCGCGGCTGCGCAGGCTGCTCGCCTCCAGGTACGCCGGCAGCCCCTCGCGGTCGCAGCGCTCCAGGGTGTTGGCGATGAGCGCGGCGCCGACTCCCTGGCCGCGTACGGACGGTGCGACGGCGACCATCATCAAGTACTCGTGGGCGCGGTCCTTGGGGTGGGTCGCCGAGGTGAGCCGGGCGATCTGCTCGACCCGCTCGTTGTCCGGGTCGACCGCCTCCCGGAAGTGTGCCGGGTCGTCAGGGTCGCCGTGGTCGCCCGCCGGCACCGGCGCCCACAGCGCGCAGCCCGTGCCGTCCTCGGTGATGTCCGTGTAGCCCTCGCTGAGCGAGATCTCCAGGAAGGCGCCCATCAGCACGGCGTGGCTGCGGCGCAGGTGCTCCTTGTCGGGGAAGACCCAGTTGCTGACCGGGTCCTGCGCGAAGCCCTCGTCGAGCAGCTTCACCACGGCTTCCCGGTCGCTCTCCCCGGCCCTCCGTATTGCGACGCCCATCGCGCGTTCCGCCTTCCGTACGTCCGTGTCCCGCCGGTCTTCCGCTCCGCTGCCGCAACTCCCCCGGGGTGTACGGCGGTTGCAGCCTAGACCGTTCGCACGGACCGGTCAGGGGCGCCGGCCGCCCCGGTCCGGGCCTCGATGGCGCGCAGCACGGCCACCATGTCCGCGTCGCCGTGGCCGAGCCGTACGGTCTCGGCGAAGAGGCTGTGGCAGACGTCCAGCAGGGGCGAGGCGAGACCCGACTGCCGGGCGGCGGACGCGATCAGCTCGTTGTTCTTGAGCACGTCCGTCACCCCTGCCTGGACGGCGAAGTCACCGTCCCGCAGCTTCGGCGCCTTCATCCGGGACACCCCGCTGGCCATCGGTCCGGCGTCGAGCACGGCGAGGAAGCGGTCGCGGTCCAGGCCGTGCCGTTCGGCGAAGTGGAACGACTCCACCAGGCCGGTGACGGTGGTGATCAGGAAGAGGTTGACGGCGAGCTTCGTCAGCAGCGCCTCGGGCACGGCCCCGCAGACGAACACCTCGTGGCACATCGGCTCGATCAACGTCCGCACGGCGGCGACGGATCGCTCCTCCCCGGCGAGCATCCCCACCAACCGCCCCTCCTGCGCGGGCACTCGGGAGCCGGACACCGGCGCCTCCACGTAACCGCCGCCCGCCCCAAGGATGTCGGCCTCCAGCTCCCGCGAGTACTCCGGCGAGGTGGTGCCCATGTGGACGAGCACGCGGCCGGCGACGCGCGCGGCGAAGTCGGGGGTGCCGCGGCCGAGCACGGCGTCGATGGCGGCGCCGTCGGAGAGCATGAGCAGGACGGTGCGGCAGCGGTCGAGGACCTCCGCCGGGCTCGCCGCGACGCTCGCGCCGGCCGCGCGCAGCGGCTCGCTGCGGGCGGGGGTGCGGTTCCACACCACGAGGGGGACGCCGGCCCTGGCCAGGTTCAGCGCCATGGGCTGACCCATGACGCCGAGCCCGATGAACCCGGTGGCGCCGGCGCCGCTGTCCCCTCCCCCGACTCCCGCGACTCCCGCGCCGGGCGCCTCTCCCACACCGCCGGCCCGCCCGGTACCGCCAGTACGGCCTGCGTTCATTACGGACCACCCCGCCGTGCCCTCGCTTGCGATCTATGACGATGGTCATAATACTGGTGACCATGACGACCGTCATAACGGGTTCGCCGCAGCCCGGGCAGCAACCCGGACCGCAATCCCAACCACGGCCCTCGCCCGAGCCACCGCCAGTCCCCGCGCCGTACGCACCCGGGCCGTACGCACCCGGGACCGCGCCGCGCTGGCGGGTCGATGCCGTACGTCCGCAGGACGGGGCAGCGCTCGCCGAACTGTTCGCGCGCTGCTCCGCCGAGACGGTCCGGCTGCGCTTCTTCGGACAGCCGAGGGAACTGCCCCGCTCGTACCTGGACGCGATGCTCGCCGGCCGGCCGGAGTCGCACGACGCGGTGGTGGCGTACCCGCAGGGCCCTGGAGTGCCCGAGGGCCTTGCGGAGCACGGAGGTTGGACGGGTCCGGTCGGGCTGGGCAGCCTCGCGGCCGACCGCGGCGGCGCGGACCCGGACGCGTACCCCTGCCCGGTCGGCGAGTTGGGGCTGCTCGTCGTGGACGGCTGGCAGCGGCTCGGCGCGGGGGCGGCCATGCTCGACGCGCTGTTCGACCGGGCCCGGACGCGCGGTGTGCGGCTGGTGTCGGCGTCGGTACTCCCGGGCCGGCGGGTGCTGTTGGGCGCGCTGGGCCGACGGCTCCAGCCGGTGCGGATGACGCGTGACATCGACGCGCTGACCGGCGTCTATAGGCTGGGCCCGGAGCGGAGGACGGAGGCGGGAAACGGTGGACGCGGGCAAGGCGGACCAGGCGAGCACGGGCGTGGCGCGCGCGGACAGGGCCGCGGGTGAGGCGGGCGCCGGCGACGGCACCTCCGCGCGGCCGCGTACGTACGGCCCCCGCGAGCGAATGGTGTTCAGCGCGGCCCAACTCATCCGCCGCGACGGCGTGAACGCCACCGGCATGCGCGAGGTGGCCGCCCACGCGGGCGCACCGCGCGGCTCCCTCCAGCACTACTTCCCGGGCGGCAAGGAGCAGTTGGTCAACGAGGCGGTGACCTGGGCCGGCCGGTACGCCGCAGGGCGGATCGACCGCTTCCTCGCCGCCCTCCCCGAGCCGTCGCCGAGCGCGCTGTTCACCGCGATGATCGGGCAGTGGACGCGGGAGTACGACACCGCCGGCTACGGTTCCGGCTGCCCGGTGGCCGCCGCGACCGTCGACTGCGCGGAGTCCGCCGAGTCCACCCGCAAGGCCGCGGCCGGCGCCTTCGCCACCTGGAACGCGCCCCTCGCCGCCGCCCTCGCCGGCCTCGGCGTGCCCGACGCACAGGCGCCCGCCCTCGCCACGCTCATGATCAGCACGCTCGAGGGCGCGCTCCTCATCGCCCGGGCCGAGCAGTCCAGCGCGCCCCTGCACACGGTCGCCCGCGAGTTGGGCCCCCTGCTCGACAGTTGCGCGGGCCTGCCGGGCACGCGGCCCGGCACTCCGGGCACTCCGGGCACTCCGGGCACCCCCGCCGCGAACTGAAGCGCGGGCACGGACCCGTACGCGGACGCGGTGCCAGCCGTAGCCGTAGCCGTAGCCGTAGCCGTAGCCGTAGCCGTAGCCGTAGCCGTAGCCCGAGGCTCCCGCACCGCCACACCCGCGAGAAGCGTCCCTTCCGGACGGCAATGCCCCAGTACGTCCCCTAGGGTTTGCCGTGGGCAGGGCAAGGCCGGGCAGCACGTCCGGCGGCGGATCTTGCGGCGGGCCGCAGGACGTAGCGCGTAAGGAGCAGGCCATGACGGAGCCGGATGCCGAGCGGAGCGAGGCCACGAGCGCGCCCACCAGCGAGTCGGCGACGGAATACGGCCGGATCGTGGTCGGCGTCGACGGCTCCGATCCGTCCTTGCACGCGCTGCGCTGGGCCGACCGCCAGGCCACCTTGACCGGGGCGTCCCTGGAGGCCGTGACGGCGTGGGAGATGCCCGCGTCGTTCGGCTGGGGCGGCGCGGTACCGGGCCTGCCGGAGGGCTACGACCTGGGCGAATCCGCGGCGCAGGCGCTGCGGGAGGCGTTGGAGAAGGCCCTGCCGCCGGACCGCGCCGCCACCGTCAGCCCGGTCACCGTGATGGGCAACCCGGCGCAGGTCATCCTCGACCGCGGCGAGGGGGCGGAGCTCATCGTGGTCGGCGTCCGCGGCCACGGCACGTTCCGCTCGACGCTGCTCGGCTCGGTCAGCCACACCGTGACGCTGCACGCGTCCTGCCCGGTCGTGGTGGTCCGCGGTGAGGCCCAGCAGGCGGACTGAGAGCAGGCGGGCGGCCGGACTGAAGGCATACGATCGGCACCCCGCCCCCGCCCGCCTCTTCATCCCCACGCCTCTGACCTGCGATGTCGCGGAGTTATCCACAGGCTGTGCGGGGAGCCGCACCGAAGGTGGGCGCGGCGGAGCATCATGGGGTCATGAACGAGATCACCGGGTCCGCCGTCGGACCCATGTCGGAAGCCGGCGCCATGCCGGCGTGGGAAACGCGGTTCCGCGCGCCTCGGGTGGGGCTGCCGGAGTGGGCCGAGGACGCCCCGGACCGCAGCCTGTTCGTGTCCAACGTGACGGGGACGTACGAACTGTACGCGTGGGACCGTGCCACCGGTGGCCGCCGCCAGGTCACCGACCGGCCGAACGGCACGACGGACGGCACCCTCAGCAGGGACGGCGCATGGGTGTGGTGGTTCTCCGACACCGATGGCGACGAGTTCGGCGTGTGGATGAAGCAGCCGTTCGCCGGCGGTGACGACATACCGGCCGCGCCCGGCCTTCCCCCCTCCTACCCGGCGGGCCTCGCGCTGGGCGTCGGCGGCCTGGCCGTGATCGGCCGCTCCACCGACGACGAAGGCACCTCCGTCCACGTCGTGCCCCCGACCGGCGAGGCGTACGAGATCTACCGTCACCCGGAGTCCGCGGGCGTCGGCGACCTCTCCGAGGACGGCACCCTGGTCGTGGTCGAGCACACCGAGCACGGCGACGCGATGCACAGCGCGCTGCGGGTTCTTCGCGTCTCCGACGGCAGCACCGTCGCGGAGCTGGACGACACCGACGGCGGCCGGCGCGAGCTGGGCCTGGACTGCCTCGGCTTCGCCCCGGTGCCGGGCGACACCCGGCTGCTCGTCGGCCACCAGCGCGCCGACCGCTGGCTGCCGATGCTGTGGGACGTGGCCGGCGGCGAGCAGACCGAGCTGGCCTTCGACCTGCCGGGCGACGTACACGCCGAGTGGTACCCGGACGGCTCGGCGCTCCTGGTGGTGCACGACTTCCACGCCCGCGGCGAGCTGTTCCGGTACGACCTGGCGGACGGCTCGCTGACCCGGCTGGACACCCCGGCCGGCAGCGTGGGCGGGGCGAGCGCGCGGCCCGACGGCAGCGTGGAGTACCTGTGGTCGTCTGCCGAGCGGCCTCCGGCGGTGCGCTCCACCGCGGGCGGCGTCGTCCTGGAGGCACCGGGGCTGCGCGCCCCGGACTCGGTGCCGGTGGAGGACGTGTGGGTGGACGGACCGGGCGGACCGATCCACGCACTGGTGCAGCGGCCACCTCGTGCGGCCGGTGCCGACGACGCGCCGGCCGCGCCGTTCCCGACGGTCTTCGAGATCCACGGCGGCCCCACCTGGCACGACTCGGACTCCTTCGCCGCGGGCCCCGCGGCCTGGCTCGACCACGGCTTCGCGGTCGTCCGGGTCAACTACCGCGGCTCCACCGGTTACGGCCGGGAGTGGACCGACGCCCTCAAGCACCGGGTCGGCCTGATCGAGCTGGAGGACATCGCCGCGGTGCGGGAGTGGGCGATCGGCTCCGGCCTCGCCGACCCGTCCCGGCTGGTCCTCACCGGCGGCTCCTGGGGCGGCTACCTGACCCTGCTCGGCCTCGGCACCCAGCCCGAGGCGTGGACGGTCGGCATCGCCGCGGTCCCCGTCGCGGACTACGCGACCGCGTACGCCGACGAGATGGAGGCGCTCAAGGCCCTGGACCGCACCCTGTTCGGCGGCTCCCCGCAGGAGGTCCCGGACCGGTACGAGACGTCCTCGCCGATCACCTACGTCGACAAGGTCACGGCCCCCGTCTACATCAGCGCGGGCATGAACGACCCGCGCTGCCCGATACGCCAGATCGACAACTACGTGGAGCGGCTGCGCGCCCTCGACAAGCCGCACGAGGTGTACCGGTACGACGCGGGGCACGGCTCGCTGGTCGTCGAGGAGCGGATCAAGCAGGTCCGGCTGGAACTGGCCTTCGCGCTACGCCACGTGGGCGGCTGACCCGACCGACACGGTGTCCCGGGCGCCCTCGGCGTCCCGCTCCCCCGGCTCGCCGTCCTCGGCCTGCGGGTCGGGGGCGGCGGGTCCGCCCGGCCGGCCGGAGCCGCCGGGACCGCCGGGGCCGTCCGGTCCGTCCGGCTGGTCCGGGAGGATGCCGAGCTCCGCGTCGGCGCGTGCCTCGCCCTCGCGGCGGACGAACCGGAACCACATGAAGACGACGAAGCCCGCGAAGACGAACCACTGCCCGGTGTAGCCGAGGTTCTGGAACGCCTTGAGGTCGAGGCCGCTGTTCGGCGGGGCGGCCGGGGGCACCGCCGTCAGCGGCTTCGCGGGGTGGTTGGCGGTGATCCAGCCGTTGTAGACGGAATAGGGCAGCACATTGACCAGGGAGGCGCCGCTGATGATGCCGATCTGATCGGAGGGCAGCGCACCGCTCGTGTCCACGCCGCTGGTCTCGGTCGTCTCGGGGTACTGCATGGCCCCGGTCACGGTCACCTGCCCGGCGGGCGCGGCGGGCACGCTGCGGGCGTCGGCGGCCTTGCCCGGCAGCCAGCCGCGGACCACGGGAAGGGCGGCGCCGTCGGACAGGCGCAGCGGGGTGAGCACGTAGTAGCCGTTGTGGCCGTCGAGCAGGCGGTCCGGGACGAGGAGTTGGTGCGCGGTGTCATAGCGGCCGGTGGCGCTGACGATCCGCCCGCTGTCGTCGCTCCCGACCGCGGAGCCCGTCTTCGGCAGCACCCGCGCCAGGGGCACCGGCGCCGCGGCGGCCACGCGCTTCTCGTCGTGTTCGGCGCTCTTGTGCTGGTCGACCCGCATGTCGAACCGGCTGAGCTGCCAGCTTCCCATGAACACGCAGACCGGAACGGCCAGCAGTGCGAGCAGGCTGACCGCCAACCAACGCGGAGTGAGCAGGAACCGGTACACGCCACCACGTTACGGGGCGGGTTCTGGCGGGCCGCAACCGCCCCCGACCGGCCCGGCACGGCCGCCGCCACGGAAGGGCCCGCGCCAGCTCACGGGCCTGGTCCGGCGTTCCCGTCCCCCTGTTGCCGACCCGGTGTTCCGGTCCCGCGCCCCGGTCCGGGGGTCCCGGCCCGCGCTCCGGTCCACGCGTGATCCGAGCCCCCGGCCCACCTACGCGGGCCGCGGAGGCTGGGGAGCGCTGCGGCTACGGCCTAAGGCGCGGTGGCGAGCGACTGCGCTATCGGAGGCGTCGTGTAGACGGTGCCCGCACAGGCACCCTGGATGACGGGGCCGGCGACGACGGGCGCGCCCGCCGCCGGGGTGTGGTCCAAGGTGACGCTGGCCGGCGCGGAGGTGGGCGGGACGCCGCCCGCCGGCTGGACGTTGCCGCTCGACGAGTCCGAGCCGGAGTCAGTGCCCTGGTCGCTGCCGTCCGAGCCGGTCGAGGACGGTGTCGGCGTCGAGGAGGTGGGCGGGGTCGTGGTGGCGACACAGCCGGTCGTCCCCGAGGTGGGCACCCAGGCGAAGGCGACCTCGTAGTCCTGGCCGGGGCCGAGCACGATCGGGGCCTCGGCCATCACGGCGGGCAGGCCCGTCGCCGGGTCGCCCTGGGTGTGGCCGACGACCTGGATGGCGGCCTGCTCGGCGGAGCCGTGCGCCACGGCACGGATGACGCCGCCGCTGGGCACCGTGCACGGGGTGTCGGAGACGTTGGCGACACGGAACCAGCCGTAGACGCGGCCGTCGGCGTCGGGGCTGTCGGCCTCGCTGAGGCCCTGGCCGAGTTGGACACTGGAGCAGTCGGGCACCGGGGCTCCCCCGCCGGACGGGGTGCTCCGGGGGCCGGTGGGCGTGCCGGTGGGCGGGCGGTCCTTGTCGGGCCGGTGGGTGGCCTTGCCCGAAGGGTCCGCGGCGTCGCCCTTGCGGAGACCGCCGGCGTCGGGGGTGACCGTGTACGAGCTGCCGACGCCGACCTGCGCGGCGGTGGTGTGCCCCGACCTGCCCGCGACCCGGACGACGGCGGGCACCGCCAGGCCCACGAGGATGACAGCCGCGACGGCACCGAGCACCGCCTGGCGACGGCGCTGGCGCCGCAGCGGTACGGCCCGCCGCAGGTGTTCCAGCGCGTCAGGGGAGGCGTGCAGCCCGTCGACGGCCTGGTGCATGAGGGCACGCAGCGAGGCTTCGTCGGAGGTCAGGTCGTCCAGGTCGGTGCTGCCGCTGACGGGCGTCACGTCGTGCATGATCGGTTCGCCAACGGGATCGGCGTGGCCGGACACCGCACGGACGGGAGCCGTCGGCTCGTCGGCACCCGCATCGGTGGAGCCCGCGTCCGCGGAACCCGCGTCCTCGGCAACCACATCCGCGGAACCCGACGCTGCGGAACCCGCGTCGTCGGCGTCCGCCGCGCCAGGGGACGCCGGTGCGGCCGGCATCGGCGGTTCCTGCTGCGCGGGCGCCTCGTCCCGCGTCTCGTCCTGCGGCGGGTCGTGCGGGTCGTGCGGGGCTCGGGGGGTCTGCTCGTCCATCTCGGGTGCGTCGTCGGGGCCTTCGGGGCCGTGGGTGCCACTGGGGCCGTTGGGGCCCTGGGGGTCGTGCGGAGGTCTCATGCCGTCGCCTCCATCGCGACGCGCAGCGCCGCAAGACCACGCGAACCGTACGCCTTCACCGAGCCCAGGGAAATCCCCAGGGTCTCCGCGACCTGCGCCTCGGTCATGTCGACGAAGTAGCGCAGCACGAGGACCTCGCGCTGGCGGCGCTGGAGTTTGCGCATCGCCGCCTTGAGCTGGTCGCGCTCCAGGATCTCGTACGCGCCCTCCTCGGCGCTGGCCATGTCCGGCATCGGCTTGGCCAGCAGCTTGAGGCCGAGGATGCGCCGACGCAGCGCCGAGCGGGAGAGGTTGACCACGGTCTGCCGCAGATAGGCGAGGGTCTTCTCGGGGTCGCGGACCCGGCTGCGGGCGGAGTGCACCCGGATGAACGCCTCCTGGACGACGTCCTCGCAGGAGGCGGTGTCGTCCAGCAGCAGCGCGGCCAGCCCGAGCAGCGAGCGGTAGTGGGCGCGGTAGGTCTCGGTGAGGTGGTCCACGGTGGTGCCGACGGCCATCGCCCCTTCAGCGCCGTCGTGGTTCGCGCCGGCCACCCGCACCGGCCAGGGCGCGATCACCGGCAGACCGCCGGTCGCCGCACGCGAGGGCCGCGGAGGCGCGATCGTACCGCCGCGCCGCCCGAATCCCGTCTCGATACCCCATGCCTCCGCCACGCCAGTTGGACACGCATCCCCCCGCGAGGGTTGTACGCGCAAGGCACTTCGCTCGACGGAGTGCCACATATCGCCATGCGTACCAGCTCTTCCTCAATGCCGCGCAATGCCCCACCTGCACCGACCGCCCCCGGGTCGGCGCTCGGTGTGCACCACCCTAGGGGAGCCCTGTGAGCCCCACGGGCGTGCGTTGACACAAAGACGCTCCCCCACGGCCATCGGTTGCGGCCGAGGGGGAGCGAATGTCCGACGTCGCGGGCAACTGCCCGCCGAGCGGCCGCCCGGCTACCCGTTCACCAGCACGTTCAGCGGCCGGTGCCGCCGTAGACGACCGCCTCGTCGCTGTCGCTGTCCAGCCCGAACGCCGAGTGCACCGCCTGCACGGCCGGCTTCACATCGTCGATCCGGGTGACCACGGAGATCCGGATCTCCGAGGTCGAGATCAGCTCGATGTTCACCCCTGCGTTGGACAGCGCCTCGAAGAAGGTCGCGGTCACCCCCGGGTTGGTCTTCATCCCGGCCCCGACCAGCGAGAGCTTGCCGATCTGGTCGTCGTAGCGCAGGGAGTCGAAGGCGATCACCGTCTGCGCCTTGGTGAGCGCCTCGATCGCCTTGTGCCCCTCGGCCTTCGGCAGGGTGAAGGAGATGTCGGTGAGCCCGGTGGCCGCGGCCGACACGTTCTGCACCACCATGTCGATGTTGATCTCGGCGTCCGCGATCGCCCGGAAGATCGTCGCGGCCTCGCCCGGCTTGTCCGGTACCCCGACCACGGTGATCTTCGCCTCGGTCGTGTCGTGCGAAACGCCGGAGATGATCGCCTGCTCCATCGGCCTGTCTCCTTGGGGTGGTTCGTTGCTGACCCAGGTGCCCGGAAGCCCGGAGAACGAGGAACGGACGTGGATCGGGATGTTGTAGCGGCGGGCGTACTCCACGCAGCGGTGCAGCAGCACCTTCGAGCCGGAGCTGGCCAGCTCCAGCATGTCCTCGAAGGCGATCCAGTCCATCTTGCGGGCCGTCTTCACCACCCGCGGGTCGGCGGTGAACACCCCGTCGACGTCCGTGTAGATCTCGCACACCTCGGCGTCCAGCGCGGCGGCCAGCGCCACCGCGGTGGTGTCCGAGCCGCCCCGCCCCAGCGTGGTGATGTCCTTCTTGTCCTGCGACACACCCTGGAACCCGGCCACGATCGCGATGTTGCCCTCGTCGAGCGCGGTCCGGATGCGGCCCGGCGTCACATCGATGATCCGCGCCTTGTTGTGCACCGAGTCGGTGATCACGCCGGCCTGGCTGCCGGTGAAGGACTGCGCCTCATGGCCGAGGTTCTTGATCGCCATCGCCAGCAGCGCCATCGAGATGCGCTCACCGGCCGTCAGCAGCATGTCGAACTCGCGGCCGGACGGGATCGGTGAGATCTGCTCGGCGAGATCGATCAGTTCGTCGGTCGTGTCGCCCATCGCCGACACCACGACGACCACGCGGTGGCCGGCCTTCTTGGTGTCCACGATTCGGCGGGCGACCCGCTTGATGCCTTCGGCATCGGCGACTGAGGAGCCGCCGTACTTCTGCACGACAAGGCCCACGTGCGCTCCTCGCTCAGGGTGGATCAAGGGTGAATGCGGTCGGCCCAGTTTAACGAGCCGCCCGCGACCGCCCCGCCCTTATCACATGCTGAGACACGGGGTTCACCAGGTGATCACCGCCATTCGGAGGCGGGCGAGCACCGGGCGACACCGCGCGCGCCGACACACCGGGTGATCACCGCGCGGCGGCGAGCACCAGGCGATCACCAGGTTTTCACTGCCGGCGGCGGCGCAACCCCATCGTGCCGAGCTCCGCCTCCATCACCCGGCCCGCCTCGCGCGCCAGCTGTTCCTCGTCCTCGTCGCCGCCCGTGTCCAGGCCGTCCAGCTCGTCCAGCGGGCTGTCCTGCCGTACGTGCGCCACCAGCGACTGGAGCGCGCGCAGCGACGCGCTGACCGTCAGCCCCCAGCTCGACAGGTACGAGAACTGCCACCACCACAACGCCTCAGACACCCGGCCTGCCTGGAAGTGGGTGAGGCCGTGGGCCAGGTTCGCCACCACGTCGGCCAGGTCGTCGGAGATCCGGCAGGCCACCGGCGTCGACCGCGGCACGTACGGGTCGAAGACCTCCGAGTACACGTCGATCGGCTCCAGCAGCGTGGCCAGCCGCTGCCGCAGGTCGTCCTCGTCCGGCTCAGGACCGGCGTCCGGTTCGTACCGCTCGTCCGGCACGATGTCCTCGTGCGCGCCGAGCCGCCCGCCGGCCAGCAGCAACTGGGAGACCTCCAGCAGCAGGTACGGCACCGCGCTGTCCGGGTCGTCGCCCTTGGCGACCTCGCGGACCGAGAGGATGAAGCTCTCGATCTGGTCGCTGATCTGGACGGCGAACTCGTCCGGTTCCTGCGGCTCCGGCATCGGCCCCGGGGCGTCCGGCCGGCCCGGCAGGGCGCTCCCGCCCGCGGCACCGCTCCTGCCGGCGGCTGGGCCGCCCGCGCCCGTACCGCCCTTGCCCGCGGCTGCTCCCGCCACGTCCTTGCCCGCCACGCTCACGTTCCTGCCGCTCCCGCTCTTCCTCGCCCGCGCGTCCTCGTCCACCACGGCGTCAGACATCCAGCAACCGCCTCCCTTCGAAGGCCCGCCCCAGCGTGACCTCGTCCGCGTACTCCAAGTCGCCGCCCACCGGGAGTCCACTGGCCAGTCGCGTGACGCGCAAACCCATGGGCTTCACCATGCGGGCCAGATACGTGGCCGTCGCCTCGCCTTCGAGGTTCGGGTCCGTGGCCAGGATCAGTTCGGTGACGGTGCCGTCGGCGAGGCGGGCGAGCAGTTCCCGTATCCGCAGATCGTCGGGGCCGACACCCTCGATCGGGCTGATCGCGC
Organism: Streptomyces sp. NBC_00448; assembly: GCF_036014115.1. Lineage (NCBI taxonomy): Bacteria > Bacillati > Actinomycetota > Actinomycetes > Kitasatosporales > Streptomycetaceae > Streptomyces > Streptomyces sp. NBC_00448. Next base: position 4,605,560 of record NZ_CP107913.1, read on the forward strand.
CGCCCAGTACGTGGTACCGCCCGCGGAACTCCCGGGTGCGCTCGACCGCCACCACGTCCTTGGGCTCCTCGACCACGCAGATCACCGCGGGGTCGCGCCGCGGGTCGCTGCACACCCGGCAGCGCTCCTCCTGCGCGACGTTCCCGCACACCGCGCAGAACCGCACCTTCGCCTTGACCTCGGAGAGCGTGTGCGCCAGCCGGCGTACGTCGGCCGGGTCGGCCTGCAGGATGTGGAAGGCGATCCGCTGCGCGCTCTTGGGCCCCACGCCCGGCAGCCTGCCCAGCTCGTCGATCAGGTCCTGCACCACGCCTTCGTACACGCCGTGCCTTCCTTCGGATCTTCGGGGCCCACGGAGCTTCTGGCCTGGGGGTCGGGGGGGGTGAGGGTCGGGAGCTGGGGATCAGGGTCCGGGCGGGGAACCGCGGCCGGACCCTGAGCGCCGGACGGAGTCGAACGAGCCGAACCGGCAGAACGACGTCAGGCGGAGCGCCGGCTCAGGCTCAGAACGGCAGCCCGGGCATCCCGCCCAGCCCCTGGGCGAGCGGGCCGAGCTTGTCCTGCTGGAGCTTCTGCGCCGACTCGTTCGCGTGGTGCACCGCGGCGACCACCAGGTCGGCGAGGGTCTCGGTGTCGTCGGGGTCGACCGCCTTCGGGTCGATGACCAGCCCGCGCAGTTCGCCCGCACCCGTCACCGTCGCCCGCACCAGGCCGCCGCCCGCCGAGCCCTCCACCGTCGTCTCGGCCAGCTCCTGCTGGGCCGCCGCGAGATCCTGCTGCATCTTCTGCGCCTGCTGGAGCAGCGCCTGCATGTTCGGCTGACCACCACCGGGGATCACGGAATCGCTCCTGCCTGTGCCGTCTGTTGTCTACGGGCCCTGCGAGTACTGCGGCTCTACGGGTTTTACGGGATTGCCGCGTGTTTTACGTGACAGGGCGAGCCTACGTGCTCGTACGGCCCAGCGCCCTACGCCGTACGGAGGATCGGCGCGGCGCGCACCCCTCCCCTGGTCGCACGCACCGCCGTACCCACGTCGCACCCGTGCCCGTACGTGTACGCGGGCCGGTGCACGGGCTTCTGCGCGGGCCGGTGCGCGTACGCCCGCCGACGCCTGTGCGCACCCGCGCTCAGTCGTGGCTGATCTCCTCGATGACCGTCGCGCCGAGCCCCTTGATGAACAGGTCGTGGCCGCTGAGAGCCGGTGCCGAATCCACCAGTTCCGGGTCGTCCTCCTCGGGGATGTCGTCCTCGAGGGGCGGTGGCTCGGCGAAGGAGGAGCCGCCGGCGTACGGACGCGTGTCGCCCGCACCCGAACCCATGCCCGGGCCGGCGCCCTGGCCACCGCCGGGGCCGGGCACGGCGGTGCCGCCCTGGCCCTCCCGGCGAGGGGCGGGCGGGGCGGCGGCGGGCGGGGCCGAGCCGTACGCGGAGGGCGCGCCGCCCTGGCCGTTCGGCTGCTGACCGGTGGGCGGTCGGCCGGGGCCTTGACCTGCCGGGCCCTGGCTCTGTCCTTGACCTTGACCTTGGCCTTGTGGCGGGCCGCCCGGGCCGCCGGGTGCCTGCGTGCGAGGGGGACCGCCGCGGCCTCCGCCACCCCCGGGGCCGCCTCGCCCACCGCCGTCGCTGCCGCCGCCGCCCGGGTCGACCAGGGTCTCGATCTTCCACCGCGCCCCGGTCACCGTGCCGATCGCCTGCTTCAGCACGTCCTCGCTGTCGCCGTTGGCGAAGCTGTTGCGCGCGCCGAGGTTGTCGAAGCCGAGTTGCAGCGTCTCGCCGTCGAAGCCGACCACCCGGGCGTTGTTGAGCAGCAGAATCCAGGTGAGCCGACGGTGCTTGACGGCCTCCAGGATCTGCGGCCACAGCTCGCGGACGCGGGAGGGGTCGCCGATGGGGCCGCTGGACACGGGGGTGGCCGCGGGGGCGGGCGGGGGCGCGGACGCTCCGGCCGGCGGGCCGGACGGGGGCTGATGCGCCTGCTGGTGTGTCTGCTGGTGCGGAGGGTTCGGCTGGGACGGGCCGGCCGTGGTCGGCCACGCGCCCGGGCGGGGGGCCGGCGCGGGGGAGGCGGCAGGCGCACCCGGCGCGGCGGAGGTCGGCCACGCACCCGGGCGCGGGGCGGAGGAAGGATCGGGGGCCGCGTCCCCGCTGTCCGGCACGGGCGGTGCCGGCGGTACGGGCGCGGGTGGCGGCGACGCGGGGGCCGCGGGCTGCTGCTGCGCCTCCGGCGCGGGGGCGGGAGCCGCGGGTGCGTACGCAGGTGCGGGTGCGGGTGCCGCCGGGCCCGTTGCCGTACGGCCCAGTGCGGCCCTCGCCGCCGCCGGACCGGACGGGCCCGCGGGGCCGCCGCCGTACGCCGGACCGCCACCCGGACCCGTGGCACCGCCGGCCTGGGCCGGGCCGCCGGGCGCGTCACCGTAGCCGGGCCCGCCGCCGGGGGCCGTCGCGGCGTTCGCCGGGCCGCCGAGGCTGACCCCGCGCTCCAGCCGCTCCAGCCGCGCCTGCAACGAGCGTTCGTCCTCGTACGCGGCCGGGAGCAGCACCCGGGCGCAGATCAGCTCCAGTTGGAGCCGGGGCGAGGTCGCGCCGCGCATCTCCGTCAGTCCGGTGTTGACCAGGTCGGCCGCGCGGCTCAGCTCGGCGGCGCCGAAGACCGACGCCTGTGCCTGCATCCGCTCGACCACGTCCCGGGGCGCGTCGATCAGCCCCTTCTCCACCGCGTCCGGCACGGCCGCGATGATCACCAGGTCGCGCAGCCGCTCCAGCAGGTCCGTGACGAACCGCCGCGGGTCGTGCCCGCCCTCGATCACCCGGTCCACGATCCCGTAGACCGCCGCGCCGTCGCCCGACGCGAACGCGTCCACCACCTCGTCGAGCAGCGCCGCGTCCGTGTAACCGAGCAGCGCCGTCGCCATCGCGTACGTCACACCGTCGGTGCTCGCGCCGGCCAGCAACTGGTCCATCACCGACATCGAGTCCCGCACCGAGCCGGCCCCGGCGCGCACCACCAGCGGATACACCCCGTCCTCGACCTGGATCGCCTCGTGCCCGCACACCTCGGCGAGGTAGTCCCGCAAGGTCCCCGGCGGCACCAGCCGGAACGGGTAGTGGTGCGTACGCGACCGGATCGTGCCGATGACCTTCTCCGGCTCGGTGGTCGCGAAGATGAACTTCAGGTGCTCCGGCGGCTCCTCGACCACCTTCAGCAGCGCGTTGAACCCCGCCGACGTGACCATGTGGGCCTCGTCGATGATGTAGATCTTGTACCGGCTGCCGGCCGGCCCGAAGAACGCCTTCTCGCGCAGATCGCGGGCGTCGTCCACACCGCCGTGCGACGCCGCGTCGATCTCGATCACGTCGATCGACCCCGGGCCGTTCCGCGCCAGGTCGCGGCACGACTGGCACTCCCCGCACGGTGTCGGCGTCGGTCCCTGCTCGCAGTTCAGGCAGCGCGCCAGAATCCGCGCGCTCGTCGTCTTCCCGCACCCCCGCGGGCCGCTGAACAGGTACGCGTGATTGACCCGGTTGTTGCGCAGCGCCTGCTGCAACGGGTCGGTGACGTGCTCCTGCCCGATGACCTCGGCGAAGGTCTCCGGACGGTAGCGGCGATACAGAGCGAGTGACACGCCTCCGAGACTAGCCGGGCCCACCGACACCGCGCCCCACCCCGCGCCCCACCACGGGTCCACCTCGGGTCTCACCCGGGTCCGACTGCGGTCCTGCCGCGGTCCGGCCGAGGTCCCGCCGCCTCGACACCGCCCCACCGGACCCGAAAATCCCCCCGGGCATGCGAAGACCCCCCACGCACCCGCCAGAGCCCACTTACCCTTGCTGCCTTCCGGCCCTGGGGGAGTTCAGCGAGATAGCGCCACGTGAGGGGCTGCGCCCACCCTACCCCACCCCCCGCCCTCCGAACGAGTTCGCTCCCACCCCCCTCCACCCTGTAATGTCTCCCCCGGAGGATTCGCCTAGTGGCCTAGGGCGCACGCTTGGAAAGCGTGTTGGGGGCAACCCCTCACGAGTTCGAATCTCGTATCCTCCGCCAGTGCCTCACCGGGCACGACGTCGTTGGCCCCCGCTGCTCGCAGCGGGGGCCAACGACGTTGAGGGTTGCAGTTTGGGTTGCAGTTGCCGCGATCAGACGGCGGGAGAGTCCTGGTCCGGGCGGGTTCAGGGCAGTCCGTTGATCTTGTCAGCGGTGTTCTTGAAGAGCAGGCGCGGTCGGCCAGCAGAGCCATATATTCGCTGAATGCGAGTCGCCGACGTCACCATGCCCACCGGCATCACCAGCCGCCCGCGAGACGAACGCGGGTACCCCGTGCCGGCGATCACTCCCTGGGAGGACGGAACCCCTCAGTTCGCTAGCACCAGCATGGGCCGGGTGTTTCTTTGCGTCGCCGAGCGTCGATGCACGGTCTGCGGCCGGGAGATGCAGCCTGGGCC